>DATLOJ010000043.1:0-10507 GCA_035536315.1 Actinomycetota bacterium | reverse complement strand
CTTCAGCTTCGATGCGACCAGCTCGAGGCTCTTGCGATCGAAGCCCGTTCCGACCGAACCGACGTACCGAAACTCCTTGCCGTCGTAGGCCCCCATCAGCAGCGCGCCGATCGCACCGGACCTGTTGCCGCCGCCGTGCGTCCACCCGCCGACGACCACGTCTGCGTCGAGAACCGTCTTGATCTTCAGCCACGCTCGGCTCCGCTTTCCCGGCTCATACAAAGAGGTCGCCTTCTTGGCGATGATCCCCTCCAGGTTCTTCTCCTTTGCGACTGTGAACAGCGCCAGGCCATCGCCCTTGATCGAAGGTGACAACTGCACCCACGGGGTTTGTACGACGGTCGCCTCGAGCAACTGTCGCCGATCCTTCATCGGCATTTTCGCCAGTGAACGCCCGTCCAGATAGATCAGATCGAATGCAACGAAGGTGACCGGGGTTGTCCGGGCCAGACGCTCGACATCCTTGGGGTTGCGAACGTGCATGCGCGACTGCAGCTTCTCGAACGATGGCACCCCCCCGTCCATTGCCACGATCTCGCCGTCGACCATCGCGTCGAACGCCACCAGCTGCTCGTGCATCTTGTGAAGCTCCGGGTACCCGCCGGTGATGTCTTTGGAGTTGCGCGACATGAGCTGGGTGGTGGTGTCGCAGGTTGCGATGGCCCTCACGCCGTCCCACTTGGGCTCGAAGAACCAGGCGTCGTCGTCGAAAGCCTTGTCGGCGAGGGTTGCCAGCATCGGCTCAGCCGCGGGCATCGGCTCGGGCTCGTCGCGCAGCTGCTCGCTCAAGAACGCCAGCCACTCCTGCTTGCCGCTCTGGCTTTTCTTCGTACGAATGAGGTTGTAGACGCCCTTCATGCGCGAACCCTCGAGGCGAAACTTCAGCTTGTCCGGCTCCTGCTCCAAAAGCTCGTAGTTGCCCGCATCGAAGATGCGGACGGCCCCGGCCCCGTAATTCCCCGACGGGATCGATCCGGAGAACGACCCGTATTCGAAGGGGTGGTCCTCGACCTTTATCGCAAGTGCCGGCTTTCCCTTCTTCTGCGGAAGGTTCTTCGGGACGGCCCAGGAAACAAGGACCGGCGTGCGCCCGTTCATCATCTCCAGGCGAAGATCGAAATGAAGCCGCGTCGCGTGATGCTGATGGATGACGAAGGTCTTTCCTGCGAGGGCCTTCGAAACGTCGACGTCCCCGCTTACCTCGGGCGGCGGCTCGGGAGTTTTGTCGAACGAACGCTTCTCCCGATAGTCCTTGCTGGCCTTGCCCTTCTTTGGCGTATTGGCAGGCATGCTCACATCCTACGTAGCCGGCCGATCGAGCCGGATAACGGCCCCGTCCCGTGCACATTTTCGACATCAGCGCGGCGCTTTTGCACGCCAGACCCATATTTGGCACATATTCGACAAGAGCGCGCCGCTTTTGCACAAAACGCCCCCAACCTGAGGCCCCCGGAGTGAGAGTGACCGCGATGGGAAAGGATTAGAGCCATGACCCAAATTGGTGCGCGCTCCCCGGACGCTCCTCCCGACAGCGCGCAGTCCGGCCCGGACACACCCCAATCGGACGAACGCGAGCTGATTCCGGCCCCCTCGGCCGGTGAAGCAGACAAGGAGTCCCCACGCGAGCTGACGAAGCAGGATTGGAAGCTGGTCCTAAAGCGAACCGCCGCAGAGATGAAGAACGACCACGGAACGCTGATCGGCGCGGGTGTTGCCTTCTACTGGTTCCTGGCAATCTTTCCAGGCCTGATCGCTGCCGTCGGAATACTCGACCTGGTCGACGCAGGCTCGGCCCTCACCAACGGCATCCAGGATGTAATCCGGTCCGCCCTTCCCGGAGAGGCGGCGCAGATTCTGACGAAGGCAGTGTCGGGAGCAGCCTCTGGCAAAGAGCGCGCATCGCTGATCGCAACACTCATCGGTATCGCGCTCGCGCTCTGGAGCGCATCGACAGGGATGGTCGCGCTTCAGGCGGGACTCGATGTCAGCTACGACGTCAAGGTCGAACGCACCTTCTTCAAAAAGCGCCTCTACGGGGTTCTGCTCGTGATCATGACCGCGGTGTTCGGCGGACTGGCCGCAGGGCTTCTCATCTTTGGAAAGCCCTCGAGCAGGTGGATCATCGAGAACCTTCCGGCGGGCAGGGCGTTTGGCGTCGCGTGGGACCTTTTCAGGTGGGGGGTTGCGTTGGTCGGCCTGATCGTTCTGGTTGCGACTTATTACTACTTCGGCCCTAATCGCCGAAAGCCCTCATGGCAGTGGATCACCCCCGGCGGAATCCTCGCGACGGTTGGGTGGCTGCTGGTATCGAAGATCTTCTCCTTTTACGTCCGGACGTTCGGCGAAGAGTCGTACGCGCAGACGTACGCCTCGCTTGTGGGGGTGGTCGTCCTTCTCTTCTGGATGTATCTAAGCGTTCTGGTGATCCTGCTGGGGGCCGAGCTGAATGGCCAGCTCGAACGCCGCAATGCCGAGCGGAGCGGCAAGCTGCCCCCTGGTGACTACATGCCCGACGGCGTTGTGCGCAGGGAACGCCTCGAGAACGAGACTTCGAAAGGGCGGCGCTCTCTTGCCGGAAAGGTCGCGGCGGTGCTGCTGGTGGGCTACGCGTTCAAGAGGAAGAACCGCGGGGGTTAAGCGACTTCGCTGAGAGCTTCGAGTTCCCTGCTTCTCGATAGCGACTGCAACGCATGCCGTTCGATCTGCCTCACGCGTTCGCGGCTGAGACCCAAGACGTCGCCCACCTCCTGCAATGTCATCGGATCCGACTGGTCCAGGCCGTAGCGCATCGCAATAACCCTGCGCTCCTGCTCGGGGAGGACTCCCACGGCTTTGCGCAGGCTCTCCTCTGCGAGCGAGATCTGGACTTCCTCAGCCGGCCCCCCGCCGTTCTCAACCCGCAGGTCGCCGATCGTTGTGTCGCTTCCTTCGCCGACCGGAGCATCGAGGCTTGCGACCACGCGGGCCGCGTCACGAAGATCCTTGAGCTGCGAGACGGTGATTCCCGCAGCTTTGGCAATCTCTTTGTCCGTGGGGGGCCTGCCGAGCTTCTCGACGAGCTCCTTCTCAGACTTGTAGACTTTCCACTCTCTCTCGGCCTGATGCACGGGAATGCGAATCGTGCGCGACTGCGTTTGAACTCCGCGGCCGACTGCCTGACGAATCCACCAGGTTGCGTAAGTCGAAAACTTGAACCCGCGGCGCCAGTCGAACTTCTCCGTCGCTCTGATCAGCCCGAGGATTCCTTCCTGAATGAGGTCGATCAACGGAAGCTGCCCCTGGTACTTCTTTGCGATCGAAACGACGAGGCGAAGGTTGGAGGTGATCATCTGATCCTTCGCCTTCTGGTCGCCCTTCTCAATGCGCTTGGCTAGCTCGATCTCTTCTTCCTTCGTGAGCAGCTCGTAGCGGCCGATCTCGCGCAGGAACATTCCGAGCGCGTCGCTGGTTACTTCCGAAAGATGACCGTTCTGATAAACGGTGGACTCGGCTTCGTGGCCGCAGTCGTCTTCCACGTTGACTCCGGAATGTTCGACTATCTCCAGCAGCTCCGCAGTCTCCGTGTCGTCCAGATCGAGGCGGTCTACCGTGTCCTGGACGAGCGACAGTTTCAAGCAGTCGTCGTCCGCCCGCTTTACAAGCCGCTTTGCCTCCTGGTCGAGCTCGGTCATAGTCACATTTCTAGTCATACCCCCCGGGGGTTCCATTTCAACCCTCTTACTCCTCAACACTTACCGCCACGTTCCCCTCTCGCTCCATCAAGGCAAACGATGTGCGATCTCTGTCTCTGTGGAAAGAAAGGTGCAGCTTCGACGCCCCCACTTTTAGATTTCCGATCTCCACTTGGCCCAGCCATGTGGGCAGCGTCGGGTGGTTAACGGTCAGAACTCCGTCGGGGGCACGGGCCGATATTCCCAATATCGCCTGCAAGAGAACGATCGGTGCGGCAGCGGCCCAGGCTTGTGGGCTGCACGCGACTGGGTAGTCAACGAAAGGAATACCCTCCTCCCTGTCAAAGCCGCAGTAGAGCTCCGGCAGTCGCGCCTCTCGCGTGGTCGCCGCGGCGTCGAACAGGACGGATGCAATTGTGTTGGTGTCCTGATGGAACCCGTACCGCTTGAAACCGGCTGCGATGAGCGCGTTGTCGTGAGGCCACACCGAACCGTTGTGGTAGCTCATCGGGTTGTACGCCTTGGAGTCCTTCGAGAGCGTCCTGATCCCCCATCCGGAAAACATGTCCGGCGCCATCAAGCGTTCGACCACCGAAGCGGCCTTGTCCCGGTCCACGATGCCGCAGTACAGGCAGTGCCCCGGGTTCGATGTGACGCTGCGGATCAGCTTCTTCGACGAATCGAGGCCGAGCGCGAACGTGCCCTCGTCCGGCATCCAAAACGTCTCGTTGAAGGCTTTCTTCAGCTGAGCGGCTTGCTTCTCCAACTCGTCGGCCCGGGCGTCGTCACCGAACAGACGCATGACCTCGGCCATTCGCGACTTGGCAAGAAAGACGTACCCCTGTACCTCTGCAAGCGCGACGGGAACCTCAGCAATCGACCCGTCGGCATGAACTATCGAGTCGAAGGAGTCCTTCCACCCCTGCGCGACAAGGCCCGCTTCGGATCGTCTTGCGTATTCGACAAACCCGTCGCCGTCCATATCGCCGTACGCGTCGATCCATGAGAGGGCCTTCTCGAGCGAGGGCCGGAGGTGTTCGATCGTCTCGATGTCGTTCGTCCAACGGTAGTAAGCGGATGCCAACAACAGGAACAAGGGCGTCGAATCGATCGAGCCGTAATAGGGGGTGTGAGGAATGACGCCGGCCCCCGCGAGCTCGCCACTTCTAACTTCATGCAGGATCTTGCCGGGCTCGGCGTCGCGCCAGGCCTCGTCCTTGTCGGCCTGGTTGGCGGCCAGGTACAGCAACGTCTGGCGGGCCGGCTCTGCGTTGAACATGATCATCTCGTAGCAGGTGATCAAGGAGTCACGCCCAAACGGAGCGACGAACCACGGAATCCCCGCGGTGATCACCTCCAAGCCCTCGTCACCGATTGGAGTGAGCAGTGCCTTGAGGTCGCGTATGGACGAGCCAACGATCGCGTTGAAAGTGTCGTTGTTGGTTGAGATGGAAGAGCCGTCCTTGAGCCATTTGTCATGCGCGGCCCGCACTTCGGAGAGGGCCGTCTTGAATGAGCGGGCCTTTTGCGTCTCGCCTCCAACGGAGGGCTCGATCGAATACCCGACCGTCTCTTGCTCTCCGGCCCCCAGCTTCATCGACCACAAAAGGTGGGCACGGCCGTCATCGTCGAAGGTCCATCCTTTGGGTTTGTGCGTCCACTGCACGACGGCTTCGCGAAGCACGTCGTCCTCGCCGAGATAGCCGAGCGCGAACCCCTTCGGAGATCGCTTGACCGGCATCTCCTTTCCACGAACATGCCGCTGCCTGACTCTGCGAACCTCGAACGTGTCGGCAAAGTCCGATCCGAGCGTGATCTCGATATCGACATCGGCCCCCTTCTGCCCGAAGTTCGTGATCGCGATCTGCTCGTACAAGCGGTCTGCAATGAACCGGTGGCGAGCGATGCTCAAAGTCTGCTGTGAGATCCGGTTGCCGTTGTCGACGATCTCTGGGTTCGTGGAGTTGACGGTCATCGCGTAGCCGAGGACTGCCGACGCCGAGAGTGCCACGGGGCTGTGACCGTTCACTTGGATCTGCAACTCAGAAAGGAACCGGGTGTCGTCAGAGTAGAGGCCGTCACCTCCGAACTTCGGATTGATGTCGCCGTCCACACCGCAGCGCAAGAAGATGCGCCCCTCTTTTATTACAAGGCGGTCCCCGCCGGACTGCGCGGTGATAGCGGGGGCCGATAGGAGCTTTCCGATTGGACCGGCCCCCTTGGGGGCCGGAGGCTCTTCGGATTTGCGCGAAGACAAGGCCGCGGTCAGCTGCCTACTTGCAGGTAAGAGGGGTTGTCATCGAGATGCGACGCTACACCCCCAGCTTCAGCGACTCCTGGTCTTTGTGAACAATTTGCGGGAGCCTTTCAAGACGCTCGCCGAGAGTTATCTGCCGGTAAAGGCTCTCGTACCCGAGGACCATCCGGTCGATATCGAAGTGCTTCTTCGCATAGTCGCGGCATGCTTCGGGATCGATGAGCGCCGCTTCCTCGATGCCTTTCACAAGTTCGTCCGGCTTGTCGAAGACGTAACCGGTCTCTCCGTGAAGAACGACCTCGGGCACCGATCCCCCAGTTAGAGCGACGACCGGAGTGCCACTGGCCAGGGCTTCGACCATGACGATTCCAAACGGCTCCTCCCAACGAATTGGGAACAGCAAGCATCGTGCCCTGGAGAGAAGGTCTTTCTTCGTGACCGCGTCGGCCTCACCGATCCACTCGGCCCATGGCCCAAGCCGCGGGCGGACCTCTTCCTCGAGGTACTCGTACTCGAGCGGCTCGTTGCACTTGGCTGCGATGACGAGGTGATGTCCCGCTTCACGCGCGGCCTCGATCGCGAGGTGAACGCCCTTCTCGGGACTCATGCGCCCGAGAAACAGGACGAAGTCCTCCTTGACGCTGCGGAAGGTGTAATCGTCGACCGGAATCGCGTTGCGAACGGTTCCGGCCCACGCGAGTTGAGGGGCTTTGCGCCGTTGAGCTTCGGAGATTGCAACCAGATGAATCTTGTCGCCCATCGCGGTGAAGTAGTCGGACACCTCGCCGTCGACCGGCCCGTGAGCTGTGATGACGGTGGGGGCCTTACGAGTGCGCGCGAGGAGGGGGCCCATAAGAGTGTGATCGTGAATCACGTCGACATCGAGATCGTCGATTATCTGCATCGCCTTCGCGTGGTGGATGGCCTCCGGCAAAGGCTCGCCGAGCCGGAGCGATGGGGGCTCCTCGAAGGTCGAATGGAAGTTTGCAGATGTGTTGTTCTGGCCGGCGCCGATGAGGGTGACCTCATGGCCGAGTGCAACGAGGCCCTCTGTCAGCCAGTAGGCCATCCACTCAATTCCGCCGTAGCCCTCGGGAGGCACCTGGAACCAGGGAGGTGCGACCATTGCAATTCGAAGCGGTTTCAATCCTTTGTGCGGCATATTCAAACCCCAATCAGAAAAAACAAAAGGAGCCGGACGGCAGCCCAGCTCCCGATTAACTTCCCGTGAATCTTCGCCCAGTTTAGCCGCTATCCGTCCCCCTGCCCCGCCTCCCTGGAACTTTTTCGACGTCAGCCCGCCGCTGTTGCATGAAAGGTCCAAATAAGGCACTTTTTCGACATCGGCGCGCCGCTTTTGCCTAAAACCTCCGGCAGGGGGCGTCCGCGTTAAGCGTCTAGCGCGTAGAACCTCAGGCTCGCGAGGAACTCGTTCAACAGATCGACGTGCGTGTCGGGCGCGACGAGCACCACCGTCCGCATGACCGAGTCGCCCCCAAGCGAGACGCCGATTCCCATCGTTCCGGGAGCTCCTCCAAGGTCCAGATCGTAGAAGCGGAATTTTCCATCGACGCCACCAAAGAATTCGAAGATCCCGGTTTCGGGGGACGGTGTGTTGCCGCCGGACGCGGCTTCGAGCACCTCGAGCTCGACGGAATCCGCGTCCTCGAGAAGGCTGGGATCTACCGGATATGCGGCTATCGAGAAGCTGACGATGCCATCTTCCGGCTCGAACGTGACAACGTCCGGGTCGGAAGCGTCGACCTTCCACCCTTCCGGATGACAAATGCCGAACCCAAGGTTCTCGTCGGTGTAGCCGACCGCGTTTTCACCCAGCCCGCTGACCTCCACCGTGAGCTCCTCGCTAAGGATCCTTTCGCCTGCTGTGAAAACGTCCAGGCGATAAAGGCCCGGAACGGGACACAGCCCCGTCGAGACGGCCGACTCACTCGAGATCTGGAGGCCGGACTCTTCGGCCAGAAGTTCGGTGAACGTGGTGAGTGCGGGGTTCTGAAACCAGGCGGCCTTCTCGTCCTCCCGGTGGTACCAGACAAACCCGACCGGAACGTTTGCCGACGTTTCGAACTTGTAGAAGGTGTTGAGCGCCGAACCCTCCGGGGACAGTTGCAGATCTTGAATCTCGAGGTCGACGTCTTCGGGGTCGGGAGTCTGCGTCCCGAGCTGAAAGTCGGTCTGCGCTGCTGTCAGATATGCCGCGAACTCCTCCGCAACGTCCTTGCGGTTGGGCACCTGCCTGATGAGCAGCTCGAGGTCGGTTCGTGCTCCGGCAAAAAGATCGTTGCTCGAATCAACGTATTGGGGGCCGAGCGCGTACTCGATACCAATGTCGTAGGAGTCCTTGGCGTCCTCGCTCAATCCCAGTGCGAGCTCGGTGACCCCCAGGTTCCACCACACGTTTGGTATCTGCTCGTTGACTTCGAGAGCTTTGAGGGTGAGATCCCGGGAATCCTCGTAACGTTCGAGCAGGAAGTAGTGGAAGCCCAGGTTCCCGAGGACAGCGACATCGTTGGAGCCCAGATCAACGGCCTTCTCGTAATCGGCTGTTGACGACCGGAGGCTCTTGGGATCGGTGATGCTGACGAACTGACTCTCGCCCGTGCTGCCTGCAAGAAAAGTTGCATCTGCTCTGCGCGCGTAAGCCGCTGCGTAATCGTCGCGGATGGCAATCGCCTTGCCGAACTCCTTCTTGGCTTCGTCGTACTGTGCGCGGCCGATGAGCCGGTTTCCCTCGGCCATGTGCGTGATGGCCTGCCGGGGGGTTTCCGGCACTCCGGTAACAAGAACGACCAGGCTCCAAATAACTGATATCCCGGCGATGCCTATGGCGGGTACGACGAGGAAGCGTCGTGTCGGAGCGGCGACTGTAAGGGAGAGGCCGAGCAAGAACAGCGCCACCGCGAGCAGAGTGATCACGCCGACATATGAGTTCGACTTCGAGCCCCATGCGCCGCTTATCTCACTCTCGGCCTGCTGTTGAAGCTGCGCAACATCGGCCGCTACGCCGCGATCCGAGTAGTAGAGAAAGATCGTCTCGTCGTTCTGGTTGTACTGCTCGTCTGCGAGTAGCGGCGACAGCGGCGTAATCGAAGTTTTCACTCTGGCCCAGTGCTCTGATTCGCTCGTCAGGACCCCTGCTTCACCCGACGTACTTCTTATGCGTGAGCGTCCACGGGCAATGCTTCCTCTCTTCTCGTACTCCGCACCGAGTGTGTAGATGTCGTACGCGTGGACGGTCTCGGCCGTAGTTGTGACTTGCGCGCTGAGGCCCTGGATTGCGCTGATCTGGGCCTCGCGGTCGAACTGGCTCTCCTTATTGCCGGCGTGTGTTTGCAGGTAGGCGACCAGACTTCCGAAGACAGTAATGGCCACGACCAGCAACGCAATGCGTCGCTTGAACGGGTCCTGAAGCTCGTCCTCCTCGAGAAGGTCCACCTCTAGCCCCACTTAAGTACCTCTCCGAGGATGGCCCCGATGACCGCAATCACGTAGATGCCCAAACCCGCGCCGGCGAGCAGAACTCTTCGACTCGCCGACATTTGGGCAAGCGCAAGGAAGAGGATCGCGAACGTAAACACCACGATCCATCCGACGAGTCTCTGGCTGCGATTTCGCAGCTTGTCGGCGACGGCCGCCGTCTGACGAGGGTTCACCGCGAGCGCGTTGCGTGAACCTTGTTCGACAGCGACGAGGTCTCTGCGTCGAGTTTCCTCGTCGTAGGTCTCCTGGCCCTCTTCGCCCTGTACATACCCGACGTTGAACGACAGTTCCGAAAGCTTGTCGGCGATTGCATCCAGGACCTGCGCCTCATCTTCGTATGCGGTTGCGGCCTGCTCGTTGCCGAGCTCATCCCGAGCTTTTGTTGCAAGCTCCCTCAGCGAATCGGCTGCAGCAACGTCGCCGCGGTATCGCGCGTAAGCCGACTGTTCGGAGCGAAGCTGAAGCTCGGCCCTGGCGTCGTCCTTCGCAGCGGTGATGCTTTCGCTGATCGCCTGGTCGTCGGCGTCGCTCGCCGCGCTGCCGAGGCGAGAAACCTGCCAGGTGGCGACCGCGCCGCTCACCGAGATAAAGCCGATGAGAATCGGAATCAGGGCCTTGAGTCTTAGGGAGAGGCGGTCACTTCTGGGAGGCTCTCCGGCTGGAGGTATCGCCTCGGCAGTTTCGACGGGCGGCTCGGTCTGACCAACCTCGGTCGTTCCCGGTGTCTGGATGGGCTCGGGCGCCGGAGGCTCCTCGGGCGGGGGTGGGATGGCCTCCTCAGGAGGCGTCCCGGACGCTTCCACGGGATTCGGCGGGGTCTCTTCCGGGTCGCGCGGAGTCTCGTCAGACAACCTGCGTCCCCTCCCTCGGCATAGTCCGGCGGATCATCTAGCAAGCTGGTCCCGCGGGCAAACTCGTTCTGAAGGATGCGGGCCGGTGGCCCCGATTTGCTCTAGCGTGGCGCGCCCACCTATAAGGGTCGCGTGGAAACACCGGAAGAACTTTTTGAAGGAACGCGCCTGCGCTTCGTTGACCACGAGGCCCTCGGCGGGGTGGCTCAGGGGTGGCACCGGGCGACGGT
>DATLOJ010000042.1:0-9869 GCA_035536315.1 Actinomycetota bacterium | reverse complement strand
GTCCCCTGCGTGCTCGCTTCTAGCTGGGCAAAGTACGCCACGCTCATCAGATAAGTGATCAGCCAGGAGAGGGAGGCCACGACGTAAACAGCGCCAACGCGCAAAAGCTTCTTAGCGGTCAGTGGGACCGCCAAAGCCGCGGAGATGAACAGGCTCGATATGAGAACGCGCGCGAGAAGCCCCGGAACGATTGCCCAACCTGTCGATCCACCCTCGGCCACACCGAGATCCGCAAAGCGGTCCAGCGGTGGAAACGCAAACAGCCGTGCGATATCCCCGGCTAGCGGCTGACCACCACCGGTTAGCCAATCGAAGCTGTAGAGAAGCA
Source organism: Actinomycetota bacterium (assembly GCA_035536315.1). Lineage (GTDB taxonomy): Bacteria > Actinomycetota > CADDZG01 > JAHWKV01 > JAHWKV01 > DATLOJ01. The sequence goes on along the minus strand of DATLOJ010000042.1, from coordinate 9,541 downwards.
AGGCGGCAAGCGGGCCGAAGACGAGCAGAATCGGTTTGCGAAGGTGCAACCGCCAGGAATCCCCCAGGACGCCCCTGACTCCCCTCTTGGAACTTCCATCAGACTGCTTCACGCTTCCCCCTCCTTCCGATCAGGAACACGACTAACAGAACGAGTCCGAACACCGCGAGTCCACCCAGAACTGCTGCAAGCGGCGAGCCCCCGGGGCCCGCCTCATCCGACTGACCGGCACTTGCGAGCTTGCCTTCGGGGTCATGGCCGTACGCGTAGAGACCTTGATCGCCGAACTTCACGCCGAAGTAGAAATGCTTCTCGTCTGCTGCTCCTGCAAGGACGGCGCCGCGCTCCCGCCCAGACCAGAGAAGCTTTCCGCTTCTTGCGTCGAGAGCCAAAAGCTCACCGGCATCGGTGCCTGCAAACAAAGTGTCTCCGGCAAGGACCGGTGATGACTGGCCGAACGTTCCCTCGACCCCTTGGAAGGTCCATTCGATCTCTCCGCCCTCCCCGTCGAGCCGGTAGATGTGACCGAGCCTGTCGCCGATTAAGACGTCACCATCGAAGGCCGCAGGAATAGCCCACGGCTCGTACTTACCGGTTGTGCGCCGGCTCCACTGCTCCTTGCCGGTCGTCAATTCCAAAGACCTGACCAAGAGCTCGTCGCCGATGATCAGCCGGCTCCCGATGATCGCCGGAGACGTGTGGGAGATCCCGATGCTCCGCTTCCATATCTCTGACCCGTCTGCAGCATTGAGCACAACCAGTTCCTTGGTGGACGTCTCGAGGTCGAGGGTGGTCACAGCGACGTGGTTACCGGAGACAGCAGGAACGGTTATCGGCCCACCGCTGAGCGCCGTCTTCCAGATGACCGACCCGTCGGCTGTGTCGATGCTGTACAGCGCGCGTGCCTTTTCCGCCGGGATGTAAGCCCTTCCTTCGAGCAGAGCGGACGACATGTCGGCTGCGCTGTCGAGAGTAGTTCTCCAAACCTCAGCGCCATTCGTTTTGCTGACCGACACTACGTCTCCGGACGGAAGGAAAGTAAGGACTCCGGTCGGGGTTACAAGAGGCGACACCTGGGTCACCTCCCCCGGCTCCTCCCGTCGCCACAACTCTTTGCCCGTTCCTGCTTCGACTGCCAACATCCCCGGGCCGGACAAGGCGTAGACGACTCCTTCCGAAACCACCGGCCAGGTGGTGAAGCTGCCCTCGGCCCCCCAGGCCTGCACCAGCCAGGCGCGCTTCAAAGGAGCCCGGGGGCCGGAGTCGATGGATCCGGAGTGACCGGAATCTTTTCCGGCCATCGGCCAATCGTGCTCCGACCAACCGGCCATTGCGACTATGAACAGAAGGCAAACGGCGGCTGCGGCAACCCTTCTCGAGATCATGGCGGCACCGCCGGAAGAAGCATCCCCAGGCTGTTTGTTCCAAGCATCAGGTCCTGGACGCCCGAGATCACTTGACCAGGCCCCTTGTCGGCCATCACATCGGAGAAGCCGGTGCATTTGGATGGGGTCCCTTTCAATGTGTTGTAGATGAACTGTCTCGTGCTGAGGGCATCGACCACCGAGCCATGAGATTTGAAGCCCGCCCGAATACCCTTGAGGTCGGCGGTGTAATGAGACGCTCCGCGAAGGCGCGTATGCGGCGAGGTGACGACGTAGTCGTATGTGGCGGCGATCGTTGTCGTCTTCACCTTCGATGGGTCCCAGTCTCTGTTGAGCCTCCTCATGAACAACGAATCCTCGGCCAGTTGCATCGCGGAGGGCGCTCCCGGTGGAGGAAGCCCAAACCTGTCCGTGATCTGATCCACCCCAGGCGCCACCAATCGCCCGTTCCAAGTCGACCGAATATCCGCACCGAGCCTGGCGCTGTCCGCGCCGAGATGCGGTGAGGAGATCGAAACGAAGTTGCCCAGAAACGTCTCATCCGTCTTCTGCTTTCGATACATCCTTGTTATGTAGTACTGAGCCACGACTCCGCCCTGGCTGTGGGCAACGATGTCGATCTTCTTGCCGGGGTTTCGTCTTCTTATCTCATCGATCTGCAGCGACAGCAATCTGGCGGACTCTTCGATCGGCTGGTAGGTGTCCTTCTTTCCATAGGGAGCATGCATACGCGACTTTCCGTCGCCGCTTCCTTTCGCGAGGCCCTTATATGAATAGAAGTAGGTTTGATCGCGCCCGTAGCCGAGACTTACAAAGTCAAACTCGTACATCGACGCGTTTCCCTTGACCTGACCGTTCCGCAACTCAGTGCTCGAACCGATCCCCGCAACCGCCACAACGATGTGATCGTTCGGAGGCCGCGGAGGCCTGCGCCGGCCGGAGGGGGAAGGCCCTCCAAGCAAAGGTGCCTGCGCTCCTCCTTTGATTTCGCACTTCAGCTGCTTGACGGCGGCATGCGCGATGACAAAGGGAGTCACGACGAACGGCTGAATCAGATCCCCCAGAGCTTTGAGGATCCGGCCCCCGCTGTTTGTGACACGAGCAAGCCATGTCGTCAGGGGCCGGGTCGCTCGAGCGAAGAAAACAGCGACTTGCCGAAGGCCCTTTATCAATTCTCTGAGGATCTGCTGTCCGATTTGGGCCACGGCCTGAATAGCCAGCTGCGCTCCGCGCCAGACTTCTCGCAGACCGATGGAGACTCGCTTTGCAATGGCGATGGCAGTGGCCTTACCTACACGCCATGCATTGACCGCCACCGACTTACCGACACGCCAGGCCGCCGATAGAACGGTCTTAGCTAGTCTCCATCCGCCAACGGCGACGCTCTTTGCGAAATTCCACGCTTCGACTGCACCCTTTCGAGCGCCGACCCACACACGCGAGAGAAAAGTCTTTGCTGCTGCGACCAATCTCGCCGTCCCTGCCTTCAGAGCCGTCCAGGAGATGCGCGCAATATCCCTTGTTCCATCGAGCACTGAACGCAGAAGCGACATCGTTCCGCTTGCAATCGTCTTAACCGTTTGTTGCGCAGTTGTTAGCAGTCCGATAGCAATCCTTCGTACTGCTCCAGGCAGACGCCGCGCCAGTTGAACCGAGACGCGGAAGAGGGTCTTCAGCAACTTCCAATGCGCGGCTGCCGCCTCCCGGACCCTTTGAGCTATCAGCCGCGCGAAAGCAGCGGCGTTCCTGGGCAGCCTCTTCAGCCAGCCTGCGATCGAGTTGAGCGCCAGCTTCGTGAGGGCCCAAACAGAAAGAACGAGTCTCTTCGTCGCCTTTATGAAACTCATGAACAAGTGATCGAAAGACTTGATGGCGTTGAACGCTCGAATCAGGCCGGTACGAAAAGCGGAGAATGCCGCGACGGCTCCCGACGCGATCTTGCCTGGAAGCTCCTTCAGCCAGCCACCGATTCCAAGCAGGAAGTTCTTTATGGCCCCCGGCGCGGCGATCAATACCTCGCCTATTTTCTCGAAGGGCACCAGTGCCGCCGATGCGATTGACGCCACCGGAGACACTCCTCCCCCGCGCGCTCCGCCGATTGATCCCGATCCACCGGCGTTGCCGGCGCTGCCACCGCCACCGCTTTCGTTTGGGAACGGCGCCAGTGCCAGAACATCAGAGATGTCCTTGGGATCGCCGAATAGCAGAAGTTCGGGATCGATGTACTGACCGTTGAGGCGCGCTCCAAAGTGAAGTGACGGCGCGTCGCCGGGATGGCCTGCTCCGCTTACTCCGACAACGTTGCCCCGAGTTACTCGCTGCCCCCGCTGCACGGAGACCTCGGAAAGAAATGAATAGGTTGTCTCTAATGCAGGGTCGTGCCTGAGGGTGATGAATAGACCGTCGCGCCCGACCGGTCCTGCGAACGTAACGACACCGTCCCCCGCGGCCCTAACGAGAGTCCCTATGGATACGCCGAAATCGATCCCTCGATGGCCCGGTCCGTATGGCCCGAGGGGAGGCACGAACTTCTTTGTGATGCGTCCGTTAACCGGTGCGGAGAATCGCAGTGCGGGTGATGCTTCGCACACAATTGAGAAAGCGGGCAGCAAGTTCGAAAGCATGGCGAAAGCCACCAGCACAGAGACCAACCCAAGTCTCAGTCCACCACGCACATAACCCCCAGGCGTTCAAGGGGAAGTAGCGCCGCGCCTTGGGGGTGGTGGGCAACGAGACGTCAGATCAGAAAGATAAACCCCGGTACCGACACTGAGAATTCCCCAGATTGGGTTAGGTATTTGTTGCAAAGGGCGGGAGGTCAGGCGAGGAGTTTCTTGACCTCTCCCAGCAGCGCGATGTGCCTCAGCGCCTCGTCCAGGGGGACGCCCGGTGTGTAGAGGCGCGCTACGAAGTGCAGGTTGTCGCCGACGACGTCCCGAAACGACTGGATCGATTTCGCTACCTCGTCAGGACTCCCAAGGATCATCATCTGGCGCATCAGTGTTCGCGTGTCTTCGTTCAGCGGCGGGGGGGCCGGCAGCGGCCCCTGAGTGTCCCGGCCGAAGGTCGTTCGCATGTCGTTGTACTTCCAACGGATGTTGTGCTGCAGCTCGAGGGCCCTTTCCAGCTCGCTCTCCATGTCGTTCGAGATCCAAACCGGCTTGTGAACGGCGACTGTGAACTCCTTCTCGTCGCGCCCTGGAATTGCAAGGCCTTCCCTGACAAGGTCCAGCCGCCGTGGCATGTCGTACAACTCGGGGGCCGACGCAAGGTAGCCGTCGGCTATCCGACCCGCCCTCCTGAGAGCGTTGTCGACAAACCCGCCGAGCCAGATGGGGATCTTGCCTTCCGGCTTTGGCGTCACGTTGGTCGCTTCGAACTCAAACACCTTGCCCTTGAAGGTGAAAACGCCGGGGCCCCAGGCCTTGCGAAGAAGGCGGACCGTCTCACTCAGTCTGCGACCGAGCCCCTCCATGGGGATCCCCAGCCGGTCGAACTCCTCGGCCCTCCAGCCAATTCCCAGGCCAAGGATCAGCCTTCCCTTCGAGATTAGGTCGACGGTCGCGGCATCCTCGGCGAGGCGGATGGGGTGATACAGCGGAGCGAGCAAAATTCCCGTGCCTATCTGGATGCGCTCGGTTGCCGCCGCTATCGCTGCCGAGAGGATGAGTAGAGACGGCATGTACTCGTCATCCCAGAAGTGATGCTCGGAGGTCCAAACGGAGTCGAGGCCGGCATCCTCAGCGGCCTTGGCCAGCTGGATGGCCTCTGAATACAGCTCTGTTGACGTTCGGGAGTCCGCTGGATGGCGCTGGCAGGTGATCAGTCCATAACCGAGCTTCATGCCTTCGAGCTTATATGCAGGGATTGTTCAACCGGAGCGCTCAGGTTGCCGATTACCTACGGGTACCATGGAGACAATGAATCAGCACACTAAGCTAACCAAGCGCGCCATCACCGCAGTTCTCGCGGGGCTGCTTGCCGCGATGCTTCTTCTTCCAACAGGCCCTGCAATGGCGGCCACCAACGATCCTTTCTTCCCACGGCTTTGGGGCCTTCAGCGAGTGGGGGCCGAGCCGGCGTGGGGAGCAAGCCGGGGCGGAGGCGTGATGATTGCCGTGATCGATAGCGGCGTCGACCTCAACCATCCAGATCTTCGCTCGAAGCTCGTTCCCGGCAGAGACTTCATCGCAAACGATTCGAGTCCCATGGATGAGAACGGGCACGGAACCCTTGTGGCGGGGGTGGCCGGAGCCGCGACAAACAATGGCGTCGGCATCGCATCGGTAGCGCCGGACGTTTCGATCATGCCGGTCAGAGTCTTCGACGCAAACGGACAGGCCGACCCTGAGATGGCGGCGGAAGCGATTCAATGGTCGGTCGACGAAGCAGGACGGCGAGGAATGAAGCTCGTCCTGAACCTGAGCTTTGTGGGCGACCCAGATTCCGGCTTGCTGACGCAGATCTTCACGCCCTCTGTGGATCGCGAGATCCGAGAGGCCGCCCAGCGCGGCGCAGCCGTTGTGGCCGCAGCAGGAAACGAGGGCCGAAGCACAACTGCTTACGACACAACGACTCCTGGTGTTCTGGTGGTTGGCGCAACGGATACAAACGACCGCAGGTGGAGCCAGTCGAACTACGGAGCGGGCCTTGACCTTGTTGCGCCGGGACTCGACATCACATCGACTTACTGGAACCAGGGACAGTCCGGATACGGGACTGCCGCCGGCACCTCGATGTCTGTTCCGTTCGTCGCCGGAACATTCGCGCTTTTGATGTCGAAAGGGATGAGCAACTCGGCAGCCATGACGCGGATCCTGGAGACAGCCCAGGACCTTGGTGCACCTGGACGCGACAACGAATACGGGGCCGGGCTTCTTGACGTGGCAGGCGCCCTTGGTGTTTCTCGTGGAGGCGCGCCGCCGCCTGCTGAAAACCCGCCTTCGACGCCTCCCAAGCAGAAGCAGTCGCCCACCCCACAAACTCCTGCGTCACCCAACCCTCCGCCACCGCTGGTGCTGCCCTCACCCGGGGAGCCGCCTGCTATCACCCAGGAACCGGCCGAACCACCGAAGGGGGCAACGGCAACGACGGCCAACGATGTTCCCGGATCCGGCGCGGACAAGTCACAGCCGGGCGGATGGTCAACCATGGGCGCGTCGCTTCTTGTCTTGCTGGTCGGAACGGGACACGTGCTTCGAAGAACGGGCTCTCTCTAGAGCTCCTCTATGTCGCGCATAAGGCGCGCCAGCATGTCGCGGTGGTCGGCTTCCTCTGCGGCCAGATTTTCCAGGTGAACCTTTAAGCCAAGATCCCCCAGCTCCTCCGCTTGCTGAGCGCGGGTGGTGTAGTTCTTGATGGCTTCCTGCTCGAGCTCCAGGTCGTACTGGATCATCTCTCTGACCGTTGTGTGCTTTTCGATTTGACCGACGCTAAGGTCGGGCGTCCCGCCGAGCGATACGACCTTGTCCGCCAGCAGGATCGCGTGCTGAAGCTCTCCAGGAATCTCGGGGGCCAGGATGTCTCGGAGTGTTTGCCCACGAAGACCGGGGGCCGTCGCGTGCTGCTGAAGATAAGTCAGCGCCGCACGAATCTCATGCTGAATGTCGCCGTTAAGAAGCTTGATCATCTCTTCGTTGGTCATCGTTCCTCTTTTCTTTTCGAAGTCTTCGTGAGCATAGCCTTCGCGCCTGCGAAGACCTGATCGAACGCTTGCTGTGTCAGGGTTCCGGTGAAAGTGTTCTGCTGGCTTGGATGGTAGGAGCCGATGAGAGTCAAATTTCCGGCCCCCACTTTCGCCAGGTGGCCGAACCGCGGTTTGGGGGCCGGAACCGCCCGCCCGCTCAGTCGCAGGGCCCGAAGAATTCCATCCCACGCGAAGGAGCCGAGCGCGACAACGACTTGCAGGTTCTGCATCGCGTCCATCTCACGTACGAGGTACTGGATACATGTGTCGCGCTCGGTGGGAAGCGGCTTGTTGGCCGGAGGGGCGCACCTGACGACGGCTGCGATATAGCAGTCTTCGAGCCCCAGGCCGTCGCCGATGTGCTCAGACGTGGGCTGGTTCGCGAACCCGGCCTTGTGGAGCGCTCTGAAGAGCCAGTCGCCTGAACGGTCGCCGGTGAAGATCCGGCCGGTTCTGTTGCCGCCGTGGGCGGCGGGGGCCAGCCCCACGATCAAAAGCCGCGCGTTGTGATCGCCAAAGCCGGGTAGGGGCCTGGCCCAGTACTCCTCGCCGCGGAAGCGGGCCGGCGGGTTCAATGCGGCTTCTTCGCGCCACGCAACGAGGCGAGGGCACAAGCGGCAATCGACTACTTCCTGATTGATGCGCACGATTGCCTTAAGGCTTGATGCCAAGCGCCCTCGTCTCGTTGCGCCTCGGAACCGGCAGCCGCGGCCTTTCGCTCTTGGTCACGAGGTGTTTCATCACCCATTCGCTCTTGCATCCCGCCGCATCGAGCAGCTCGTGAGCGAATGCTTCGCTCTCCTTCGTGTAGCCCGGCATTGACAGATAAAAGACCCCCTGCCTTGCGAGCGCCCCTCCAATCTTTCCTGCAATCGCAAGGCTCGTCTTCTTCGAAGGGATGTGAAAGAGCAGGGCTGCGACGCAGACCTGCAACCCCGAGGGCGGTTCGTAAGCAGAAAGCTCCGCCTGGACTGTGTGCAACGGCAAACCCTTATCGGCGGCGGCTTCGGAGGCCTGATGCAGCGCGGTAGGCGCGTTGTCGACCAACGTCACGTCGAAGCCGAGAGCAGAAAGTGCCAGCGCGTGACGGCCCTGGCCTCCCCCAAGGTCGAGGGCCTTGTCGCGCGGCACATTGACCAGGGCTCTGATCAGATCTGGGTCCGGCTTGTCGCCGTAAGCCCAGGCCCGTTCACGGTAGATGTCCTCGTACTTTCTCGAGACAGAGTCACCCATCGATTCGAAGGCTACATCTAGGATGATTCACTTATGGATAGCCGCTTGTGAGATTGGTGAAGTAGATGCCCAAGACGGTCGGAGACTTCTTCGACAAACAGTCGCGATGTTGTTCCAAGAGGGCGCGGCGCAAAGGGGTGTGGAAAAGCTCGAAGGTTCTTCTGGAGGAGCTGCACCGCGCGGGGATCGAGGGCCGGACCGTGCTCGAGATCGGATGCGGAGTCGGCGAACTTTCTAGAACAGTGCTCAGAGACGGCGCTGCCCGAGTTACCGGCGTCGATCTTTCAAGCAAATCACTTGAAGAGGCGCGCAGGATCAGCGCGGAACAGGGCCTTGCGGATCGAACCGAGTTCGTCCTTGCCGATGCATTGACCGAGCCTTTGCCCGAGTCCGACGTGCTGGTGATGGACCGCGTGCTCTGTTGTACGCCCAGGGCCGTGGAGATGTTGTCTCGGGCCGTCCCGATCACGAAGAACGCCGTGGGGTTCGTTGTTCCTTACTCCAAAGGAGTCGCTAGTTGGCCGGCCCGCATCTTCAATATGGCAACTCGGGGATTCTGCAGAGTGATACACAGCGAGTTTCGCCCCTACGTGCACGACACAAGAAAACTAGATGAAAGCGTAAGGGCCCACGGGTTTACGCGCACCGCGAAACGCCTGAGCTACCCCTGGATAGTGATGGTGTACTCCCGCTAGCGAACAAGGCTTCATTTTGTAAATTTGGTCGCTAAGCGACCATGGTTGCAAAATCGATCAGTTTTGGAATGGGCTAGGAGGCCTTTTGGCGGGTTTACCCAAAGTTGTGAAGGCCGAGTACTTGGGACCTTTCCTCATCAATGTGACCTTTAGTGACGGATTGAAGGGAACCATCGACTTTGAAGGATGGCTCGATGGTCCGGTATTCGAGCGGCTCAAGGAAGAGGAGCTCTTCAAGCAATTCGTACTGGAGGCTGGTTCCCTCTCCTGGCCGAACGGAGCAGACATCGCTCCGGAAGCTCTTTACGAACGAGCTAAATCGAGCACGACCGCCGTTTAGGTTAGGAGGCCTTGCGGAGAACGGCTGTACCCATCACCGAATCGCTCTTGATTCGAGCCCAGAAGACATCCGCAATTAGCGCGTAGCCCTCCTCCGACGGATGAAAGCCGTCTGGTGAGATCAGCGAGTGGCCCCTGTCGGCGAGCTTCTGCGAGGCGGGAAACAGGTCGACCAGCACCGACTTGGACTTCTTGGCCGCTCG
>DATLOJ010000041.1:0-3488 GCA_035536315.1 Actinomycetota bacterium | reverse complement strand
CCGTTCGATTCATTCACGATCCCGCGGGTATCCAGCGGGTCGCTCATCATCGCCAGCGTTCCGTCTCCCAGCCTTGGCCACTCGTTTCTTGGCCGGTCGCGGTAAAGCTCGATCCCGTTGTAGTCGGGGTCGCGCAGATATATCGCCTCTGAGACCCCGTGGTCTGCGAATCCTTCGAACCCGGTTTCCCTCTCTATCAGGTGCTCGAGTATTCCCCCAAGCGCGGGCCTGCTCGGAAGAAGAAGGGCGAAGTGGTAGAGCCCGACGCACGGATATGGCCGCGATGGCGCCGAGGGATCGTTCAAAAGGTCAATCGTCACCAGGCTGCCGTCGAGAGAGAGCCTGGCCCCCTCGTCGGTGCGTGTGCTCGAAAAGCCGAGTGCTTCCTCGTACCACCCGGCCATGGCTTCGAGATCGTTAGTGCGAAGGGTGAATCCTGCTAGCTGCGCGTCCGGCGGCATCGAGAAAGGCATTGCTTGACTCTAGGGCAGGGCGCCGCGCTTCCGTCTATTTCTCTTAACCCAGAAAGCGCCGCCTCCGGCCGCCGCAAGCGCGAGGGCCGCAAATAGGGCAAGGCGGGGGCCGGGAGATGGGCCGGCATCGTCCGCCTGCGCCGTGGCGGTGAGTTTCGGGGGCGCCACACCGGTTCGTTCAACCTGAACCTCGACCGGTTCGGATGTCACGTTGTCGACACCATCGGCTGCCTCGATCGTCAGTTTGTAGGTTCCGGCCGGTACCGCCGGGTCGTCCCAGTTCAGAGTCGTTGCTCCGCGGTCCCGTGGCTCCTCCGGCCCGGTCCCCGACGTGGGACCCTCGTACTTCACCCTGACTCTTGCCGGATCCGACAGCTCGAAGCCGAGGGCAGCAGCGGTTCCCGTCACGCCCGGTGCTGCGTTCATCGTTGTTGAAGTGACTGTGAGGTTGTTCACCTTGAGCAGGGGTGCGATCGGCGACGCGGATTCCGTCTTGAGCTGGTCCCCGCCCATGAACTTCACGGGTCCCTCGGGCAGAGTCGCGCCGGAGACCTGGACATCTCCTCGGCGCTCTATAACTATCGAGTCGAGGTTGGTTGCGAGGGCGACCCGTATGCGGTCGGGCTCCGGCTTCGCGACCGGCCTGAGGCCCCCGTAGTAAAAGGCCAGGATGTCTGCGTGTGACATTCCGCGCTGGGCCTTTCCGTACGCGCCCCACTGGACCATTCCTACGCCGTGGCCCCACCCTCTTCCGTCGAACACAGCTTCGCGACCCTCTTGTTTCACCGAATACCACTTCGATGGAATGACCTGCGGGTAGTTGCGGCCGTTCGCTCCCTTCGTCGGGTAGCGCTTTGGTGTGAGACACACGGATTCGTTGTTCAACTTGATCCTTAAATCCTCGAGGGTGAGCTCGGCGGTCCTTCCCCCTCCGGCTAGATGAACGGAACCCCCCCGCTGCTCGATCGAATCCATCGGCCCCTCCCACAAGCCCCTTCTCTTCAAAGTCGCCGCAAGATCCTCGAGGGGCATGCGGACGTTCCAACTCGAAACTGGTGATGCTGTGTCGTCGGTTTCCTGGACCGGCTTCAAGTAAGGAAGCGCGGTCCCTCCGAACGCGTCGACGTTCGAATACGTTTGGCCGTTGGACGTCGAGAAGTAGAAGGTGTTCGCGGTCTTGCCATCGTGTTCAAGGACCTCACCGGTCGTCTCCGTCACAGCTCGCACCCACGCTTCTCCCCAGGCCCCCTTCTCTACGTTGAGGCCGCGGAATACCTGGCACGCGTCGGTCGCGCAGAGGTCGTATCGCAGCTCTTTAGCGGTGTCGTCGCTGGGATTGAGATGCTTGATCGCGTAAGTGCGCGCAGCGACGACCTGCGCCTTCAGGGATTCGAGTGGCCACGAGCGCGGCACCTCTGCGATCCCGCTCAAGTATTCGGCGAATGTGAGCTCTGCGACGAGATAGAGCTTGCCGTTTGCCCGCCTGCCGATTTCGAGGATTCCTCTGTAAGCGGCGTGAAGGTTTCGGGGCTGCTTGGCAGCGCACTCGTCAGGCCTTGGGGGAAAGGCGCCATCGATTCCTATAGAGGAATCAGGTCCGGCGGTCAGCCGGACCACGCCAGGCTCCTGAGCCTCTGCGGCCGCTACGGGTCCGGCCGTTTGGCCGGGAGCAACGACGAGGGCGAGGAGGACGACAACTGCGGCTCTGGCAAGGACTGATCTCATGTCCAAGCAGTATTCCGCCAGGACGGTGATTCAACCGCGTGGCGGCGATTCAAGTGAAACAATCGCTCCGTGGGTGAGCTAGTAGGCATCGAGCAGATCCAAACGGCGCGTGAACTTGCCAAAGGCGTCTGGGTTGAGACACCCCTCGAGTATTCGAGAGTTCTGTCAGATGCATCCGGGGGGCCGGTGTACCTGAAGTGCGAGAACCTGCAGCGCACGGGGTCGTTCAAAATCCGCGGCGCGTACACGATGATCCACGGTCTTTCGGACCAGGAGAAGGCCGCCGGAGTGGTTGCGGCCAGCGCCGGCAACCACGCACAGGGAGTCGCGCTTGCGGCGACGACCCTCGGCGTCAAGTCGACCGTCTTCATGCCTGAGGGGGCATCGATACCGAAGGTTGCAGCCACCAAGCGATACGGCGCGGACGCCGTGCTGGCCGGGCGGGTCTACGACGAGGCTTACTCGGCCGCCGTCGAATTCTCTAAGAAGAGTGGTGCAGTAATGGTGCACCCCTTCGACCATCCCGATGTGATCGCGGGCCAGGGAACCGTTGCTCTCGAGATCCTCGAGCAGCTTCCGGATGTGGCGTCGATAGTTGTTCCGATAGGAGGCGGGGGCCTGATCTCCGGGATCGCCGCAGCCGCGAAGGCGTTGAAGCCCGACATCGTTGTGATCGGAGTCGAGCCGATGGGAGCAGCCAACGTGAGCCTTGGCCTGGAGAAAGGTGAGCCCGTCGATCTCGATGAGGTTTCGACCTTTGCCGACGCCCTGGCAGCGAAGAGGTCTGGCGCAGTCACGCTGGAGCATGTGAAGAAGTTCGTCGACGAGATTGTGACCGTCACCGACGACGAGATCGCAGAGGCTCTTCTGCTGATGGTCGAGCGTGCAAAGCTGGTGGTCGAGCCGGGTGGCGCGACCGGAGTCGCCGTCGTATTGACCGGCAGGGCCGTGCTTCCCAAGCCGTCGGTGGTAGTTGCATCCGGAGGCAATATCGATCCGCTGCTTTTGCTGAAGGTTCTGCGCTTCGGGATGGGGTCTGCAGGCCGTTACTTTGCCTTTCGCACCAGGGTGAAGGACGCGCCGGGTAGCTTGCACCGCCTACTGGGTGTCGTGGCCGAAGAAGGCGGGAATGTTGTTGGCGTGGAGCACCACAGAGAGGGAGCCAGCGTGAGGCACCTGTTCGAAGTCGAGATTGCGGTTCAGGTCGAGACCGGAGGGCATGATCACGTGCGCGACATCAAGGCGAAGCTGTACGCAGCCGGGTACGCAGTAGAGGATCTTTAAAGGAGG
>DATLOJ010000040.1:0-4664 GCA_035536315.1 Actinomycetota bacterium | reverse complement strand
TTCGATCTTGGCTTTGGAGTCGAACTGCGGGTGGAGCAGCTGGTCGAGTGATGCCGGGTCGATTCGAAGGACGGCCTCTTCCTTGGTGATCATCCTTTCCTTCTGCAGATCGACGGCGATCTTCAAGGCTGCGGCTGCAGTCCGCTTGCCGATACGCGTCTGGAGCATCCATAGCTTTCCCTGCTCGACTGTGAACTCGATGTCGCACATGTCGCGGTAGTGCTTCTCCAGCTTGTTCATGTACGTGACGAGCTTGGAGTAGGCATTCGGAACCCGGTCTTTCAGCGCGTCGAGCTGAAGCGGGGTCCTTGCTCCGGACACCACGTCCTCGCCCTGCGCGTTAGGGAGGTACTCGGCCAGATATTGCTTTACACCTGTCGAGGCATCACGAGTGAAGGCGACGCCGGTGCCGGAATCGTTGCCCATGTTGCCGAAGACAATCGTCTGCACATTGACTGCGGTGCCCAGGTCATCGGAGATCTTGTTCTGCCGCCGGTAGATCTGTGCCCGCTCGCCGTTCCATGAGGTGAACACAGCCTCAATCGACATCCTCAGCTGCTCGAGCGGATCGTCTGGGAATGTCGTCCCGGTGTGCTTTCGCACGATCGCTTTGAAACGGGTGATCAGCTTTTTCAGTTGGTCGATCTTGAGACCTGTGTCCGCGCGAACTCTGGCGTCTTTCTTCGCTTTGGTGAGGGCCTCTTCGAACTCCTCTGCGGGGATGTCCATAACGATCTTTCCGAACATCTGGATGAATCGGCGGTATGAGTCGTAAGCAAAGCGCTCGCTGCGGGCCGAAGCCGCCAAGCCCTTGACGGCCTTGTCGTTCATCCCGAGGTTGAGGACCGTGTCCATCATGCCGGGCATCGAGAACTTGGCCCCCGAGCGCACGGAAACGAGAAGCGGGTTCTTTGGGTCGCCGAAGCGCTTACCCATCTTGTCTTCAAGCTTTGCGACATGGGCCTTGACCTGGTCCATGAGGCCGTCCGGCATCTTCCCGGTCTTCAGATACTCACGGCATGCCACGGTCGAAACAGTGAATCCGGGAGGAACGGGGAGGCCGAGGTTCGTCATCTCGGCAAGGTTGGCTCCCTTCCCGCCGAGCAGATCCTTCTTGTCTCTGTTGCCTTCTTCGAAGGCGAAGACGAACTTGCGTGGGCGCGATGCGGGGGCCGGTGCTTTTCGGGCCTTCTTCTTGGTCTTTTGTGTGTGTGCCGCCATAAATGGATCCTCCGAATTTGATCGAAACCTTACCCTGCGCTCCCCACGGCTGTTTTTGGAAACCCGTATCAGTCTTTTCTTAACCTTTCGGGTCATTTCCTCCCCTTACAGTGAGTGGAAGTTGCACGAAAGGAGCCGACCCACGCTACATATCGAGCAGGTTTATCGCGAGGAGAGCCCCAGGCTGTGGCGCGCCCTGCTCGCGTTTTCCGCCAATGCAGAGGTAGCCAGCGACGCAGCGGCAGAGGCTTTCGCCCAATTGCTGAGGCGGGGAGACAGCGTCAAAGACCCCTCGGCCTGGGTCTGGAAGGTGGCTTTTCGACTCGCCGCCGGGGAACTAAAGCGAATGCGCACGCAAAAATTAGTGGAAGTTCCCGAAGCAGCGAACGCAGAAGAGATGGACTGGGAGCTGATAGGCGCTCTGAAGCAGCTTCCGGCCAAACAAAGGGCTTCTGTTGTGCTCCACCACTATGCCGGGTACGGCGTGCGGGAGGTCGCCCGGCTCATCGGGTCGACGCCTCCTGCAGTAAGAGTGCATCTGTCGAATGGGCGCAAGCGGTTGCGCCACATCCTTGGAGGTAGCAATGGATCTTGAGACGCGGCTTAGCAGACTTGACACAGTAGAAGCTCCGGAACTCTGGCCGGTGATTGAGCAGAGGGCGCTTCAAGCGCCTTCGCCACAAAGGCGGATGGGTGTCATAAAGGTTGCGCTGGCCGCCGCTCTCGCCGTCTCGTTAGCCGGTAGTTTCCTGGTCCTTCGCGAAGGTCCCACGTTGGTTCAAGCAGCGGCCGACGTCCTGTCTAGCGAAGACGTGAGCTTCCGGTTCGAGGCCGAAGGCAAGGTCGGGGGCCAGGCGTGGCGCATAACCGGCCGGGCAGACGGACCCGACCGTCTCCACTATGTCGACGAGCTCGAACGCGAGTGGCTGATCGTCGAAGATCGTGCTTACCTGAAACAGGGACCGGCGTGGAGTCGATGGCCGCACAACTGGCCGCGGCAGCAGCGAAGCGAAGTGGGGTGCCTCAGCGGCGGCTCGCGTGATGTCGACTTCGTCCACGAGATCGCCGGATGGCTGGAGCGGTGTCCCTCGTGGCAAGAAACTGGACGCGAGCGAATTCGCGGGGTCCCTACCCGAAAGTTCGAGTTCCGTGCGGGAAGCGGAGACCTGGCGGCCCGTGTATGGATCGATGAGGAGGGGCGTCCACGAAGGTTTCAGATGCTCGCTTTCGGACAGATGTCTTCCTCCGGCGTCTGGACCCTTTGGGGCTTCGAAGATCAGATTCAGATCGAGGAGCCGCGTGTCTTTTCCGGACCGGGCGAGAGAGGCAAGTCATTCGAGGTCGGCGAAAAGATCCTCCTGGCCAAAGGGGACCTCGATGGGGAAGAGTGGCGCCTTCTAGCTTGGGAGAAAGCCCCTGAACAGCTTTGTGTTGGCACCGAAAGTGGTGAGGTCATCGATACCCCCGATGGTCCGATCAGTAAGGGCGGAGCTGGTGCCGCCTGTGGTTCCCGCCATGAGCCTATGCGCCGAAGCAAATACTTCTACCAACCCACCGGATGGGGATCCGGGTGGACGGTCGACAAGCCGGAGGAGCACCGTTCGCACGTCCACGTAACCACCAGTAACAAGGTGGCAAGGGTGAGAGTCACTTTCAGCAATGACCGCACCGAAACCCTCTCGAGCATCAGCAACAACTCCTTTCCTGATCTCCGCTTCTTCGTCCACTTCTATAAAGGGGAGGACAAGCCCGTCACGCTAGAGGCGTTGGATGCAAAGGGCCGGGTTCTCGAGAAACGGTCGCTCCGGTAAAGGGCTTCCCGTTTCGCTCCGCAGAGTCGAACTCTTCAGAGGGTCGGTCTATACGCCAAGACGCTTTCGTTGAGGTATTTCAATAACTTCTCGATCGGGATTCGCTGTTGCTCCATCGAGTCTCGGTCTCTCACGGTCACCGATTGGTCATTTATGGAGTCGAAGTCGTATGTGATTGCAAATGGCGTACCGACCTCATCGTGCCTTCGGTACCGCTTACCGATCGATCCGGCATCGTCGTAGTCGACTCTCATATGGGGTCTCAACATCGTCGCCACTTCCTTCGCGTGCGGGACCAGATCCTCATGCCGCGATAGTGGAAGGACGGCGGCCTTGAAAGGAGCGAGCGAGGGGTGGAGCTTCAGCACAACGCGCTTTTCCATCTTTCCGGAGGCTGTGGGGGCCTCTTCCTCTGAGTACGCGTCGATGAAAAAGGCAAGCAACGCTCGCGTGGCACCTGCCGCCGGCTCGACGACGTAGGGCAGAAAGCGCTCCTCGGTCTCCGCATCGAAGTAAGTGAGGTCCTCGCCCGATTTCTCCTGGTGGTTCTTGAGGTCGAATTCGGTCCGGTTGGCGATTCCTTCCAGCTCGCCCCACCCCCATGGGAACAGGTACTCGATGTCCACCGTGCGCTTGGAGTAGTGGGATAGCTCGTCCGCTTCGTGTTCGCGCAACCGAAGGTTTTCCTTGTTGATTCCCAGATCGGTGTACCACTGGAGCCGCTGATTCACCCAGTAGTCCATGGCTTCGTCCTCGGTTCCGGGCCGGACGAAGTACTCCATTTCCATCTGCTCGAACTCGTAGGTGCGGTAGATGAAGTTCCCAGGAGTGATCTCGTTTCGGAACGCCTTTCCCTGCTGCGCTATTCCGAACGGGAGCTTTAGACGCTGGGTCTGCATCACTTGCTTGAAGTTGATGAAGATTCCCTGTGCAGTCTCGGGCCGGAGCCAGACGGCCGAGTTCTCGTCCTGAACCGGGCCCATGTGGGTCTCGAACATCAGGTTGAAGTCCTTGGGCTCGGTGAAGGCTTTGTTACCGCAGTCCGGGCAGCTGCCTTTCAGGTGGTCGGCTCGGAAACGGTGGTGGCAGTTGAGGCATTCGACGAGCGGATCGGTGAATACGTCTACATGTCCCGAAGCGCGCCAGATCTTGGGGCTGAGAATCACGGATGAGTCGATTCCCACGACGTCGTCGCGCAGCTGGACCATCGTGCGCCACCAGGCCCTCTTCACGTTCTCCTTGAGCTCCACGCCCAGGGGGCCGTAGTCCCAGGAGGAGCGAAGGCCTCCGTAAATCTCTGAAGATTGGTACACGAAGCCGCGCCTCTTGGCGAGGTTGACGATCGTGTCCATCGATGGGCCAGACATGCATTGATACTAGGCGGGCGACCGAGCCGCCGTCGTCCTGCGCTCCCGGGGGCCGGTCGCCTAAGCTATCGGCGAATGGACCCTCCCAGTACCGGGCGCCTCCCGTGACGTTTTGGAAGCTGCTCGCTGTGCTACTCCTGGTGGCAGCCAACGGCTTCTTCGTCGCGGCGGAGTTTTCGCTCGTGGCGGTGCGCCGCACGCGGATCGAGGAGCTCATCGCCGCGGGGTCACGCCGAGCCATAAGCACTAAGAAAGCGCTCGATGA
>DATLOJ010000039.1:0-34660 GCA_035536315.1 Actinomycetota bacterium | reverse complement strand
GCTCTTCGCCCTCGAGCGCCCGCCCGCGGCAACTGTTGCAGGGACGCGCTCTTCCTCCTCCTCGAAGGGTTCGACGTCCTCGTCGTCGGCGTAACCGCCTATCGGAGTCACGGCCAGCTGGGTGCTTTCCTCCTCGAAGGTAACGGGCTCTGCATCGAGCGACGAGGTGTAGTCGGTGCGGTCGGAGAGTGTCGAGGTCCCGGCGAGAGCGGCTGCCGCCCTGGCCTTCCTCTCATCCAAAACCGATTTGATCAGCAAGAGCCCTGCAAGCACGCTCGCGCCGATAGACGTGTAAATCATCGGGTCTTTACCGGTCAGCCACCCAAAACCCAAGGTGATGATCGCGATAACGACCAGGACGACCGAGATGGTCACCAATGCCGTATCACCCCTTTAATCATGTGAGTTGGAAAGGAATTTGATTTCGGTGAAGCGCTTGCAGTCTACCGTTAGATCACGGCATGGCAAACACTCGACCGATTGCGCTAGTCCTCACCCCAAAACAGCTCACTGATCGATTTCTCGTCGGTGCTCTCCTTGGAGTTGTCCGGTTTGCGCCCGGCTTCACCGTCCGGCCTTCGGGCGCCCTCAACGTCCGGACTTCGGCCGGCATCAACGTCCGGCCTTCGGCCGGCCTCGACATGGACTCCCTCGGAAACCAGGGACGGCTCTGGGTGCGCGGGGCGGTTTTCTTCGACAACGTGTTCGGCGGGCGCAGCCGCGGGCTCTGCCTGCACGGAGAAGTGTTCGGTAGCTGCGACCTGGGGCGACGCAGCTGGTGTGCCGGCTCCCCCCGGAATGGGCACGAACTGCGCCGGTTCGGGCGCGCTCGTGGGCGGCGCCACCGGAGCAGAACCGTTCGCTAGCTCGGCATCGCTCTTGACGGGAACCTCTTCCTCAATTCGAGATTCGGCCGGAGGAACAGCCCCCCGCGAAAGAAGGTCCTCATATTGCAATGAGGGTGGGGGTTCACCTGCTCGCGCCGATTCCTGTGCGACCGGCTTGGGTGTGGTTGCCGGTTCCGGTTCCGGCTGGCGGCGCGGTGGCAGCGGCGCTGGGCGAAGGTCGGGTTCAGCCTCTGAGTGGGCCTCCTGCACCGACTGGGGCCAGTCGGGCTCCCCGGCAGGGGGAGGAGGAGCAGCTATTTCGGCAGGCTGCGTGACGGGTGCGTTCAGAACTTCGAGTTGATTCTGCATAAAAGCGCGTAGTCGGTCGCGGTAGTCGCGCTCGTACCTCTTCAAACCTTCCAGCGTGCCCCTTAGCTCCATGATGCGGGCCTGAGCCTCGGCCATGATCTCGGCGGCCCGGGCGTTCGCGACTCTCTCGATCTCCTCAGCTCGGGTTCTGGCTTCTGCGATGGTCTCGTCTACGGTCTGCTGCGCAGTCAAGAGAGTGCGCTTCAGCATCCCCTCCGTTTGCTTCGCGAGCCCAAGCTCCTTATCCGTTTCGCGAAGCTTCAGCTGAGCGTTTTGGTTCTCCCGGTAGACCCTCGAAAAAGCCTCGGCGACCTCGTCGAGAAAGGCGTCCACCTCCTCGTGGCTATAGCCGCGAAAAGCATCGTTGAACTGCTTTTGCTGAATGTCTCTCGGCGTCAGTTCCATCGGCGTCTCCCCCTCAAACGCAGATTATCCGAGGTAGGACTTGTCCCACGAGGAGGAATAGAACCAAAAAGGGAAGGTCCAGCGGCATCCCCATTGGCTGCGGTATGACCCTTCGTAGTAGCTGCAACGGCGGCTCGGTCAGCGCGTACACCACATCCAACACCGGCATCAAAAACGACGGCGGCCGCCAGTCCGGCCTGAACATTGGAATCAGAGACACGATGACCCGCGCGAAAAGAATGAATGAATAAGCCTGAAGGAGTCGACACAGAATTAGCTGCAGGTCGCTTCTCCACTAGAACTCGTTGAACAGCCCTCGCCGCAGGCGCTGTCTGTCCTCAGCGGAAACCTCGACGTTGGCCGGGGTCACGAGATACATCTTTGGGCCAAGCTTTTGGACCTCGCCGTCGATGGCATAAGCGACTCCCGCTACGAACGCCGTGAGAAACCTGCGGACGATGTCGTCCTCCACTCCCTGCAAATTCATGATGACCGGAACCGAGCTCTTGAGCTTGTCGCCGATCTCCTGCGCGTCGTTCGACGACGCGGGCGCGGTCACATGAACCTGCCCGAGCGGGCGTGCGCCAACCCGCGAAACGCTCGAAAGCTCCTCGGGCGAGATCTTCCGAATCGTCGGAGGGTTCTCCGGGGGCCGCTCCTCGAGGGGATCGACCTCGTCCTCGATCTCGTCCTCTTCGACGAGTCCGAGATACACGAGGGCCTTCTTCCACATAGTCGAACCTTTCTGGTCTTGCTGCGCCCCTATTCTTCCCTACGGCCGAAAATCGCGGTACCAATTCTCAGTAACGTGGCTCCTTCCTCGACTGCCACTCCGTAATCTTGGCTCATCCCCATCGATAGGTGGTGGATCCCCGGTGATTCCAGTTCTTGACTGACCAGGTCGCGAAGGTTTCTTAGCAGGCGAAAAAAGGGCCTTGACCCCTCCGGGTCGGCGGTCGGCGGCGGAACAGTCATGAGCCCGACCAGGTTGACCTTTGCCATGGCCGAACATTGACCGGCGAACTCGACCACATCGCTTGGGTCCATTCCGGCTTTCGAGGCCTCACCCGACACATTGACCTGGGCCAGGCAGTCGATCGGCTGAGTCGCTCTGGCTTCGATCTCGTCGGCGAGCTCAGATCGATCTAGAGAGTGAATCGCCGAGGCAAACTGCAAGACCTGCCTCACTTTGTTTCTTTGAATACGCCCCACCATGTGCCACTGCGCTTCTGGAATCAAGCCTGCTTTCTGAATCGCTTCCTGCACCCTGTTCTCGCCGAACACGCGCTGGCCGGCGGCCAGGGCAGCACTGATCCTGTCCGTGTCCACGCCTTTCGATACGGCAACAATCTGAACCTCCGACGGGCTGCGGCCGGACGTCTCGCAAGCTCTGGAGACACGTACCGACACCTCCTCAAGCGCAATTGCTACGTTGCTCGTTCTCATCTCAAGAATTAGATCCAGGCGAGGGCAGCCTGACGCCCCGTCAAACCGTCCCGGCGGTGAGAGAACAGATCTTCCTCGCAGAAGGTGCACGGTGGAACCTCCTGGACGACTTCGACGCCGCAAACGGCGAGTGCCCAGATGACCGCTCCTTGCAGATCGAAGTACAACATTCCATTCCGGCCCTCCGAAAAGTCGGGGGCGTTTGGATGCGCTGTGCTGAAGCTCTCCAGTACTTCGGGGCCGACCTCGTAGTGACAAACCCCGATGCTTGGTCCAACAGCAACCGTGGCGTTACGGCCAGCAGCCGATACCGCGTTCGCCACAACTCCGGCGCACAGGCCCCTCCATCCGGCGTGGATCGCGGCCACGCCCTCTTCGGATCTCAGGAGAACCGGCACGCAGTCTGCGGTCACAACAGCGGCGCAGAGACCTGCTCTTCTGACAACTACTGCATCGGCTTCGCACCGGTCGATCCCCTCCTCGCCGGTGACATCCACGACCGTGCTGCCGTGAACCTGATTTGGCGCGGCCCATGCCGCTGCCACTCCCAGCTCACTAGAGACGATCTCGCGATTTCGATCCACGCTCTTCTCGTCATCGCCCTGCCCGTAGCCGAGGTTCAGGTACATGAACGGGCCCTTGCTCACTCCCCCTATCCGAGTCGTGAACGCCATCCGCGCGTCCGTTGATGGCCGATACATCACGACACCATTCGATTCCACTTTCTCAAGCATCATCCCGGTCTACCAAGAATCGTCGGCTCGCGCTCTGGGCTCTCCAAAAGAAGAGAGGGCCGGAGATCCGGCCCTCTCTCGTGAAGCGCTTTTGTTCAATTCACGACTTGCGGAGGAACGGCGGGATATCGAGGTCGTCGTCCTCGACATCCACATCGAACACGTGAGTGATCTGCGGGGCTTCTAGCTCGTCTTCCTCCGCCATCTCCGGCACGTAAGAGGGGGCCGGAATTGCAGGTTCCGCCTGGCGGTCGAATCCTGCGGCGATGACCGTGACACGAACCTCGTCGCCAAGCTGGTCGTCGATAGCAGTTCCCCAGATGATGTTGGCCTCTTGATGGGCCGACCGGGCAATGATGTTGGCGGCCTGGTTGACCTCCTGAAGTCCAAGGTCGCTTCCCCCGGCAACCGATATCAGGATCCCGCGGGCTCCATCGATCGATGCCTCGAGCAAAGGAGATGAGATTGCGTTTTGCGCAGCCGTAACCGCTCGCTCTTCTCCACGCGCATTACCGATTCCCATTAGCGAAGAGCCGGCATTAGTAAGAATTGCTTTGACGTCTGCGAAGTCCAGGTTGATGAGGCCGGGGGTTGTGATGAGGTCGGTGATGCCCTGGACACCTTGCAGCAAGACATCGTCTGCCATGCGAAACGCCTCGAGCACTGAAGTGGTCTCGTCGCAAACTTGAAGCAGTCTGTCGTTTGGAATGACGATGAGGCTGTCGACCTTCTCCTTGAGCCTCATGATTCCTTCTTCAGCATTCAGAGCGCGACGCCGCCCTTCAAATGAGAAGGGGCGAGTAACAACGGCAATCGTCAACGCGCCGAGGCTCTTCGCAATTTCTGCAACGACCGGCGCTCCTCCGGTTCCTGTTCCGCCACCTTTGCCGGCGGTGATGAACACCATGTCGGAACCTTTGAGCATCGCCTCGACCTCGTTGCGGCTGGCTTCCGCGGCCTGCCGTCCGAGCTCTGGGTCGGCACCGGCGCCGAGCCCTCTTGTGATGTCGTATCCGATGTCGAGCTTCGACTCGGCGTCCGACATCAACAGCGCCTGTGCGTCGGTGTTGATCGCAATGAATTCGACGCCCTTCAGGCCCGCATCGATCATGCGATTAACAGCGTTCACTCCGCCGCCGCCTATTCCAACGACTTTGATCACTGCCAGATAGTTCTTGGGGGATGCAGCCATTTTCGTACCTCCAGAGTTGGGGAAGTGTAACTCTCCACCCTAGGTTGAATCTGTTCAACCTAAAGCGTTACTTGAGCAATATAGTCAGGGTTTTCACGATCGGTCAACAGGTAGGCCGAAACACCCCCGATGTAATTCTCCCCGTCGAGCGCCCCTAGAGGGGCCTCACGGCCGGTCTCGAAGGGACTCTTACGTCTATGGACGCGAGGCTGGCCCCTCTTTCCTCGTACCTGGCGATGAGGGCCTGAACCGCGTGGATCTTGTCCTCGATTTCCTCCGCGGCACCGAAGATCACCGTCAGTCCGGTCGATAGCTCCAGGGTGATTCGGTCGACCGATGGTGCCTTGACGACCATTACCTTGGCCCTCAAATCTTGGGGCAAGGCCTCGACTACTCGAGTCAGGTGACGGAACTCCGCCAGCTCGATTTGGCTTCCTGCGTTGATTCCGGTTAGTGGCATGTCGGTTACATGTGGGATCTCCGCATCGTTCTCCTCGAGCACCGTGGCATCGGAGGCGACCAGGAATGTCTTCCCCTCGCTCACTACCGCGACAAAAGGCTTTCGCTCGGTGACGGTGATACGAATCTTCGAGGGGAGAATTCGCTCGACGCGCGCGTGCGATACCCACGGAATGCGTCCGACGCGTTGGGAAACAGAGTCGACGGAGAGCTTCAGAAGGTGCGAGCCTGAACGAAGCCCGCTGGCCGTGACAAGGGTTGCTCCTTCTACACGTGCGTTACCCACGACCTCGACTTTCTCGAGATGCAGAGCCTGAGACTCCCAAGCAGTCTTCAACCCGTAACCCGCCGCCCCAAGCAAAGCGAGCGCAATCATGAAACGAACGAGCTTCATCGTTCGACGACACCGTTCGACTCGTCGAATGATCCGACTAGCCTCACCTCGGGCTCGAGTGAGATTCCGAACTCGTCGCGGATTGTTCTCTGCACGGCTGCCATCAGATCGTAGGCATCCTGCGCTGAGGCCCCCGCCCTCGCAGTGAAAAAGTTCCCGTGCTTGGAAGAGACCTCGACGCCCCCGCGAGCGGCTCCCTTCAATCCCGCTTGCTCGATCAGCTTTCCCGCGCTGCCCCCCGGCGGGTTCTTGAACATCGATCCGGCGTTGTTGGCCTCGAGAGGCTGAGTCTCAGCCCGATGCCGGCGAAAGTCTTCCATTCGTTCGGTGACCGTCCGGCGGTCGGACTCTGCCAGTCGGAAGACCGCCGACACTACGATCTGATCGGGTCCGAGCGACGTACGGCGGTAGCTCATAGACAGGTCTCCGGGCCGCGCCTCTACGCGATTACCCCCATTGATCGAGACGATCTGGGCCGTGTCGAGGACGGTCGCAATATCGTTTCCATGAGCGCCGGCATTCATCTTTACCGCACCTCCCACCGATCCGGGGATGGCGATCGCAAACTCGAGTCCGGCAAGTCCTCGCCGTGCCGCCCAGTTGGCCGCTTGCGGAAACGGCAACCCCCCGCCGGCAGTGACCGAGCTGCCGCTGCCATCGATGTGGGAGAAGTACCTGCCGAGCTTCACGACGATTCCGGGGAAGCCCTCGTCGGACAGCAGCAGGTTGCTCCCCCTTCCCAGGACAAGCACGTCGACACCTTCTCCGCTTGCGGCCTCCGCCACAAGGTCCAGGTCATCCGGATGCTCCGCTACGACGAAAACGGCGGCAGGGCCCCCGAGCCGGAAGGTCGTCAAAGTCGAAAACGAAACGCCCCTCGAGACAACGCCCTTCAAACGCCCGCCAAGCGCCAGGGCGGCCCCATCGGCCGGGCTCTGGCTCAAATGTTCTCCCGGACGAGAGCATCGGCAAGGGTTGTGATGTCACCGGCCCCCAGCGTGATCACAAGGTCGCCTTCTCTCAGCTGCCGGATTACATACTCACGCGCCTGGTCGAGACTCGGAAGGTAGACCACCCTGCTGGAGGAGGTGCTTTCCGAGACACCGTCCGCAACCAGCTTTCCGGTCACTCCAGGTATGGGGGCCTCCCGGGCACCACAGACATCGGTCACCACAACAATGTCCGCGATTGTTAGGGCCTTCCCAAGCCTCTCCCACATCGCATTGGTCCGGCTGTACAGATGGGGCTGGAATACCGCAATGATCCTCTTCCACGGCCCGGTTCTACAGGCGCGCAGAGTGGCCTCGACCTTGGCGGGCAGATGGGCGTAGTCGTCGATGACGTCCGCCGGCCCCGCCTTTCCCTTGAACTCGAACCTCCTTGCCGTTCCTTTGAAAGACCCGAGTCCCTTGGCCACGTCATCAATCGCGAGCCCGAATGTGAAACAAGCTGCCGCGGCTGCGATCGCGTTCTGCACGTTGTGCAGGCCGCCCGCCTGCAGCTCCACCGTGGACTCTGCCCCACCGGGAAGGTGCAAAAGGAAGCTCGACTTCCATGCCTCGCTTCGAACATCCGAGGCGTGAAAGTCACCTTCATTAACGCCGTAAGTGACAACACTCGGTTCTCCGCCGAGCTCCGCGGCCCCCTCGTTCTCTATGCACACGACCGTCTTGGCCGATGAATCGACGAACTTCTTGAAAGCATTCGCAAGCTCACCCATGGTCCCGTAGTAATCGAGGTGGTCCTCATCGACCGACGTGACAATCGATATCTCGGGGGTCAGATAAAGAAAAGATCCGTAGGCCTCGTCCGCCTCGACCACAGCAACGTCTCCTCCGCCGAGGCGTCCTCCCGGCCGGCCGTCGCGAAGGTCTGCGCCCAGCAGCCAGGTCGGGTCCGTCCCGGCCGCCTCCAGAACCGCGGCAACCATCGCCGAAGTGGTGGTCTTTCCGTGGGTGCCGCCCACCGCTATGACCCTCTTGCCCGAGACCACGCGGGCCAGGGCTTCCCCGCCGGGCATAAGCGCGGCCCCCACTTCGGGAGCGGCCATTAGTTCAGGGTTGTCCTGCGCTATCGCGGGGGACCAAATCACCACATCAGCACCCTTGACGTGCTCCGGATCGTGACCCTCCCAAGCGGTGACCCCGATCTGTCTCATCGAAGCCAGAGCGGCAGACTCGACAGCGTCACTTCCACTTACCTGCAGCCCTAGTGCCACAAAGACCCGCGCGAGCGCGGTCATCCTCGCCCCACCAAGGCCGACCAGGTGGATCCGCCGCCAGGAGGGATCCATGCCCCTGGTTTGCATCACAGCACCGTCCCCCGCACCAGCTCCGCAAGCCGCTTCGCCGCCCCCTTTATATGGATGCCGTTCATGCCTGACGCCATCCGGCTCAGACGGTCTGAATCGAATATCAACGTTTTCGCTACCTCGGAGAGCTTTTGCGCGGTCAGATCGGCGTCTTCCAGGAGGAGGGCCCCGCCGCGCTCTTGGGCGTAACGGGCGTTCTTTAGCTGGTCCTGGTCGATGGATCCGGGCAAGGGGACCAGGACCCCCGGAATTCCCACGGCAGCGAGCTCGGCGATCGTGGACGCGCCGGCCCGGCAGATTGCCAGCTCGCACAGCGAGTAGGCCAGGTCCATTCGGTCGGTATAACCCACGGCTCTGTAGAAAGGGGGGTCGCCCTCCACCCTGACCCTCCCGATCTCCTCGAGCACTGCTTCGACCTTTGCGGGCCCTGTGAGGTGAAGTATCTGCAAACCGGCATCACGCAGGAGGTCGTAGGCGCCCACGGCCGCCTGGTTCAACGATGCGGCACCCTGGCTTCCTCCCATGACAAGCAGAGTCTTGTTCGAAGCGTGGAGCTCGAAATGGAGCGCCGCTTCAGCCCTCAACGCCTGCCGGTCCATCGACTCGATCTCGGGCGTAACCGGATTTCCGGTGAGGCGCGCCATCGGCCCGAAGGCTTCCTCCGATCCGGGAAACGAAACCCCCACCGCCGCCGCGAAGCGCGATGCAACCCTGTTGGCAAGCCCTGGTACGGAGTTCTGTTCATGCAATACAACCGGGATGCGAAGGGAACGTGCGGCAAAACACACGGGGAGACTGACGTAACCACCTGTGCCGACCACGACGTCGCCCTTGAATCGACGCACGATTCTTCGAGCCTTCAGCGTGGCCAGTCCAAGCTTCGCCAGCGCCAGGATGTTCCGCGGGCTCAGACCTCTTCTTCTTCCGATGATTTCAATCGGGGCAAAGTCGAAACCGCGGGCCGGGACGGCCTCCGCTTCCGGCCCGTTTCCGGAACCGATGAACATCACGGCGTCACCTGACGCTTGAAGCTCGGCGGCCAGTGCAAGCCCCGGCGACAGATGGCCAGTGGTCCCGCCACCCGCAATCACAACTCTCATATCTGTGAGATGCCCGTGCGGGGCACTTCTTAAGCTATTTGCGCGCCCGGCGGGCGATCGAGAGCAGTATGCCGATGCCGGTCATCGTGAAAACGAGCGATGAGCCGCCGAACGATATCAGCGGAAGCGGAACGCCCGTTATGGGAACCAGTCCTGCGACCGCAGACATGTTGATAAGCGCCTGCATCCCAATCCACGCCGTCACCCCCCCACCGATCAGGAAACCGAGCTTGTCGGGCGCCTTCCTGGCGATTCGAGCGCCCAGGTAGAGCAGGAAGAGAAAGAGCAAGAGGATCGACATGGTTCCGACGAGCCCCAGCTCCTCTCCGACAATCGCGAAGATGAAGTCCGTATGGGCGTTTGGAATGTACGACCACTTCTGTCTGCTTTCCCCCAGGCCGACGCCAAGCCAGCCACCGCTCCCAAGCGCGATCTGACCCTGGATGTTCTGGTAGCCGGTATCGAGCGGATCTGCCCAGGGGTCCAAAAAGGAAAAGACCCTCTCTCGTCGGTAACCCTCGCTGAAGGCCAGAGCGGCCACGGATAGCAAACCGACGGCCGCGAGCGCCGCAATGTGCTTCCATCGCGCACCGGCTAGGAAAAGCATTGCGAAGACGATGCCGGCACACACGATCATCGTTCCGAGGTCGGGCTGGGCGATGATCAGAAGGCATACGAGAGCCGTGACAGGAAGGAGCGGCACTGCCATCTCCTTGAAGTCGGCAATCTTCGAACCTTTGCGGTCCAGCAAGTGCGCCACGTAGATGACGAGCGCGAGCTTCACGAGCTCTGATGGCTGAAAAGTGAAGGGGCCGGCAACGAGCCACCGGCTCGACCCTCCCCGAGTCTGACCGATTCCGGGGATGAGCACGGCCACCAGAAGCCCAACCGAAACCAAAAGCATCGGTGCAACAAACTTCCGAATCCTGCGGTAGTCCACACTCGAGGCGACGATCATTGCCACAAGCCCTGCCGCTGCACCGATCACCTGGCGGTTGAAGAACATGAACGAGCTTCCGTATCTCTGATAAGCCTCCACGGATGACGCGGAAAGGATCATCACCAGCCCGACCGCTGTCAGCGTGACGGCGGTCGCGAGTAGAAGGACGTTGGCCCGTCCCAGCCTGCGGGGGGCCGTCGCGCTCACAAGCGCGCCTCCAGGTGTCGCGCTCACAAGCGCGCCTCAGATCTCGCGCTCACAAGCGCCTCAGATCTCGCGCTCATGCCCGAGCCTTTGCTGCTTTTATGAACCGGTCACCGCGGTCGGCGTAATCGTCGTACTGGTCAAGGCTCGAGCAGGCTGGCGAAAGCATGATCGT
Source organism: Actinomycetota bacterium (assembly GCA_035536315.1). Classification (GTDB taxonomy): domain Bacteria; phylum Actinomycetota; class CADDZG01; order JAHWKV01; family JAHWKV01; genus DATLOJ01. The sequence goes on along the minus strand of DATLOJ010000039.1, from coordinate 24,104 downwards.
GTCTCCCGCGACCGCCATCTCGCGTGCCTTGGCGGCGGCCGATTCCACGTCCCGCGCTTCAACTATCGGAACACCCGCAAAAATCCTTTGCAGCTCGTCGGCGGCCTCACCCATAACGACGAGACCCTTGATCTGCTCCTTGGTGCGAGCGAGGAGCGAAAGATCCAGACCCTTGGACCTTCCTCCCACTATTAGGACCACGCGTTCCATTCCTTCCAGTGCCCGGAGCGTCGCATCGGGGTTTGTGGCCTTCGAGTCGTTGATCCAGGTGATTCCCTCCTTCTTCTGAACAAGCTGCATGCGATGAGGCAGCCCGATGAAGTTCTTCACCGCTCGGCCAATCTCAGCCACCACTCCCCCAATCGCAGATGCGGCAAGGGCAGCGGCCAGCACATTTTCCGTGTTGTGGGTGCCGCGGACGCGGATCTCCGAAGTTCGAATCAGCTGCTCCTCGAGCTCACCGAAGAGTAGAGAAAGAGCGATTTCGTTGCATCCGCCCGCCGATTCAATCTCGCGGTTGAGCGCTGCCTGCACATCGTTTCTTACCTCCTGCGGCGTGGAGGCACCAAAGGCTGAGATGCGGGCTTGTGATCCAGACGCGATAGCTAAACAGGCAGGATCGCCGGCCCTGACTATCAGGAGGTCCTCCGACGTTTGCTTTTCCGTGATCCGAGCCTTGGCTTTCGCATAGTCATCGAAGCCTTCATGCCAGTCGTAGTGATCGTCTGCAATGTTCAGGATCACAGCCACCTGCGGCCGAAACCGGCCGACAAAAAAGAGTTGCGCGCTGGAAACCTCGCAGACGATTGTCTTGTCGCCGGACTCGCGCGCGGCCTCGACAAAAGGCCGTCCGATGTTGCCTGCAGCGACTGCCTCTATCCCCGAGGCCTCGAGCATTGTCCTGCAAAGAGTCGTCGTTGTCGTCTTGCCGTTCGTCCCCGTGATGGCCACAAGCGGGCCGCTCAGGAACCGGTAACCCAGCTCTATCTCGCTCCAGACCCTAACCTCGCGCTCCAGAGCCGCCTTGATCAAAGGATGTCCGGGCGGCACTCCCGGGCTCGGGACAACAAGGTCCGCCCAGAAGGGCAGCGCGGCGGCGGGCTCACCGAACTCCACGGTGGCCCCCTCGCTGCGCAGGACCTCGGCCTGCGCAAGTGCGTCTTCACTGCCCTCGGCTTCGGTGACGCGGACCTCGACGCCTTCCGCAAGCAGCGCTCTTGCAGCAGCCGCCCCCGTCACCTTGCCAAGACCAAGGACGACGGCTTTGCGAACGCCCTCGAGATTCGCCATCAGTCGGCTCCTCCGAGCCTGATGAAGTCGTAGTAGAAGAGGCCGAGGGCAAACGCGATCGATAGCGCGCTGAGGATCCAGAAGCGAACAATGACGGTGAATTCCGGCCAGCCCCGCAGCTCGAAGTGATGATGAATGGGGGCCATCAAGAACATGCGCCTCTTGAACAACCGGAATGAGACAACCTGCATAACTACGGACGTCACTTCGACCACGTACAACCCACCGAGGACGATCAGCAGAAGCTGGGTGTTGGTCATCATCGCCAGCGAGGCCATCGCCCCCCCAATGGCAAGCGATCCCGTATCGCCCATGAAGATCTTTGCGGGTGCCGCGTTCCACCAAAGGAAACCCGCCGCCGCACCGAGCATGCTTGCAGCAACCATGGCGATGTCGAGGGAGTGAGGGGCGTCATAGCACCCTCCTGTAACGGCCGGACAGAGGTGACGCACTTGCCAGAATGCGATTACCACATAAGCACCCATCACCATTGCACCCGATCCGCACGCAAGTCCGTCGAGTCCGTCGGCGAGGTTCACTCCGTTCGAGGCGGAGGCGAAGATCAGGAACACCCATGCCACGAACAGCACGTTGAGGTCGAAATCGAGGGAGATGCCAAGGGGGCGAACGAATGAGATCTGCGTTTCAGCCTGGGTATCGAAAAGCGTTGCGGCCCAGGCAAACCCGATGGCTATGGCGAGCTGACCAAGGAGCTTTGCGCTCTTGTTCAGGCCGAGAGACCGGCGTTTGCTCACCTTCAAAAAGTCATCGACAAATCCGAGCGAAGCCATGGCGCAGATAGTCGCAATCGATATCAGGCCACTCGAGTTCGGCATGAGGAATATCGGACGGGCGCTGGGAGCGAAGATCTCCTGAGGCCGAATGTGGGCAAGCAGGTATCCGGCAATGGCGCCCCCGATGATCACAAGGCCCCCCATCGTCGGAGTCCCCTGTTTTGCGAAGTGGGCCTCAGGACCGTCCTCTCTTATGTACTGGCCAAGATTTCGCTGCCTCAAAAATCGGATGGCGAGCGGCGTACCCAGGAGGACGAGAAACAGCGAGATGGTTGCCGCGAGCAGGATGTTGATCACTTCGTGGACAGCCTTTCCGCAAGGGCCGGCACAACAGACTCGAGTCCCGCTATCCGCGATCCCTTCACCAGGACGACATCGCCTTCACGCACCTCGCTCAAAGCATTCAACGCCTCTGCAGAGTCGTTGACGACCGCGACGTCTGCCAGCCCCGCTTGCGTGGCTCCATCTGCTATCGCCCTGGCTCTAGGCCCGACGACGATTAAGCGCGAGGCGACCGATGCTGCCAGCCGCCCTGCATTCAGCTGCTCCTCTTGCTCTACCTCTCCCAGCTCGGCCATGTAACCGAGCACAACGATGAGCTTCTTTCCTGCCGCTACCCCTGCGGCCGTATCGAGCGCGCCCCTCAGCGACGTTGGGTTTGAGTTGTAAGCGTCGTTGATCAAGACCACTCCGGCCGAGGTGGTGACCTCCATTCTCCAGCGCGTTGGGGCCGCCTTTTGCAAGCCCTCGGCAATCTCGTCCAGACTGAGGCCGAGAATGATGCCGGCCGCTGCAGCCGCAAGCGCGTTGTGCATCTGGTGCTTGCCGCTCGAGTTGAGCGATACCGACACGCTGCTGCCCTGACAGGTGATTCGGAACGCCGGACGCCCCATCGGATCGACTGTGAGCCTGTTGCCCTTTACCCACGCGAGTGTGGCCGTCCCGAAGGTCCGAACCTGCGCGCCAGTTTCACCGGCCATTGCCACGACGAGGGGATCATCCGCATTCAGGACGGCGGACCCTCCTTCGGGGAGGGCCTCGACAAGCTCGGTTTTGCCCTTCGCAACATCTTCGAGCCCCCCGAACTGCTCGAGGTGGGCCTTCCCAACGTTCGTCACGATGCCAACCTGCGGACGTACGTACTCGCAGAGGTGCCGTATGTGTCCGATTCCTCGTGAGCCGAGCTCGCAAACAAGCACCTCGGTCCCCACCCCACACTTGAGGATGGTCAACGGAACTCCGGTTTCGCTGTTGTAAGAGCGGTCTGCAGCAACGGTCGAGTACTTCATCCTGGCAACCGCCGCAACCAAATCCTTCGTGCTGGTCTTGCCCGCCGAGCCGGTGATCCCCACGACAATCGGATCGATCGCGTCTCTGTGAAACCCGGCGAGCTGCTCGAGCGCGCGCGACGTATCGTCAACAAGGATCACGCCTTCACCCGCGCCTTCAACCGGGCGGGAGCACACCGCAGCCGCGGCCCCCTTGCCGACGGCCTCCCTGACAAACTGGTGCCCGTCCTGGCTTTCACCTTTGATTGCAAAGAACAGGTCGCCCGGGGCGACCTCGCGAGAGTCGATAGACGCCCCGCTTGCCGTTCCCGAGGGCGCCGCGTCCTGCCATGTTCCGTTCATCACAAGGGCCGCTTCCTTCAATGCCATCTTCATGATGCTTTGATCACCTGCCTGGCAACGGTTCGGTCGTCGAACGGATAAACAACGCCGTTGATCTCCTGCCCGGTTTCGTGTCCCTTCCCTGCAATGACAACGACGTCGCCGCTTTTGGCCGATCCGACCGCCGCTGCAATCGCTTCTCTGCGATCTGCAATCACGCGATAACCCTCCGGCGGGGCGGTCTTTTCGAGTCCCTCCCTGATCTGCTCGAGGATCGCCGCGGGATCCTCCGAGCGCGGGTTGTCGGAGGTTGCGATCACAAGGTCGGCAGCCTCACCAGCAGCAAACCCCATCAGTGCACGCTTCGACGTGTCGCGGTCTCCCCCGCAGCCGAACACACAGATCAGTCGTCCGGCCCTAAGGCCCCTGGCCGCAAGCAAGACGTTCTCGAGACTCTCAGGGGTGTGCGCGTAATCGACGATCACGGAAAACGACTGGCCCGCATCTACCGTCTCGAACCTGCCCGGTACTCCCTTCAGTCCCTCGATGCCGCCAGCCACATCACCCGGAGCGATGCCCATCTGAACCGCGACGCCGGCAGAGATGAGAGCGTTCATCACGTTGAACCGCCCTGGCATGCCGACTCTGATCGAAGGATCACCATTGAGTCCGGCAGCCGTGAACGTGGAACCGTCTGGGTGAAGTTCAATGCGCTCTGCCCGTACCTCGGCGCCGGAACCCGTACCGCAGGCGATCACCTCGAGGTCAGTCTGCTCCGCTATCCGCTTGCCGTACGGATCGTCGATGTTGATCACTGCCTTTGCCTTCTTCACCGAGCCTCGAGTGAAGAGCAGCTTCTTCGCAAGGAAGTAGTCCTCCATGGTCCCGTGGTATTCCTCGAGGTGGTCACGTCCCATGTTTGTAAAGGCAACCACGTCGAACTCCGTTCCCTGAAGGCGCCCCTGGTGCAGGCCGATGGAGGTTGCTTCGATCACGCAGTGCGTGACGCCCGCTTCGACCATGCGCGCAAAAGCCTGCTGCAGCTCGGGCGCTTCCGGAGTGGTGCGAACTCCCGGTGAAACCTGACCCGCAATTCGCGTTTCGACGGTTCCAATGAGCCCGGTCGTCTTCCCCGCGGTGCGAAAGATCGACTCGAGCATGAAGGACGTGGTCGTCTTTCCCTTGGTGCCGGTGATTCCGGCAAGGGTCAGCTTGTGTGTCGGATGACCATAAAAAGCCGATGCGATGCCGGTCATAGCCATTCGGGCGTCGGGAACGATGACTTCGGGCACCGATGTCCCGCATGAACGCTCGGCCACGATCGCGGCCGCTCCGTTCACAACCGCCTCCGCCGCGTGATCATGGCCGTCGCTCACGCGCCCGGTCGTCGCAAAGAACAGGCTGTTCGCACCGGCGCGTCTCGAGTCATACGCGATCGAAGTGAGCTCCAACGCCTCTGCCCGATCTGGGCATGGAGCCCCGAGGAGGTCGCACACCGTTTCCAGATTCATTTGGGCCAGCATCGCGCATGGTGCCTGGACCGCGCGCCCCAAAGTCAGTCGGCCGTACCGGGGTTGACCGGCGCTCCCTTGGATGGATCAGGCGCGGCACCTCCGGAACGGTCCGGGGCCGGGAGGGGTGCTCCTTCTGGGGGAAGGACCGACCCCGGGCCGATCCCGAGGTGCCTGAGCGAGAACTGCATGACTTCTTTGAATACGGGGGCCGCGCTGACGCCCCCCCAAATGGGAGTGGGGTCGTCGAGCATCACCCCGACGACGAGCTTGGCGTCCTCGGCCGGCGCGTAGCCGATAAACGAGCCGATGTAGCCCTCGTAGCCGCCTTTGGGATTTGGCTTTTGTGCCGTTCCCGTCTTGCCAGCCACTTTGTAGCCGGGAACTGCTGCAGCCTTGCCGGTCCCGTTCTTGGACTCGGTGACCCCGACGAGGATCTCGGTGAGAGTTCGGGCCGTCTCCGGCTCGATGACCTTGCGTGAGGCCGGAGTCCCCGCCGGTTTGCGTTTGCCCTCTTCGTCGATAACACCTTTGACGAGCTGCGGCTGCACCGCGAGGCCGTCGTTGGCAACCGTCGCAAAAACTCCCATGATCTGCATCGGCGTGACGGCGACTCCCTGCCCGATTGGAATGGTTCCCATCGAGGTGTCCCACCACTTGTCAGTCTTCGGGAGGATGCCTCCGCTCTCGCCGGGAAAGTCGAGTCCGGTCGGTTTGCCGTAACCGAACTTTTCCATGTATTCGTACAGGCGCTCTTTTCCCAGCTTGAGACCCACCTTGATAGTTCCGATGTTCGACGATTGCTGGATGACCTCGGCGAAAGAAAGGTTGAGGACGGGGTGCGGGTGGGAGTCGTGGAAGACCTTGTCCGCAATTCGGTAGTTATCGGGAACCTTCATCATCGTGCTGGGCCCCACTACCCCCGCCTCCAGAGCGGCTGCTGCAGTTATGACTTTGTTTGCAGATCCCGGTTCGTACACATCGACGAGGGCCCGATTGCGGCGCTGATCGCTCTTGAACTCGGCGAAACTGTTCGGGTCGAAGGTCGGCTGGTTGGCAATCGCCAGGATGTCGCCGTTCTCGGGATTCATCACGATGACGGTCCCGGCCTTGGCGCCGTAGTCCTTTATCCCCTTGGCGAGCGCAGCCTCGGCCGCGTACTGAATCTCTCTGTCGATGGCAAGCACGATGTCGTGTCCGGGGGCCGGGGGCCTCTCGATGAACTTGCCTGCGGCAATGGCGCGCCCTTTCGGGTCTCGCTCCATGAAGACGAAGCCCGGCTTTCCGGTCAGAAGGCCGTCGTGGGCGCTCTCGAGGCCCCCAAGCCCTTCGTTATCCAGGCCGACAAAACCCACTATGTGCGCGGCGAGACTGCCCGAAGGGTAAAAGCGCTTCGACTCGTCGACAAGGCTCACGCCCGGGATGTTCAACGAGGCAACCTGAGCTCCAACATCTGTGCCGACTTTTCTAGCTACGTAAACAAAGCCTCTATCGGTATTTAGTTTCTGCTCGATCTCGGCGGCGCTGGCTCCAAGCAGGGGCGCTAGAGCGGCTGCCGCTGCGGGTTTGTCCGGGACCTGTCTTGGGTTGGCAATAACGGTGTTGTGATCGAGCGAGATCGCAAGCTCGTTGCCCGCCCGGTCGAGGATTGCTCCGCGCTGGGGGGCCAGGTCGATCCTGCGCTCACGCTGCTCCGCAGCCAGGCTCGTGAAGCGATCTGCCGAGACCACCTGGATGAAAACCATCCGTGCGCTGATTGCCACGAGGCCCGTTGCCAGCAAGATCAGCATCAGCATCAGCCGGAAGCTCGGCCTGTTCAGCCTGCTGACCCGGCGGCCCGAGACACGCCCGCCTATGAGCCGCGATCCGGCCCCCAAGGTCGCGGTGCTCATGGCCCCTCTAGCAAAGCCTTCATGTTTGCGTCGGCCGGCTCCTCGGGCTCGCCGGTTTCGGGCACGAGCGTTCGGGGCCTTCCGAGGATGTACTCCTGCTCCGCAGGGACGACCAGGCCAAGCCGGCTTGCCATCTCTGCAACTCTTTCGGGCGACTCGGACTTAGCGACCTCGTAGCGCATCTGGCGGTACTGGCGTTCCTGATCCGCCACCTGCTCTCGAAGCTCGGCAAGCTGGAAGGACCCCTGTGCGACGAACACGTTCAAGAGAACAAGGCCGAAGACGAACGCTGCCACGAGGGCCCAGCACGCCGTCCACTTGAGCAGGTGAGATGCCGCCTTCGGGTGTGCCTCGGCCCGCTTTCCGTTCGACGCTGCCGTTTTATTTGACTTGCCCTGTCTGGTGGCGGGGATCGAAGGTGAAGGGACAACCCTGAGATGCCGCTTCCTGGCCGGCTGCCCGAGATTTTTCCGCGCCGGAGGCGCGAGACTTTTCCGCGCGGGAGACGAAGACGGCCGGGATGGCCGTGGCTGCTGAAGGGCAGACGCTCGCCTAGCCACCGGAGCCGACCTCGAGCTTTTCCGCCACACGAAGCTTGGCGCTGTCCGAGCGCAGGTTGGCTGCACGCTCCTCAGGAGAAGGCGTGACCGGCTTTTTGGTCACGATCCGCAGCTCCGCTCCCCTGCCACAGGCGCAAACGGGGATCTCGGGCGGGCAAACGCAGCCTTTCGCCCCCGCGACGAACCGCCGCTTCACGATCCGGTCCTCCAGCGAGTGGTAGCTGATGCAAGCCAGGCGTCCTCCCGGCCTCAGCATCGAGACGGCCTCGTCCAATGACCGCTCGAGTGAACCCAGCTCGTCGTTGACCTCGATCCTTATGGCCTGGAACGTCCTTCGGGCCGGATGGGGGCCGGTGCGCCTGGTGGCTGCTGGGATCGCGCCACGCACGACCTCCGCAAGGTCTTTCGTGCTCTTGAGGGGGGCCGATTCTCTTCGCCTTACGATTGCCGATGCGATTCTGCCCGCGAACCGCTCCTCCCCGTACGAGGAAATGATGGTCTTCAACTCGGTTTGTGAATAGTTATTCACGACATCTTCCGCTGGATGAGTGCCCGACCTGTCCATGCGCATATCCAAAGGAGCGTCGCTGCGATACCCAAACCCCCGCTCAGGGAAGTCGAGTTGAGGGGAGGAAACCCCAAGGTCGTAGACCACGCCCGCCACCTCACCAAGATCCTTTTCATCGATCAGAGACCGCATTTGCGCGAAGTTGCCTCTTGCCGCGCGGAATCGGTTTCCAAAACCTTCCAGCCTTCTGGATGCCGCCTCCAGCGCTTGTTGGTCTCGGTCAATGCCAAGGACGTGAGCCTGGTCGAATGCCGTGAGGACGGCCTCGGCGTGGCCTCCACCCCCCAGCGTGCAGTCGACCACCAGGCCGGGCCGGCGGAGAGCCTGCTCGATATGTGCGACGACCTCATCAACGAGGACGGGGATGTGCGCAAAGCCCCTGTCCTCGCCCTTGGAATCCATGGCCGCTTCACCTGACCGCCTCTACCAGCAGCAGGGCGATCCCCAGGTAGCAGGTGAGGATGAAGCCCGCGAGGAACAGGAGCACCAGACTGTCGTGCACCTCTCTTACCAACGTCTGCTTGGGCTGATTGACATATGCAGCTTCTTGCATAACTTTCCTCCTAGACCTCTAGCCTCTCGGTGATCTCTTCGTACTGACCTTCGATTTGTGAAAGGTGCTGCTGCCAGGCCCCCCTGTCCCAGATCTCCACCCGCTTCCCCGCGCCGACCAGAACGACCTCCTTGGAAAGGCCCGCGTACTCGCGCAGGGGGGCCGGAACATTCATCCGGCCCTGTCGGTCGACCTGCTCCTCCGAGGCGGCGCCGTAGAACATGCGGCCGTACTCCCTCATGTCCTTCTTGGTCTCGGACATGCCGGCCATCTGCTCGGCGATCTCTCCGAAGCGTCCAGATGTGATGACGAACAGGCACTTCTCCTGCCCCCGGGTGACGATTACCTCGTCGGAAAGCTCCTGCCTCCACTTCGCGGGGAGGAAGACGCGACCCTTCGCGTCGAGGGAATGAAAGAAAGTCCCCAGTAGCACCGTGCGCTCCTTTTGAATCTCCCGTGCAGCTCTTTGCGGGGTCGGAACAGAAGGTTTTTGGTCGGTCCTTGCGGACTATGTCTTCGGCTCCTTCCCCCACTGCGCCCCACAGTACGCCACCTAGACACCACCAGTCAATGAAAGTCGGCCCAGAATTTGGTTAAAACGGAAATTACAAACATGTAATTCGATCGAGCCAGGCGCGGCTATGGCTGAGGACGTCCAAAAGAAAAACGGCCGCAGCGCGGCCGTCGTGATCAGGGAGAAGCTCCGGGCTCTACCCCGCGGGCAGCAGGTACGGCTCCCAGGTCGGGTGAAGCTTTCCCCCGGACAAGATAAGAAACAGCGAGTCTCTTGGCGTGCCCGGCTTGCGTCTCAACGTCAGGCCCACCTCGTGGGGAAACCGATTCTCCTTGCGCGAGTTGCACGGCTTGCACGAGGCAACGACGTTGTCCCAGGTGTGCGATCCACCCTTCGACCTCGGCGTGATGTGGTCGACGTTCTCCGCCGGAGAGCCGCAGTACTGACACTGGAAGTCGTCGCGCAGGAAGACGGCCTTCTTAGAAAGAGTGGCCCGCACGCGGTGGGGAACCTTGACGAAGTAGTTCAGCTTGACGACTGCGGGGACCGGGATGGCCAGCTTCTCGGAGCGGAAGAACTCGCCGTCAACCTGTTCCATGATCTCGGCTTTGGCCCGAAGGACGAGGTTCACCGCCCGCCGAACCGGAACAATGCACAGCGGCTGGTAAGTCGCATTCAAAACCAGGGCCTTAGCCAAGAAAGACTTTTCCTCCCTGCCGTCAGACGAAAAAAGTATACGGGAGCGCGAGGCGGGGGCTTCGGCTCACGACTGGGGGCGCTCTTCGATGATCATTGCGCGAACGATCGATAAGGCGGACTCGAAGGTGGGGTCACGTTGGAAATCTGGATCTAAGAGCCGCAGGCACACTCGAGCAGCGCGGTCGCGGAACAGCGGAGATGAGTTTCCCATCAGATTCATAACCATGGTCACCGCGAGCCTTCGCCTGGCCGCTTCTGGGAGAAGCTGTAGATCTTGCAACGTAACCGAATCGTCAACACCGCTGACCCGATAGGAAACCGTTCCAAGAGAACTGCTCCAGGCACTTGCGACGATTGCTTGGAGCTCCGAGTCCGAGTACAGCATGAACGTCCAGTCCTGTTTCGACTCCCACTCCCCCCTGCGGACATATTCCACTATTTGGTGAACTCTCAGACATTCCGGCGCGGCGCCTCCAAGCGCGTTCAGTGCTTGCTCCAGCTCCAGACCTGAGTGGCTGAGCCGAACGCCGCTCCGAGTCATCTGCGCCATATGTCTGTCGCCGCCGCATTCGATCTCGAAATCGAGATCGAAGACTGACTCATGAGCCTCATGAAGCCGGTCCCATGCTCCTTCGTCGCCCGAAAATCCATGGGCTAAGTCGAACCAGTCGTGAGAACTTTCTTCTGGTCCGTCCATTTAGCTCCATCCGACCGGCTACTGTTGCTTTTCAGCTTAGGCCGAAAGGAAGTGCGTGGCGGGACAGCAGGTAGCTCTCGAAGCATTGGGTGTTGCCGTCGCGGCCCGCGTGCCGGTTCTTCTTTGGGGGGCTCCGGGGACCGGCAAGACGTCGGCGATCAACGCTATGGCCAAAGCGATGGGCTGGCCGTGCGAGACGGTCATCGCTGCAATAAGGGAACCTTCGGACTTTGCCGGCCTGCCGATCGTTCACAACGGCGGCGTCAGGTTTGCTCCGCCCTTGTGGGCCCAAAGACTGGCCGCGGCGGACCGAGGCCTGCTCTTCCTCGATGAGATCTCGACCGCACCTCCCGCCGTCCAGGCTGCGCTCTTGCGAGTTGTCCTCGAGCGAGTCGTCGGCGACCTCGACCTGCCGGCCGGAATCTCGGTGGTAGCAGCGGCCAACCCACCCGAACAGGCGGCGGACGGCTGGGACCTTTCGGCCCCGCTCGCCAACCGCTTCTGTCATCTGGACTGGAATGTCGATCCGCAGAAGTTTGCCGAAGGCATCGCCGGAGGCTGGGCTGCTGCCGAGGTTCCGAACCTGCCCGATACGTGGGAGGAGCACCTCGCGTTGTCACGCGGTCTGATCTCGGCCTTCATATCCGTCCGTCCATCGCTCACTGTCATCCCGCCGGAGGACGCGACCTCCGCCGGTCGGGCGTGGCCGAGCCCCCGTACATGGGAGATGGCCGCAAGGCTTTGGACTGCCGCAGCATTGAGTGGGATCTCCGACGAGGCACGGATGGCGTTGATAACCGGATCGGTCGGGAGCGGCGCAGGAATCGAGCTTCTGACCTGGGCGAGCGAGATGGACCTGCCCAACCCGGAGGACCTACTGCTCGACCCCACTTCGTTCGAGCTGCCCGAACGCGGGGACCGCGCGCTTGCAGTACTCGCTGCCGTCGCGAGTGCGGTGGCCGCAAGGCCCACCCCGGACCGATGGATCGCAGGCTGGGATGTTCTTTCCGAGGCCGCCAAGAAGACTCCCGATGTTGCGGCCGTCGCTGCACGCGTCCTTGCCCAATGCCGGCCCGATGGCGTCGCCGCTCCCGCGTCGATAAAAGCATTCCTCCCGGTGCTCAAGGATGCGGGCCTTCTCACTGAATGAAGGACGTAACTCCAAAGAAGAAAGCGCCTGAGCCGCTCGACACACACAAGCTTGCCGCCGCAAGGCTCTGGGCGGCCACGAAGTTTCCGTATCTGTCGTCTGCGCTGTTCGCCTCCCGCGTTATTGCGGTTCCCGGCATCAACACGATGGCCGTAGACGAGTCATGGAGGATCTACGTCGACCCACAGATCGCCAACAGCTGGACCGTGCAGGAACTCGGCAGCATGCTCGTTCACCACTCCGGCCATCTGCTGCGAGACCACGCCGGAAGAGCGCGCTCGCTCGGTATCGACAAGGAGTCGGCCAAGGATTGGGCTCTCGCCGCGGATGCTGAGATCAACGACGACCTTCCCGAGGGTATCGAGCCCCCGGGAGAGCTCGTGACGCCCGGGACCATCGGATGCGAAGACGGAAAGATGGCCGAGGAATACTTCCATCACATCCAGGTGCAAAAGCCTGACTGCCCCGAGTGCGGAAGCGGCGCCCATTCCCAACACCGTGAATGGGACATGGGTGGCGACTCTTTCAAGATCAAAGAAGCATCTGCGCATCTCATTCGATGCCAGGTCGCACACGAGATTCTCGAGCGGGGGGGAACCGACCCGGGGACGGTACCTCTCGGAATGCAAAGGTGGGCCGAGGGGTTGCTCAAGCCGAAGATCAATTGGCGCAAAGTTCTGGCAGGTGAAGTCCGGCGCGGCATCGCGAGCGAGATCGGAAAGGTCGACTACACCTACGCGCGCCCTTCACGCCGCGCGGTCATATCCCCCGACGTTGTACTTCCTTCACTGAGGCGCCCGATTCCCGAGGTAGCAGTTATCTGCGATACCTCGGGAAGCATGCACGCGGAGCTTTTGTCGAAAGCCCTTGCCGAGGTAGAAGGACTCCTTCGGACGGTCGGCGTCCGCAAGAGGGGCCTCAGGGTCTTATCGGTTGATACCGATGTGCACGCTGTTCAGCAGGTTTCGAGCGCGCGTCAGGTGCAGCTGTATGGAGGAGGGGGGACGAACATGGGGGCCGGACTGGAAGCTGCCGCGCGGCTCAAACCAAAACCGGCCGTCGTCGTTGTTCTGACCGACGGCTACACCCCTTGGCCTGAGTCACCTCCCAAAGGAATTCATGTAGTCGTGGGACTTTTAACCAATGTGGAGGTTCTCTCGAAATGGCCGCCGCCGAGCTGGGCAAGAACAGTCGTCATCGAAGAGGACGCCCCGGCATTCAGCTTCTAAAGATCCTTTCGGGCAACCGGGGGTCTTTTCCTTCTGCGACATCTGCGGCGGCCCTTCCCATCCGGGGGCCGAACTTGAACCCATGGCCGCTGCAGGCGGATAAGATGATTACGTTGCCTTGTTGTTTCAGGACGAAGTCATCGCGTGGGGCATTCGTGTAAAGGCACGTTTCACTGAGGAGGACCTCCGCATCCGAGTTCGTCAGTGAGTCGTACCACTGCTTGCTCCCATCGGTCAGCTCTTCGGAGGGTTCGAACGGCCCGTCGTTCGGATCGACCACCGGCCCGGCCCGGTAGAACCCTGACTTGACCCCCGGGGATGAGTAAGCAACCGGCAGCATGTAGCGGGCCGGCTCGGTCCAATCGATGACGATGCTCTCCGGCGCATCCGCAGATCTCAAGTAACTCACCTGCTCGCAGGTCACCTCGAGCGGCGGCATCTCGATACCCGACTCCCGCGTCAGCTGCGAAGTCCAGGCCCCCGCGGCGATGACGGCACGTTCACACTCGATGGAATCACCGTCGGTCGAGATCGTCACCGAGTCTGCGCTTTGAGTAACGGCACGAACCGTCGAGCCGAAGTAAGGAGCCACCCCCGCCCTGACGGCCAGCTCCGCTTGAAGAAGGACCGTCCTTTCCGCCGCGATCACAGCCGCCTCCTTCTGGAACAGCGCCGTCCCGTTGACCTCCATCTTGATTCCGGCGTTCTGAAGACCAGCCCGGTCGAGAAGCTCGTACTCGACCCCCACCGTGTCGAGGGCCAGCGCGCAGTCGTCGGCCCCCGGCCCCAGGTCGATCCCGCCGGTATGGGTAAGCAGCTGCTCCCCTGCATCGCGTTCGAGCCGCTGCCAGTCTGGAACAGACTCGAGAGCAAGACGCACGTACATCGGATCCCTGTAGGAGATCCGAAAGACCCTGGTCGGACCGTGGGATGAGCCCCTGGCGTGGCCCGGCTGGAACCGTTCGACCAGGGCCACCCTTCTGCCCCGTCTGGCCAGCTCGAGCGCGGCGGCACTGCCGGCAACGCCGGCCCCGATTACTGCGAATTCGAATCTAGTAGTGGTGGCTATATCCGAGGGCTACTGAACGGCTTTGGCGCGCTCTTCCAGGAGGTGGTCCTCGGCCTGCTTGAGGGTCTGGACGAACTCCTCCCTGTCGCGAAGAAACTCCGCGACACCCTGGTCGAGGTTTCGGGTGATCTCGTCGATTGCCAGGAAGAACGCCATCTGTCCCTGGCGAAGTGCGTCGAGCACTTCGCCGTCGTCTTTCGCAACACGGAAGATGCTCTGCCCGTCGGTGATCAGTTTCACTTCCGCAAGATGCTGGTCCAGTCCGGCCTTCTTCCTCAAGAAGTCGTATGCCCGCCGAACCCGTTGAAGTGACATGCCTCCGTCGAGGAGTGCTTTGACTACTTTCAGAGCGACGAGGTCGCGGAACGAGTAAAGCCTTCTTACTCCCGGCCTTCCGCCGGTCGATTGAACTGTTGGCTTTACGAGTCCGATCTGGTCCCAGTAACGAAGTTGATGCTCGGTGCAATTTGTAAATTGACATGCCTGGTGAACGGTGAATGCCTCCATGTGTCCTTCCAAGTAGCCCAGAGAATGGTTGTCAGTGATTTGAGAAATGAAGCAGTGCTCTTTCTAACAAACCCCTGAAACTGCACGCAAGACGGTTATCAGGGATTTCGCAATCGAAATAAAAAAACTTTCGCGGACTTGAGTCAGCTTCTGCCGCGGCGGCGACTATCGCGCATGCGATTTTCGACCTTGTCGAACATCCCGTTCACGCGCGGAGGGCGTCTGCTTCTCTTTGGTTTGCTGATTTGACCGGCTGCGGCTCGCAGGAAAAGCACTCCTCCCGTAACCATCAGCGCGAATGCTGCTACTCCAACGAACGTTTTGGTGTAAAAGAAAAATCCGATCAGCGTGGCTGCCCCAATTACAAAAAGGCTCACCCCAAGCTTGAGGTTTGCGAGCGGCGGCGGCCGCTGACTCCTTTCTTTGGTACGACTTTCTTGCGTCGCGGGGTCCTGCTCCTGAAGATGCCGTTCTATCTCTTCGAGAATCTGCTGTTCACGTTCCGAAAGAGGCATGCTGGCTCCCCGCTGAACTTCCTTCTGAAAGCCAAGTATAGGTCGCCAGATGCCCTAGAGGTCATCCAGTTCCATGAGGGCCGCAAAGCCGAGAGCCTCGTCGCCAAAACGGAACCTCACGTTGTCCAGAGCCTTGTCCGCGACGGACCATCGAGGCTTATGTTCGAAGGTCAGCTGCTCCGAGGCCGGGTACTCGGTCAGGTTGCCGGCGGTTACGCCGAGCAGCCTCACGCGCAGCCTTCCGGGTGGCTCTTTCTCCGCAACTTTCATCAGCAGATCGCGTGCGACCGAGTAAACGCCGGCGGCAGAATCGATCTGTTCCTTGACCGTGCGCGACCTGGTGATGGTCGAGAAGTTGCTGAACCGAATCTTGACCGTGATCGTGTGGCCGCTGATCCCAGACGACCTGAGGCGCGAGGAGACCCGGTCGGAAAGCTTCAATAAAGCCTGGCAAAGCTGAAGCTCGTCGACCAGGTCACGCTCGAAGGTCTCCTCGGCCCCCACCGACTTGGCGGCAGAGTCCGGAGTGACCGGCCTTTCGTCCTTGCCGAGGGCAAGGTTGGCAAGGTGTCCGCCCAGGGGGCCGAGCGCGCGCTCCAGGGTCGACCTGGGTATTCCTGCCACGTCGCCGATTTTGCGAAGGCCAAGCCTTTCGAGGACGGCGATGGTTACTTCGCCGACGCCCCATAGCTCCCCGACGTCGAGCGGGTCGAGAAACTCCCTCACCCTGTCCGGTTTCACCACCACCACCCCGTCCGGCTTGGCCTTTCGGGAGGCCAGCTTGGCCAGGAACTTGTTTGGGGCAACACCCACCGACACGACAAGGCCCGTTTGTTTTAGGACCCTGTCTCTCAGAGCTTCGGCGATCGTCGGAGAGTTCGGCCACATCCTCTTCGCCCGGCTGACATCGATGAAGGCCTCGTCAAGGGACATCGGCTCGATCACCGGGGAGAAGCTTCGAAACACTTCTCTGACTTCGGCCGACTTGACCGAGTACGCCTTGAAGTCGGGCTGGATGAACATTCCGTGAGGACAAAGACGCCTGGCTCTGGAGGTGGGCATCGCGGAGCGCACCCCGTAGCTTCTGGCTTCGTAAGAAGCGGAGGTGACGACTCCCCTCGACGACGTCCCGCCGACTATCACGGGCTTCCCCTTCAGGGCTGGGTCGTTGAGCGTCTCGACCGATGCGTAAAACGCGTCGAGGTCGGCATGCAAAATTGGCGATCCCCACGCCGCATCGGTCATCTTCCTGCCGAACCTCCACTCGAGTACCAAAGCTTGGGAAGGTCGTCGTCGCCTTTTAGATCGATCACTTCCTCGGCCAGAATCGACACTCCCCTGGCACCGGTTCTTCTCACGGTCCCTCTGACGGCGAGTATCCACCCGTCGAACACTCGTCTCGCGTACTTCTTCTGAGCTTCTTCAAAAAAAGTCACGTCGGCCTGGCCCGTTCCATCTTCAAGAGTCAGGAAGATGACCCGCTTGCCGGATTTCACCGGCGGGGTTTGAGTGGCCACTTTCACTCCGGCCACCAGAACCTGCGACCGGCCTTTCTTACGGACGAGATCAGAGGCCCGCGTCCACCCGAGCGCCTCCAGTTCCTCTAAGTAAAAAGACATCAGGTGCCGGGATGCATCCATGCCGATCACTTCGAGCTCGGCCTTCACCTTCTCCCTGTCGGAGTAGTCGGCGATTCCCGGCAGTGTGATCTGCTCGGCTACCGCAAGATCGAGCGACGGCTGGTCGGAGCGGGCCTGCTCGCGGCTACTCCACTCCTGCTCGACGGTCCAGTAAAGCTCCCTACGCGACCGGCCTCCTTTGATCGCATCGAATGCGCCGCAGTGAACAAGGCCTTCGACAACCGGGCGCGCGACTTCTGCCCGAAGACAAAAATCGTTGAAGCTCCTCCAGGGCCGACCCGCGATGATCGAAGAGATCTCAGCCTCGTTGATCCCTTTGACGTCCTGGAGGCCGAGCCTGATCGCAAGCTGGCCGCCTGACTCCTCGGTCCGGTAATCGCTGTGAGAAAGGTTTACGTCGACTCCAAGTATTTGAATCTCGTGGGCCCGCGCATCGGCAAGGATCGCCCTTCTTGGATACATGCCGGGATCGTGAGTCAGAACTCCCGAATAAAACGCCGCCGGGTAGTGAGCTTTGAGCCATGCCGATTGATAGGTCGGCACTGCAAACGCGGCGGCGTGGGCTTTGCAGAAACCGAATGAAGCGAACGAGAGGACCTCGTCCCAGATCTTCTCTGCGAGCTTGCCGTCCCATCCGCGCTCTACAGCTCTTTTGATGACGTCGGTTCGAAGCGGGTCGGCTTTCTCAACCGTGATCTCCTGCGACGCATATTCGAACGCACCCTCCAGCGATCTTCGAATCCTGTCTGCCTCACCCATCGAGCATCCGGTCAGCTCGGCGATCACTCGCATTACCTGCTCGTGGTAGACGATCACTCCCTTGGTCTCTTTGAGGATGGGTTTCAAGGAAGGGTGGCCGTAGTCCACTGCTTCCAGCTCGGCCCGCCTGTTCAAGAAAGGCCTGATCATGTCCGCCTTCATCGGGCCGGGCCGGAACAAAGAGATGTCGACGATCAGGTCCTCGAACGCATCGGGCTGGAACTTGCCCAGAAGCTCGCGCTGGCCGGGCGACTCGATCTGAAAGCATCCGAGGGTCCTGGACTCGCGGATCAGCTCGAAGGTCTTCAGGTCATCCCTCGCGATCCGGTCGATGTCGACCTTCAACCTTGAAGACCTTTCGATCTCGCTAAGGGTGTGGGCGATGGTCGAGAACATCCGCACGCCGAGAACGTCCAGCTTCGCCAGGCCGAGGGCCTCGACGTCATCCTTGTCGTACTGGGACATGAGGAAGCCGTCGAAAGATCGCTGCATCGGCATCAGATCGGCCAGCCTCTCGTCCGAAAGGATCACCCCCGAAGGGTGCATCGCGAGGTGTCGCGGAAAAGCATCGATCCGCGAAGCGATGTCGAACAAGGCTTCGAGCTTCGACGCTTTCAGGCCAAGGGGAGCCACCTCGGGCAGTGACTCGATGGCCTCCGGGATGTTGCGGGCCGAGATGTGAGGAAACGCCTTGGCGATCTGGTCGACCTCGGACTCGTGGATCCCAAGAGCCTTCCCAACCTCGCGCAGGGCGCCCCTGGCCCTGAAGGTGTCCATCATCGCCACCATCGCGGTGCGTTCTCCGTATGTATCGAGGATGTACTGATTGACGTCCTGTCTTCGGGCCGACTCGAAGTCGACATCGATGTCCGGGATCTCGACGCGGTACTCGTTCATGAACCGCTCGAAGGAAAGGCCGTACTTGACCGGGTCGACATCGGAGATTTCGAGCGCGTAAGCGACCAGTGATCCCGCCGCGCTGCCCCTGCACGCGCACCTGATTCCCATGACGTGCTTGGCGTGATGCACGATGTCGGCGACCAGGACGAAGTAGCCGCAAAAGCCGCCCCTTCTGATCTCGCGCAGCTCCATCTGAAGCCGTTCCTCCAGCTCCGGAGTGATTCGTTCGAACCGTTTCTGCAGACCGCTCCAGCATCGGCGGGCCAGGACCGAAGTCGAGGACTCTCCGTTTTGGGTCTGAAGGCGCGGGAAATGAAACTCCCCCATCGGCAGCTCGTACCGGCAAAGATCCGCCACCCAGGCGGTGTTGTCGATCGACTCTTCCGGCAGCAGCTCCGCCATCGCGGACACCGGCTTCAGCCAGTACTCCGAGTTTTTTCGCGGCGAGGTACGTGAAGTGAGTGCGACGATCCTTCGCATGCAGTCGAGACATTCGTGCAGCACTGCATCTTCGGGTGTGACGTAATGGGTGTTGTTCGTGGCAACCGTCTTTACTCCGAGATCCGACGCAAGGTCCATGAGCTTTTGGTTTCGCAGAACGTCGCTGTCCAGCAAGTGGTTCGAAAGCTCGATCGCAAAATGCCCGGTCCCGAAAACGTCGAGCCACCTGCGGGCTGCTTCGTCCGCCTCGTCGGTTCTTCCAAGGGATGCGAACCAGGCGACCTCACCCTTCTCGCAGCCCGAGAGAGCGAACAGACCTTCTGAACGCTCGGCGATTTGCTCGAACGACGTTCTCGGGCGGCGGCCGGGGGCCAGCGTCTGGGCCCTTTGGGAAAGGTGCATGTCGGTGACCAGGTGGCACAGGTTCGACCACCCGGCCGCGTTCTCTGCGAGAAGGACTGCGTGGAACCCCTCTCCCCACTCGAGCTCGGCCCCCAGGATCGGACGAATACCGGCGCCGCGGCAGGCCAGGGTGAATCGAACCGCTCCGTACATCCCGTCGTGATCGGTGAGAGCGAGCGACTCCATCCCCATCCCGGCTGCAGTCGCAGCCAGGTCGCTCACATACGCGGCCCCCTCTTTTAGTGAGTAGTTCGAATGGACATGTAGGTGCGTGAAAGGGGGCATGCGAGGGAGACCTTCGTGGAGTGAATCTTTTTGTGAGGAGAGCGCCCGAAGCTCGGGAGCGCACGGTTTG
Source organism: Actinomycetota bacterium (assembly GCA_035536315.1). GTDB lineage: Bacteria > Actinomycetota > CADDZG01 > JAHWKV01 > JAHWKV01 > DATLOJ01. The sequence continues at coordinate 4,449 of DATLOJ010000039.1, read as the reverse complement.
CTAGCTTCGGGCGCTCAATCCCACACTCGCAACAACTTCCATTGAGGCTTGTTCTTGCGGCCGGCGAGCCGGTCGTGACGCAGGTCGTAGGTTCCGCCCTTGGCCTCGACCCTGAAGCACTCGTGGTCTTTGACCTTCTCCGGATCCCAGGCCTCTCCGGCTTCCCGCCAGTACTTCAGCAGCCGCTCAACCTGGTACCTGTTTCCCCTCCAGCTGAAAGCCTGCGGCATCAAAACGCCGGCTCCCGGCCCGGGGGCACTAACGACCTCCACCTCGATCGACTCGTTGTACCGCTTGGTCATACTCTCCACTCCAGTTACTTCGAACGTATGTTCGGAGGGATTCAAGACCGTACACCTGTTCGATAGGCCTTGTCAAGCCTGCCCGGTACTCTTCGACCATCGTGGTCGAGAACCCCAAGCCAGATCGCCGACGGATTTTGATTTGGCCTCTCGTCGTTCTCCTACTGATAGCGGGGGTCAGGATTGCCTTCTTTCGAAACCAACCATCTTTCTCTCAAATGTTCTTCTTCACCCCGCAGTCCAGTTCATCCAGTGTCCTGGGGCAGGACCTAGAAATCTTGGACTCTCCCCCAGGCCACAATCCCGCCTATGCATTCAAACTAGGCGGAAAGATCACTTACGGCTTCGAGATTGAAAACACCAGTTCCTTGACAGTGACAATCCTGGGATTTCCGCATGACCCCAGTGAACTTCTAATTCGAAAGCGGACGCTAGTGGCCCCAATCGACAGGTCCGGGAGTCAAGAGGGCGCGTTACCTTTCACGACTCTCGTCCTGGAACCGGGCAGCAAGGAATACATATACATCGAGGCGGAGATAGGTCACTGCGACCGGTTGAACCGCTCAAGAGTTCAGAAACATCGCACCGAATCACGATTCGCCCGGGAGGGGGACAACTTCGTCTCCAAGCATTCCGAAAGGATCAAGTACCGGGCACTCGGAATCACCCGCACGGCGTTAATCAAAGCTCCCTTGAGCCCTGGTGGATTTGATATTCGGCTTCCGGCCGACTTGAAAAAATGTGTTTAGTTTTCCGCCCCCACCCTGCTCAGCGCTTGGGCTTTGGCACTTCAGATCTTTTGTTCACGAAGATCGGAGGCTCAACTCTAGAGCCGCCATGACTGGCCCTCTTTTCAAGGTCTTGTCGGCGGATCGCCAACGCCAGGTCCTCCGCAAAGGGACCGGGTTGCAGTAGTCGCTGTAGCCTTCTCTTGTCCAGGCCAATTGATCCGAACCTTTCCAACTCCGCGGCCAGCCGCAGTCGGGTGCGCTCCAACTCGAGCATCGAGCGATAGCACTTGTCGGCTCGCTTCACGAAGTCGTCGAAGGTCAGAGGCTTTTCCATCGACACCGTGTCGATGCTCGATTCCGAGAGTGTGTTCTGGTCTTTCATGTGAAACCCCCCTTCAAACTGCACCTCAAATCATAGGGAGGGGGTATGACACTCAAGCCCCTAATCACGACTAGCCCGGGCTCTACGGAAAAAAGTCAGAACATTTTTGGCTGCCGTGTTATTCGACTGGGGGTTCTGGCCGCTTCACGAAGTCGTCTAAATCTTCGGCTCCCGTCAGGCTAGCTTCGGAGGCCGAAGCTGTTCTCCCTGAGTCCGGAATCGCGTTCAGAACCGCAGCAACAATCATGGCCATCGCCGCGGGAATGTAGAACAACCCAATCGAGAAGCCGGTGATCAGCCAGAACAACTGAAATAGAAGCGCGACCAACCCAAGGGTCACCCTCAGCTTCCAGGCCGCGGCCATCAGGCCTACGAGTCCAAAGAAAATGGGTATCCCGAGAGGGATCAGCACTCCCAATCCCTGGGACTGCAGGAGCGACTCACAAATAGTCGTCTCAATCCTTGTCGAAGAGGGGACGCCTGGACCCCCGACCGTTCCACTTCCCCGGGTACCGCGAACGAAGCAGGGCGACAAGGCCAAATAGAAGCTCGCGATAAGCGATAGAACGAGACTGATCCCTGCAGCGACGAGGGCCGGCCGGTTTCTACGAGATTTCAAGATAGAGGCCGTTCGACAACAACCGCGTCAATACTCCAGTCGGAATAGTGTGCATTCATTGCATGTGAAATCCCTTCAGCCTGGACTCACGTCAATCGGGAAGGAAAGGACAGTTCCCCTCCTCTGGCCCCATGCCTGGGCCGTTCGGAAGAGTTGAACATTTCTATGGCACTTTGGATCGCGAAAGCTTGGCCCAGGGGAGATCAAATGCCAGGACGGCAGCCACAGTCATCGCCGCAGCCGCGGGCAAGTAGAAGAGGCCAATCGAAAACCCTTTCGCGAGCCAAAACCAAAACCAATGGAGAAGTATGGCAATTAGGGCGAGTGGTATTCGCCAACCCCAGACTGCGGCCATAAGCCCCCCGAGTCCCAAGCCAACGGGAATCGCGAGAAAGATCGCCAAGCCGGGGCCTGAGCTTTCGATAAAGGAATCGCAATAAGTTTGTCCTTCCGGCAATGAGGGCGGCGAGCCCGGAAGGGGTGCCTGACGGGACTCGTAGCCTTGAGCGATGAGACACGGGTTGAACCCCAAGAACGCGCTGGCAAGCAAAGCCAAAACCAGACTTATTGCAGCAGCAAGGCAAGTCCTTTTCCAGGTGCTGAGCTCCCCGACCCGCTTCGTCAGCGGGTGATCACTGTACGGGCAGGCCCGAGGCGGACTCTTCCTCAGAAGGCATCAGGATCCAAAGGACCGGATACACCAGCAGCTGACTTCCCGGGATGATCATGAGAATGAGAATGAACAGCAGACGCGCGGTCCAGGGCGTCAAGTCGAACCGCCGGCCGAGCCCGGCGCAAACCCCGGCGATGATCCGGCCCTCAACGGGCCGGACAAGGCCTTGCTCTCTCAGATGCTGAGACATCGATCCGATTTTAGCCCGGTTCCGGCCCCCGATTTTCCCCAAAGCTCGGGGCTTTGGTGAGAAAGGGGGCTGTGGACACGGTTTTTCCCCAAAGCGATTCGCTTTGGGGAAAAAAGGACTACGAGGACGGGCCCATGTTCTTCATGCGGCCCGTGTCCGCAGCCCACTCCCATGCCTGAAGACCCGGCGGCTGGAGGCCCATGAGGGTCAGGTTGACGCACGCCTCGGCACGATGGTGGGCCCCGTGATGAATAGCCTGAGTGACGACCACCGCAGGCTGAATCTCCCACCGGCTGCCGCCAAACTCTCTCTCCAAAGGAGCTGCCTCAACTTCCGATGCGAAGAATTTCTTCCATCCCTCCCGGCATCTTTCGACGATCTCAATCAGGTCTTCGATCGATTGCTCGCTCTCGTACGGATTCGCATCGGTCACGGCGATGCCCAGCCGGTACAGGTAACCGGCATCCGCTAAGACCGTGTGGCGCAGAGTGTCACCCAGGCGGCCGAAGGTGCCGGTTGCGTCGGTTGCAAGCTGCTCGGGCGTCAGCTTCTTGCAGAACTCGAGAAGAGTCTCGTTGGCCCAGCAGTTCTGATCCATGATCTCGTCCAGCATGTTGTCTCCTTTCATTCTTCGAACAGGTGCTTGAAGAACCGCTCTCTGCTCTCGTAGAACGACGACATCATCTGATAGTGGTCGGTGTCTTCGTAATCGGTCTTGGTCAGGCCCTCCTCCGTGAAGGAAAAGATCTCGGCCCCCGGATACGCCATTAGGACCGGCGAATGTGTGGCGACGATGAACTGGCAGTTCTGAGCCGAGAGCTCGTTGATGCGAACCAACAGCGCCAGCTGCCCCCTGAAGGACAACGCGGACTCCGGCTCGTCGAGCAGATACAACCCGTTGGGCCCGAACCTGTTCGCGACCACAGCCAGGAACGACTCACCGTGCGACTGCTCGTGAAGAGACTTCCCTCCGTAAACGGCCTGCTTGATTTCCTGGTCGAGGTCGTCAACCTGCGTCGCCACGTTGAAGAAGCTTTCGGCCCGAAGAAAGAATCCGGTCTTTGGCCGCGCGGAGCGATGAATGACCAGGCTCTCATGCAGCTGCGACTCGCTCGGGCGCAAGGCGAAGGTGAAGTTGCGGCTCCCGCCTTCCGGGTTGAACCCCGAAGCCAGCGCGATGGCCTCGAGAAGCGTGCTCTTGCCGCTGGCGTTCTCGCCGACGAAAAACGTCACAGGGGACTTGAACGACAGTGATTTCAGGTCTTTGATAGCGGGAGTCGAAAATGGATAAGCGTCGGCCCCTTCTTTGGGGCGCTCGACGACGATCTTGTCCACGAACATTCTGGCCTTGGCAACCATCTAGTTAAAGGCCTCTTTCACTTAGGATTCGGCTAACGACAAGGGCGGCCCATTGAGCGAGCAGGTCAACTATTACAAGGTCCTCGGCGTGGCGCATAACGCCTCAGCCGATGCAATTCAAGAGGCCTACTACCGCCGGGCCTACGACCTGCACCCCGACCGCCACCCCAACGCCGGGCCCGTCGAGAACAAG
>DATLOJ010000038.1:0-5212 GCA_035536315.1 Actinomycetota bacterium | reverse complement strand
ACGGTGTCTGAGACGTCGAACAGGCTCTTGGTCAGGGCCCGCGTTCCTTTGAGCGGCTCCATCATCGACACTTTTTGGAGGGACTCACGGTCGGTGTCGAAGACGACTCCGTCCCAGGAGGCGGCCGTGATGCTCGATGAGAAGCGCTTTAGCGACATTCCCCGGAAGTAGGCCCGCGTGTCGGCCGGCGGGGTGGTGATGGCTTCCTCTATCTCCTGCTCGGACACGAGAGTCTCGATGGCTCCCTGGTTGACGAGCTTTTGGTACAGACCCTTCTCCCGCCGCAGGTCGTGGTACTGCAGGTCCACGAGCTTTAGCTTCGGGCTGTTCCATTCGAGTGAATGCCGCTCCCGGTAAGCATTCATCACTGAGTACTTGGCAACCCAGTCGAGCTGGTTGGAGAGACTCATCGGATCCGACTCGAGTGCTTCGAGGACCTGCTCCCAACGCGTCATTACTTCAGCTGTGACCGTGTCGACATCCAGGTCAGCCAGGTACTTCTTCGCCCAGTCGAGGTATTCCCACTGGAGCTCGACTGCGGTAATCGAGCGTCCGTCCTGAAGATTCATGGTTGCCTTCAGGGAGGGGTCGGATGAGACTGCTCTGAGGGCGGCGACTGGCTCCCTCAACGTCAGGTCAGCACTGATGAAGTCGTCCTCGATCATCTGCAGGACAACGGCGGTGGCCCCGACCTTGAGAAACGTCGAGATCTCACTCATGTTCGCGTCGCCGATGATCACGTGGAGCCTGCGGTACTTCTCCGGATCCGCATGTGGCTCGTCCCTTGTGTTGATGATCGGCCGTTTGAATGTCGTCTCCAACCCAACCTCGACCTCGAAGAAATCGGCTCTTTGCGAGATTTGAAACTCGATGTCTGGGTTTGAGCCGCTGCCTTCGCTGCCGACCTTGCCGGCCCCCGCGAACACCTGGCGCGAGACCAGGAAGGGAGTGAGGCCCCTGATGATCGACGGGAAGGGAGTAGCCCTGTCCATCAAAAAGTTCTCGTGGCATCCGTACGAATTTCCCTTGCCGTCCGAGTTGTTCTTGTAGACGACGATGCGGGCACCTTCAGGAAGCACGCGAGACGCAGACTGAAGGCTCATCTCCAGTACTCGCTCCCCCGCCTTGTCGTGAACAACCAGGTCTCGCGCGTTCGTGCATTCCGGAGTGGAGTACTCGGGATGAGCATGGTCTACGTAGTAACGCGCGCCGTTTTCCAGGATTACGGAGACAAGACCCCCCTCTTCCTCCTGAGCCTCCGCCCCGGGTCTCTCGAACCCTCTGGCGTCCTTCAACGGACTTTCCTCCTCGTAGTCCCATCGCACGCGCTTGAGGCGCGGTGAGGTGAAGGAGTTGATCAACAGGGAAGAGGCGATTATCGGGTTGTGGTCCTCATCGCCGATCGTGATGATCCCGTATTCCGTTTCAACACCCATCACCTTCGGAATTGCCAACTCACAAACTCCTGTCATATACGGCGTGTCTCGAGACGATGATAAGTCGCTTGCGTCCCCTATCGGTCGAGGCGCCGGGAAGACTGTTCTAGCAAGGGCCGGTGGGCCCTACAGGTACTGGCCGGTCTTCATCTGCTCTATCGAGCGGTTCGCATTTTGCTTGTGCTCACCTACCAGCGTCCTCACGTACACGATCCTCTCGCCCTTCTTCCCGGATATGCGGGCCCAGTCGTCGGGATTCGTCGTGTTCGGAAGGTCCTCGTTCTCGTGGTACTCCTCGTGGATGGACTGAAGAAGGTCCGCAAGGTTGACCCCCCTCTCACCGGTTGCGATGCTGCGCTTGATGGCGGTCTTCTTCGACCTTCGGACGATGTTCTCGATCATGGCGCCTGACGAGAAGTCCTTGAAGTACAGAACTTCCTTGTCGCCGTTCGCATAGGTCACTTCGAGGAACCGGTTCTCATCGGTGACCGCGTACATCTCCTCGACCGTCGCCTCGATCATGCGCTGGATGGTTTCCTCCAACGGCTTCCCCGCGGACTCTTCGGGGTGAATCGGCACCTCGGTCGTCAGGTACTTGGAGAAGATTGCCTTGGCAGAGACCGCATCGGGCCTCTCGACTTTGATCTTCACGTCGAGTCTTCCCGGACGAAGGATGGCCGGGTCGATCAGGTCCTCCCGGTTGGAAGCGCCTATGACGATTACGTTCTTTAGCTGCTCGACGCCGTCCAGCTCGGACAGCAGCTGGGGAACAATTGTGGTCTCGATGTCGCTGGAAATTCCCGATCCTCTTGTCCGGAACAGCGACTCCATCTCGTCGAAGAAAACGATGACGGGAACGCCCTCCTGCGACTTCTCCTTCGCGCGCTGGAAGATCAGCCTTATCTGACGCTCGGTCTCACCAACGTACTTGTTCAGCAGCTCCGGCCCCTTCACATTCAAGAAGTACGCACGGACATCCTCACGGCCGGTTGCCTCCTGAGTTCTCTTTGCCAGCGAATTGGCCACGGCTTTCGCGATGAGCGTCTTTCCGCATCCCGGGGGGCCGTACAACAAGACACCCTTTGGCGGCTGCAGCTGGTATTCGGCAAACAGGTCTGCGTACAGGAACGGCAGCTCCACCGCGTCCTTCAAAGCCTCGATCTGCTCGTCCAGGCCCCCGATCGCGGAGTAGTCGATGTCGGGAACTTCCTCCAGGATGAGCTCCTCGACTTCGGGCTTCGGTAGCTTCTCGAGCAGGTAACCCGACTTCGTGTCGAGCAACAGGGAGTCTCCGGCAGAGAGCTTGTCCTCGAGAATCTGAGTGGATAGCTGCACGACGCGCTCCTCGTCGCTGTGCGAAAGGATGATCGCCCTGTCGGTCGGCAGTAGCTCTTTCAGAGTTACTACCTCGCCCTGAATCTCGAACCCACAACCCTCGACGATGTTCTGAGCTTCGTTGAGCATGACCTCTTGACCCTTGACCAGGGCCTCGACGTCGACTTCCGGTGAGACGTTCACCCGCAGCTTCCGGCCCCCGGTTGAAATGTTCACGGTGCCGTCTTCGTTCGAGTGAAGAAACACACCGAATCCTGAGGGCGGAGCCGAAAGCCTCTCGACTTCCTCGCGCAGCGAAACGATCTGCTCGCGGGCCTCTCGCAATAAAGAGCCCATTCGCTCGCCCTGGTTCTGAGACTTGGTTGCCGCGTAACGCGCCTCGGCAAGGTCCTCTTCGAGCTTTCGAATCTTGAGAGGGACATCCGAAAGGCGAGCTCGCAGAATTGCAGAGTCTTCCTCGAGCTCCTTGATGCGCATCTGAAGTTCACCGACCTCTGTTTCGTAGTCGGAGATGCGCCTTTCGAACTCAGACGAGCGGGGCATCTTTCACCTCAAATCTCACCATTGCTTCCCTTCGGCCAAGTATAGGCACCGTAGTTACCTATCTATCCGGATTATCGAAACACTTGATTCGATCTTTAGTTATTGACCATCCGGTCGATTCGCGAGACCTTTTGACCTGAACGAGCTTTTAAGAACTTCCGAAGCTTTTAAGGTCCAACCTTTCGCGCGAAGGTCAGGAACCCCGTATGTCCGACCATTCGATGGTCGGGCCGCACCGATCGCTCCTCGATATGCCAGGTCCTGATGAGGACTTCCATGGTGACGATGGAAGTCCATCCCCTCGCTCTCAGCTCCTCGGTGAGGGTTTGACTCTGGACGATGGTCGGCAGGTAGGAAGCAACTATCCCTCCGGCCCGCACCTCGGAATCCAGGGCCGGAATGACTCGCCAGGGTTCTGAAAGGTCCAGTACCGCCCGGTCGAAAGGACCGTCCTCGATTGGCCCGTAAGCGTCCTTCATTTGAATGACCAGGTTCGACTGAGGACCTCCCATGAACGATTCCACGTTCGACAGGGCGTTAGCTGCAAAGTCCTCTCTTTGCTCGTACGCGACGACCGAACCCTTCGATCCGATGGCCCTCAGCAGCGCAATCGTCAGGGCCCCCGAGCCGATCCCTGCTTCGAAAACCTTGGCGCCGGGATAAATGTCGGCGTACGTGATGATCGCTCCCGAGTCCTTCGGATAGATCACCTGCGCGCCCCGCGGCATCTTCAGCACGAAGTCCGGGTACCGCGGCACAAATGCGGTGACCTTTTCGCCTTCCGTCGAAAGCACCTGAGACCCGTCGCTCTGACCAATCAGATCGTCGTGAAGAACGATTCCCCTGTGGAAGTGAAACGACCCGCCGGCCTTGAGCGTCACCAGATAAGTCCGCTCCTTCCGGTCGATCAGAAGGACGCGGTCTCCCTCCCGAAATTTCAAGGCGCGGCGCCGTCTGCCCTGAGGACTCTGGCAACGTCAGACACCGACAGCATCCCTATAAGGGCACCTTCCTTCATGACCAGAAACTTGCCCGCAGGGTTCTCTGTGATTCGTTCGAACACCTTGCCAACCGGCTCATCCTCGCTTGTGACCATCGCTGGTTGGATCGGAAACATGACCTGCCTGACCGTCAGGGCGTCCCACTGCTCTCTCGCCAGCGATCGGATTTGATGCAACGTCAGCAGGCCCTCCAGATGATCGCCGTACCCGATCACGGGGTATGCGCTGTGGTGCATCTTCACGAAGAAGTTGTCGACGGCCTCGTGGATGCGAAGGTTTCCGGGAATCGAGCTGGGGGCCGGCGACATGACGTCGGCGACCGTCATGTCCTGCAATGTCTGCCGCATCAGCAGCTGGTTGTAGCTTCCAGCTGCCGCTTGATTCAAGAACCAGCCGATGAGGATCCACCAAACTCCGAACAGATCGCCGTTGAAAAAGATGCGGTATAGGCCCCCGCCGATAAGCGCCATTGCCACGATCCGGCCCCCGATCGAGGCAACGCGGGTCGCCTTCAGGATGTTTCCCGTCGCTTTCCAAACGGCCGCCCTCAGCACACGACCGCCATCCAAAGGAAACCCGGGGGCCATGTTGAAGACCGCAAGGCCTCCGTTGACAACGCCCAGCAATTGGAAGATCGCAGCCGCCGGCATTGTCTGCATCTTCTCCGCGAGAAGCCCGATTCCGAAGAAGATCGCTCCGAATACCAGCGAAAGAACCGGTCCAGCTATTGCGATCTGGAACTCGTCTCCGGGCTTTTCAGGGTCTTTCTTGATGTGCGCGATTCCACCAAAGATGAACAGGGTGATCGTCTCGACCTTGATTCCCTTCTTCCGTGCAACCAGGGCATGCGCGAGCTCGTGAGCCAGGATCGACACGAAGAAAAGAAGTGCAGCCAGG
>DATLOJ010000037.1:0-10486 GCA_035536315.1 Actinomycetota bacterium | reverse complement strand
TGGGGGCGTGATCATGCGCCTCGTTGACACAGCTGCCGCCATAGCCGCCCAGAAGCACTCGGGGGGCCCGGTAGTCACCGCCGCCATCGATGAGATGAGCTTCATCGAGCCGGTCAACCTGGGGGACCTGGTGACCTTGCGGGCGTCCGTCAACTACGTGGGCACCACCTCGATGGAGGTGGGTGTGCGGGTCGAGACGGAGAACGTGCTGAGCGGGCGCCGGGCCCACACCTCGACGGCCTACCTGGTCTTTGTGGGCCTCGACCCCAACACCGGGCAGAAGAGGCAGATCCCACCGCTTGTGGCCGAGACCCCCGACGAACACCGCAGGCTGCGGGAGGCACGTGTCCGAAGGGAAGCCCGCCTGGCGCGCCGTGAGGCGATCTTGAAAGAAAGATCTCGGCTAGAATCGTGATCTTTTCTTAACAGTTGACACATTAGCGCTCACAAGTAACAAAATAGGGGGGTGAAATCCCTCCCACGCCTGTGTGGCGTCGTCCTGGCGACCCTGGTCTGCGCTTCCTACAGTCCTGTGACAACGCCCGCCGGCGCTTCCCAGAGCGGGCCGTTCCCGCCCCAGCTTCCGACGCCGGCCGAGATGGCACAGCTGCAAGCCCAGCTCGAGGTCACACTCGCCAGGGTACGGACGGCGCAGAACCAGCTCGACGCGATAGTCAGACAGTACGAAACCGCGGAGCACAGGCTCACCGAGGTCCACGAGCAGATCACCCAAACCGACAATCAGCAGAAGGCTCTAGAGGCGGAGCTGCGGGCGGCCAAAGCCGCAATCAATAGGAGGGCCTCTTCTATCTACCGGTCCGAAGGAGTTGGACTGATCAATGTGGTCCTCTCCGCAAAGACGTACCGCCAGTTCCTGACCGCTTACAGGCTTGTGCAATCGGTGGCCAGACGCGACTCGGAGAATCTCGGCCGGGTGAGCACCTTGAAGGCCGAGACCGAACGTCTGCGCACTGAGCAGGAGGCGCAGCGGCAGGCGGAACAGGGGGCCCTCGCCGAGCTGGGCAAGCAGCAAAAACACGTCAAGTCGGCTCTGCAAGCTGTCGGCCGCGAATACGACCTGGTGCGGGCCGAGCTCGAGAAGAGAAAGTCCGGTTTCGCCTTCCCCGTAAAGGCCCCCTACTCGTACACGGATTCGTGGGGGGCGCCTCGAATGGAAGGTACGAGCTACTACCACCGTCATGAAGGGACCGACATCTTCGCTCTCGCCGGCACGCCCGTCGTTTCAGTCGTTGATGGGGTCATCGAAAAGCTCGGGACGGCAAGCCTGGGAGGAATCAAGCTGTGGGTTCGCTCCCCCGGTGACCGCTGGTCCTACTACTACGCGCACCTGTCGGGGTACGCGGCGGGCATCACGAACGGCACTCATGTGAAGAAGGGCCAGGTCCTGGGATTCGTGGGCAACACGGGAAACGCGCGCGGCACACCGCCGCACCTGCACTTCGAAACTCACGTCCCGGCCGGCCCGGCCGTAAACCCGTACCCGATCCTTCGCAAAGGCGACCCGATCGCGAAATAGACCCCTCCCTCTCGTGTGGAGGCGGGACGAAATATGCATCAGCGGCGCGCTGTTGTCGAAAAAGATCCCTGGCTTGGTAGTTTCTCGGACGTGAAAGACGGGCTGGTTACATTTCCCGATGGGACCTCGGTGAGGGCCTGCGGGGTCCGCCAGCGGGCAGAGGACGACGAGTGGCGAGAGTTCGGCCTCTACATGGACCCGATCTGGGATCCGACGTGGGAGTCGGAAACACTCGACTGGCCCGACTTTGGCGTGCCAGCCTACGATGAGGATGCCGTCAGGGCCATTACGGAGGCCTTTGGGCGAGCAAAGGCTGGGGCCCATGTGGAGATCGGTTGCATCGGGGGCCTGGGACGCACCGGCACAGTTCTGGCTTGCATGTCGATCCTCGCAGGGGTCCCTCCTGAGGACGCCGTCCAGTGGGTACGGAAGAACTACCTGCCTAACGCCGTAGAAAACCCCGATCAGGTCGCATGGGTAAAAAAGTTCGCGGCCTTGACCGAAAACCGGCGATAGCCCCTACGAAATCCGAGGAGATGTCATAGGGGAGCCCTAGCATCAAGGGTCCTCATGACTGCATTCCAAAACGCCATTCCAGGCGTCACCCCAGAGCAGAGGCCCCTGCCGGGGATGAAGGCGTGGCAGCCACCGATCATGACGGTGATGCCGGATCCTGAAGACGACGAGCAGAGTCCGGCTGTAATTCCAGGGCAGCTCAGCCTGGGCTTTCAGCAGGACGTCCTCACTCCCATTGGGCCGGCCCCGCAACAACTTGCCCTCATCGACGAGCCGTTGATCTTTGAGAGTGCAGACAGGCCTCCGGCCCCCCGGCCCGAGGGCCGGCTGGCGCGGAGGCGGGCAAGGCTTCGGATCACGCCCGGGCAAGGAACGCTGTTTTGAGCACGCAAGTCACCCTGGATCCGGCCCCCGGAACAGTGGCCATGTCGCCGTCGAGAATCTCGGACTTCAAGCTGTGTCCGCAGCTTTTCAAGTTCAGGGTGATCGACCGCCTTCCAGAGCCGGAAGACCCGTACAGCGCGAAAGGGTCGCTGGTTCATGCCGCGCTCGAAGGCCTGTTTGGGCTTGCTCCCGGCGATCGCACGCTGGCGAACGCGACCGAACGGCTTCGCCTAGCTTGGGACGAAATCAAAGGCTCAGAGGAATTCGACCTACCTCTGACCCAGGAGCAGGAGGCCGCGTTTCTCAAGGAGGCGCAAGGACTGCTTGCGAACTACTTCCGGCTCGAGCGGCCCGCCCTGATCAACGCACACGAGCTCGAGTGGTGGGTTGAGCATCAAACCCCCACTGCCCTGCTACGCGGCATCATCGACCGCGTCGAGGTAGACGAAGACGGAGATTGGATCCTCACCGATTACAAGACCGGCCGAGCGCCGTCCGAAACCTATGCACTCGGGTCTTTCTTCGCACTCAAGTTCTACGCGCTGGTGTGCTGGCGCGCTTTCGGCAAGATTCCCAAGGCCTTGCGGCTCGTTCATCTGCGCGAGCCCGAAGTGCTGACTCTTCATCCGGACGAGCGGATGCTCGAAGCGCTCGAGCGCCAGCTAGAGGCCCTTGCTAAAGCCCTGACAACCGCGTTCGAGTCGGGCGTCTTCAAGGCGCGCCCAGGGCGGGTGTGTGCGCGCTGCCCGCACCAGCAGATCTGCCCCTTTGCTCAAAAGTCCTGAAGAAACGGGTTGTGCAGCTTCTCCCTGCCGATAGTGGTCGGGGGGCCGTGGCCGGGGTAGACGGCAAGGTCGCCCAGGGGGATCAGCCTTTCTCGAATCGAGCGCATCTCTAGGTCACCGTCGCCTCCGGGAAGATCGAACCGCCCAACCGATCCCGCAAACAAGGTGTCTCCTGAGAAGACGAGCTGATCCGGCACGACCAGGCTCACGCTTCCCGGCGAATGCCCGGGGGTGTGCAGCACCTCCATTCGCGTCTCCCCCGCCACAATCTCGTCGCCGTCCGCGACATGACCGTCGACCTTCGGCGGAGGGGGAAGCTGTATTCCGAAAAGGGCGGCAACTCTCTCCTGCATGTGGTCCAAAATCTGCTGATCGGAATGGTGCAGCACGAACTGGGCCCCCGTGAGCGCCTTGAGCTCTTCCGCTGCAAGAACATGATCGAAGTGCGCGTGGGTGGCAACGATCTTCACGACCGTGAGGTTGTGCTTTTGCAAGACCGCGAAGATCTGCTGGACATCGCCACCGGGGTCGATGACCACCGCCTCGCGAGTATCGGGATCACCCGCGATGTAGCAGTTACACGAGATGGGGCCGACAACAAGTTGCTCGAAGATATGCATCTGCACGGCTTGAACATACCCGGCCCCGCGCTTGTTGGGTGACATCATCCTCACGTGGGTAAACCGATTGAGATACAGCTGTCGATCAGCATCGACGCCTCCCCCGAATCCATATGGGACCGGCTTGTCGGCTGGGAATCGATTGGCGACTGGATGCTCGAAGCGGATGGAGTACGCGTGACGTCAGAACAGCGCGAGGGGGTCGGAACCAGGGCGGTTGCAACAATCAAGATAGGAGGAATCTCGACTCTGGACCCAATCGAGGTAACGGGCTGGGATCCACCCAGGCGGCTGGAGGTAAATCACAACGGATGGGTAAAAGGCTGGGGTGAGATGGTCCTGGAACCCGTCCGCAGTGGCACTCGGCTGCACTGGAAAGAGGTGCTGTTTCCTCCGTGGGGAGCCCTGGGGACGGTTGGGATCCGGCTGTTCAAGCCCATCATGAAAAAGACATTCGAGCGGGACGCAAGGGCACTAAAAGAACTCCTTGAAAGGGAGGGTAATAAGTGAGGAGAGCCAGGCGTGTCAAAAATCCCGATCAGCTGTTCGCTCGGTGGCTGTGGCTGGTCTACGCGCCTTTAGGCTTCCTGGTCGCGTTTCTTGCGCTGCTGCCCTTCGGGATTTTGCCGGGATGGATGAAGTGGCTCCTGGTACCTGTCGTCGTTTACGACGTACTGGCGATACGGCTACTGATCGAGCGCAAGAAGACCGGCCTCGAGGTTCCTGCCCCAAGAAAAATTGTGACTGGGGTCACCCTGTTTGCAGCCCTTGTAATTGTTGGTGGAGTGCTGCTTGCCATTGGAATCTCCACTCTCGGATCCTGGCAGGGGCTGATCGTCGCAAGCATCGGAGGATTCTTGATGATCCTTTCCGTGACCGCTCCGCTCTTTAAGTTTCTCGATGTTGTCTTTCGCGCGATGGGCAACATGTTCACTCGCAAGCAAGTCAAGTCTTCGAACCCCGAGAGTAAAGGGCCTGCCTGAACTCCTCTGAAGCAAATCGCTTGGCCTGTTCGACCTTTGCGTAATCGAGTGCTCGCTCGTAGTGAGGCTTGAGCACGTCATCGAGTGCGCGCTTGTTTGCGGCGACGGCCCCCGGAGGCAGCGCTGCGATGGTCTCTGCAAGCTCTGAGGTTCTTTCGAGGAGTCTGTCGGGTGGAACAACTTCGTTTACCAGGCCCCACTCCGCGGCCGTCCTTGCATCAATGGCCTCAGCGGTAAGGAGCATCTGGGCTGCCCGGGCCGGTCCCGCAAGCAGTGTCGTCCAGTAAGCGCCGGCCGTGCCGGGTATGAGGCCCACCTTCGCCCAGACCTGTCCGAATGTCGCGGTGGTTGACGCAACGCGCAAGTCGCAGCAAAGAGCGAGGTCCAGCCCGGCTCCCGCCGCGGGGCCGTTAACAGCGGCGATCACCGGGACGTCCAGAGCGCGAACCGTTCGGATCATTTGCTGATATCCCGAATACAGCTGTTCGCCTGCCTCTGCCTCACCAGCTTCTGCCAGTCTTTGAAGCTCTGAGAAGTCGCCGCCGGCGCAAAACGCAGAACCGGCGCCGGTCAGAATCACAACACGGGCCGTCGTCGCGACTTGCACCAATGCTTCCGACAGTTCGCGTGTGTTCTCGACTGTCAATGCGTTACGCCGGTCGGGCCGGTTGATCGTTACGGTCCCGACCTTGCCTTCTTCAACAAGGATCTGTTCCACAGTGCGGAGGCTACCGCGCCCGAAGCGAAACAGGTGAAGGCGCGAGAAAGGCCCGGTAGCAACCGGGCCTTTCTGTTTAGCGTTTAGATGAAACTTTGGAGACTTAGATCCTGACTGCCGACTTGCGTCCGACGAACATTGCAAGCGCTCCGATCAAACCGAGCACCGCTGCAATGAGCAGGTACGAAGCCATCGAGATTCCGGTCATCGCAAGAGGCTGACCTCTGACGAGCTTGATGCCCATAACCTGGGTCTCAATAGGACCAGAGGAGCTCAGAGCTGCGACTCGTGAGAACCGAGTTCCGAGAACCGTTCCGGCCCTGCCTGAAGATGTAACCGTTTCGACGGAAGGCTCGAACGTTGCAGCCGATCCGCTTGCTATTACCAACGACACCGGCGTGGCTTCGATGATCTCAACTGGAGCTCCCGCAGGAGTTCCCGTTGCGTCGGTGCTCTCTGGTTCCCTGCTTACCGGCTTGCCACACCAGCCGTTGTTGTCATCCCAGCCGTTGTGAGCCTGACCGAACCAGCCTTCGCGGGCTTCGACTTTCTTGTCTTGCCCACAACCGTTGTTTCCGTCGTAGTAGCTGGGACCCTGACTCTGTGCAGGCTGTCCGGCTGCGTCGTAAGGCTTGTCTACGCCGCCGCCATCGGGGTTGGACCCGGCGTTGCCTTGCGTGTCGCCGCCACTTCCGTTTTCCTGGCCGCCACCCGCGTCACCGCCGCCTCCGTTTTCGCCTGCTGTTGCCGGGGGACCATTTTCATGACCGTCCCTGTGATGCGCTGCCGCCGGCAAGATGAACAGACCGACGAACAGAAATACTGAAACTAGAACTGCTGCTGCTTTTCTCATTTCGGATTCCCGTCCAAGCGTGCGCTTGGCCGAGCCGGTCTCGCCACTGGCTCCTCCGGGAGATAGGCGACCGTATATACGCCCGGAATCAACACCGCCCTGCCTTTACGAGCTAGACGAACCTCCCTTCCTTTAGTTAAGTCGCGTCCGTGGAGGTGCCCCACGTGCTGCGAGTTTCGACCACTGTGGGCGTTTATTTGCCCTCGATCCGGACAAGCCAAACTCCTTAGAGTGAAAAGTCCAATTCTCTTCACGCATGCGTCGCGGACTTGCCCCGGATTAGTTGGGAATGCCCTAATTTGTCCCTTCGACCCTCGCGCGAGAGAGGAACGCAACCCAGCAAGAATTAGCCTCACCGACCACGCGCCTCAGCGCTTAAGAGAGTTCTGCTTTGCCCAGCACGCTGTGTGGAAATGGCGCCGCTCCTGGACCGCCCCAACTGGATAAACAACCAGATGCGGTTCCGCACGGACCTTTCGATTGCAATAGGGACAGGTGTACCCCTTGGCTGAGGTTGACGAGGTCACCACCCAACCGTTCACCTTGGCCCACGACGGGCCGACCGCGTCTTCGACCGAACGACCCTTCGTCTGACGCCTCCCCCGCGCGGGATCCGGGGGCCGGGGATGCCGGCGGGGCAATGCGGTTAGCCCGAAGTGGGATCCGCAGTGGGATCGGCGGTGGGAGGCATCCCTTTAGGAAAAGTGAAGGACTTGAACCCCTCGGCGTACTCGTAGCCCTTGCCGGACAACTTCGCCATCGCGCCTTCCCTCTCTTTGATTCGCGATCCAACGTCGGGGGTGAACTCAGGCTGTTGCGACTTGTGACAAAAGATCGCCTCGACCTTTGTGTCGATGTATTCGGTGATGTCCACGAAGTAGTCGGGAGTGTCCGTGAAGGCCAGCAGACATCCCTTCAGCTGATGCGCTTCGAAGCCTTTGTCGTGGAGCTCGTTTCGGTACAGGGGCACGGTTGTCGCCCCCGGGTTGACTGCGGCCAGGAAGGCCTTGCCTACATTTCTGTGGTCGGGGTGGTTGATGTACCAGGGCGAGACGTAATACAGGGCCGGATCCAGACCCACAACGAGGTCGGGCTTCACCCGCCGTATCTCACGGATCATGTCGCGGCGCAGCTCGTGTGAGTCTTCGACGTAGCCGTCCTCGTGACCCAGAAAGATCACATCTGCCAGTCCCATCACCTTGGCTGCGTCTCGCTGCTCGTTGCGGCGCATCTCGATGAGGTCGTCCCTGCTGATGGTTGGGTCGTTGGATCCCATGGCCCCGTTGGTTACAACGCAAAGAGTGACCGACTTCCCCTCAGAAGCCCAGCGGGCCATGCTTCCGCCAGCCATGAACTCCCCGTCGTCGGGGTGGGGGCAGAAAACCAGCACACTCGAGAACTCAAAATCCATCTTTTAGCCTTGCTCTCCTTACGCCGATATGGGGGGCACGGCGGGAAGTTTCCTAGTTTTGATGCCCGTTGTCATCAGCAAACGCTCCAGTCGGCCAAGTAGCATCGATTCGATGGCTCACCCTTACATCACAGAGCAGTTCACTCCAGAAGAAGCGGCGACTCTCAGTCGTTATTTCACAAACAGCGACAGGCCTGTGTTTGCCCTGAAAAATCTGCCGGAAATCGTGAAGGGGGCACTGTTTGCGAGGTACTCGAGAACGGGAAAGTCGCTGCGCCGGCTATTTCTCGATGAGTTCTACAAGGGGGAAGACTCGTTCAGCCTGGACGAAATCGGCAGCAAGAAGGCTACGGAGCTCTACGACCGGATCTTCATCGAGTTCGGCGACGACTCGGTGGCACAGCTCGGCGGAGCGCACATCGCCGTCGAGCAGGGGTCGAACATACTGACCAAGGTCCTCGAATGGGGACGCCTCGCCGCCTACCTCGAACAATCGACGCGATATGTGGCCTACGACGACAAGCCCGGGGGCCGCTACCGCTATTACGTCGAATCCGAGATAGAGCGATCTCGCTTCGGCCAGAGCTACGCGGCGGTAATGGACAAGATATTCGATCTGTACTCGGCTGCTATCCCGAGGGCAATCGCCGGGTACGAGCGAAGGTTCCCGAAGTCGGAGGCAGATACGGACAGGGTCTACCGCTCGACCATAAGAGCCAAGGCCCTCGATACCTTGCGGGGAATGCTTCCTGCGTCGACCGTGTCGAATACGGGGATCTTCGCAAGCGGCCAGGCCTTCGAGCAGATGCTGCTGAGAATGCGGGGGGCCGCACTGCAAGAGGTCAGGGATGTGGCCGAGATGATGCTGCGGGAGTTGAACGAGGTCATCCCGGTTTTTCTTCAGAGAGTGGAACAACCCAATCGCGGGGGGGCGTGGACGGATTACTTGAGGAAGACCAAGTCCGACATCGAGGATGTTGCGAATTCGATGCTGATGGGAGTGGAACCAAAACCCTCGGGGACCGTCACGCTGGTCGACTGGGATCCGGACGCGGAGGTGAAGTTGATCACCGCGATGCTGTACGCATCTTCCTCACTGCCGGAGTCCCAGCTGATGGAGGAGGTTCGCGCGATGAGTGCCGGCGACCGCCTTCGCGTCGTGAAGGCTTACACGGGAGATCGTTCCAATCGAAGGCACCGGCCGGGCCGCGCGCTCGAGCGGATCTATTACCGCTTCGATGTTCTGGCCGACTACGGTGCGTTCAGAGACCTTCAGCGGCATCGCATGCTGACGATCGAGTGGCAGGACCTGACCGCACGCCACGGATACGACGCCCCTCCCGATCTTGACGAGCTGGAGCTCCGATCCACTTTCGAGGAAGCGATGGGCCTGTCGCACGGATTGTGGGAGCAGGTTGCGGCGGAGTTTCCGAAACAGGCACAGTACGCGGTCTGCATGGCTTACCGAGTGCGCTTCTCGATGCAGATGAACGCCCGCGAGGCCATGCACCTGATCGAGTTACGAAGCTCCCCCCAGGGCCACCGGGCCTACCGCCAGGTAGCGCAAGAGATGCACCGCCAAATAAAAGACACCGCGGGCCACGCCGCGGTAGCCGAAATGATGAAGTTCGTAGACCACTCAGAGGTAGACCTGGAACGCCTAGAAGCGGAGAGAAGGGCCGATCGAAAAAGGCTCCGCTCCCCATAAAGGGGCGCCGCGTCCGGGCGGCGGAGCCCAGCCCGGCCTGGCTCCACCCTGGCGGCGCTGCGCTCCGGCCACCTATTTGTTCGGCCGCTCGGTACGCTTAGAGTCGCCTGTCCGGTCTGACTCCGCCGCCCTACCTTGCTCGCGTTGAGCTTCGCGACAGGAAAAACCTGATCGGAACGACGTTAAGGCGAATCTTTTTCTGGTCGATAAGTGACAAATCTGGGAAATGCCACGAAACTGTATGGAGAGAAATTGAGACATAAGGCGATATTCCTCTTGCTGCTGCCGCTCTTGGCGGTGGCGACCCCGGCTAACCGAGCTTTTTCTGACGTCGGTCGGCCGGAGCCTCGCGCCCTGGTTCCTGTGGCTGCATTGGCCCCGATCATGGTCATCGAGGACGTTCCTCCGCAGCAGGAACCGCCGCCGCCGGCGGCACCCGTCGAGGTCGACCACACGCCGAGGGTTGGCTCCAAGGGGCCGGAAATTCAGGCGATCGAGGAGCGGCTTGTCGCTCTCAACTACATGGTCGGCAAGGTCGATGGAGTGTTCGACAAGTCGCTGCAGCACGGCGTCATTGCTTTCCAAAAGGTCGAGGGCCTCCCGCGGAACGGCCGGGGCGACTCCGCAACCCTGAGCAGACTGTCGGTTGCATCCACCCCGGCGCCGAAGTACGCAACCCCAGCGGACCACCTCGAGGTCGACATTCCAAGACAGGTCGTTTTCGTTGTCAGAGGGGGCCGTGTCACCGCCATCCTTCCGACATCGACCGGCAGTAACAAGAACTTCACGTCAGAAGGGTGGACCCGCAAGGCGATAACCCCGAACGGTCAGTTCAAGATCGGACGCAAGATCAACGGAATGAGGATCTCGCCGCTAGGGGAGCTCTACAAGCCGTCCTACTTCAACGGTGGAATTGCGTTCCACGGAAACGGATCCGTGCCGGTGGGCCCCGCATCGCACGGGTGCGTTCG
>DATLOJ010000036.1:0-2240 GCA_035536315.1 Actinomycetota bacterium | reverse complement strand
CATGCAAAGCTCCGCAACATCGGCAAGGCCACGATTGCACGCCTGAACGGGATCGTCGTGGGCGGCGGCAACGAGCTGAACATCGCCTGTGACCTTGCGATAGCCGCCGACAACATCACGATCAGGCAGATCGGCAACTCGCGGGGCTCTGTAGCCGCGGGAGGCGCGACGCAGTGGTTGCCGATAATTATCGGGGACCGCAGAGCCAGGGAGATGCTCTGGCTGAACGAGCCCATACCTGCTCAACAGGCGCTGGAGTGGGGGCTGGTCAACAGGGTCGTTCCGGCAAGGGAACTCGACGCGGCCGTGGACGAGATGGCTCAGAAGCTGCACGACAAGCTTCCGGAATGCGTGCGCTACACAAAAGCCCAGACGAACTTCTGGCGTGAGCTGTCCTCGGCCATGACGGTCCCTCACGCACGAGACTGGCTCACGCTGCACACCTCCTCGTACGAGACGTACGAAGGCGTGCGTGCATTTTCCGAGAAGAGGCTGCCCGACTATGCAGACGTGCGGAAGCGCTGGGCCGCGGGAGAGGGTGCGCAGCTATGGGGGCCGGAGGTCCAAAAGTGCGGCAATTGCGGGACCGAAGGGCTGCCGAAGCGCTTCTCACACTGCGGCGTGTGCGGGACGAAGCTCGAACGCAAGGAGAGTTAGCCGGCCATCTCCTCGGCTAGAAAGAGCAGCTCCTCGTCGGAAAGCTGTGCCCCCTCGGCCTTTAGCCTCTTGAGCTCATTCGGACCAAGCTGTTCCTCGAGCTCCCGGATGAGGGCAACGTTGCGCCCGGCGGTCCACGGGCCGGACCTACGGCCTTGGCCTTCGCCTTCAACTTCGCGCTTGGAGTCGGCGGCCCCCAGGAGCTTGGCTCGAACAGCAGGCACTTCAGGAAGGCACCGGGCCAGTCCCTCGAGTGCCACAGACACCGGTGCGTGCCACATTGACCCGCTGTTCATGAGGTAGTAGGGCTCGGTTTCCAGGGAGCGCTTCAATAGCATCAGGTACTCAAGCGCCGCCGCTGCATAGTCCCCGCGTGCTTCGCCCACGGCCACGAGGGCCAGACTGTGGTCCAACAGGTCTCCGGGGTGCCTCGGGCCATCCTGCTGCTCGTTGATTTCGGCCTCGACAAGGTCGCGCGCCTCGGTCAGCGACGCCTCCGCTTCGTCGATCGAGCCTTCTGCCAGGTTGATCTGTCCCAAACTTCTGAGCAGCCACGGGTAGTTGCCCCCCGGCTTCGCGAGGCCGCGCTCTTTTGACCACTCGATCCCTTCCTCCACCCACTTGCGGGCGTTAGTCAGGTCGCCGAGCATAAGGTAGGCGCTTCCGAGGTGATCCATGCTCCACTGGGCCGAAAGTCCGGAGGAGAGCCGGCGAAACACCGGCAGCGCCTTTTCGTAATGGGGGATCGCGATTCTCGGCTCTCGCGACGTCACCCGTCCTTGCATGGACAGCTGCGCTAGGTTGAAGTGGCCTGAGGCGGCCAGGATCTCCGACCCCATCTTCTCGAATCTCTTTACGGCCTCACGTATGAATTCGCGGGCCTGCTCGACATCGCCGAGAATGTATGAGGACCACCCTCGCGCCCGAGCGATCCATCCCCTTTGGAAGTCGTCGGTGACCCCCGTCATCTCCTCGGCTTCATCGAGCACCGCGGTGACCTCACTTTCGCCTCCGCCTGTGAATGCGAGGCAAACCGCCTTCGCTGCCAGGGCAAGGGCGAAGCCCGCCTCTGGAGGTTTGTCATCGAGCTGGCGAAAGATGGAAATCGCTTCCTCCGCGATCGGGATTGCATCTGCATGGTTGTTCGAGGAGGCGAAAACCCTAGCGGCCTCCGAGAGCGCACGCGCCTTGAGCCTCAAATCGCCGCGGCTTGCGTCGGCTGCGGCACACTTCTGGCCCCAGGACATCGCCAGGGAGTTCTGTCCCTCGAGGGTGAGATGCACCGCCGAGGCCGCGTACAGCCGCCAGACCTTGTTCCACTCGGGTTTTTCTTCCGACCACTCGAGCGCGGCTATCAGGTTGTCGAATTCCGGATGAAGCTTTTCGATGACTTCGAATTCCCTCGGCCCATAGGTATGAGGGAAAGAAGTCTCGAACAGCTCGAGGACCCAGTCCCGGTGCCTGTCTCTCGTCGCTTCAACCTCCCCCTCATCGCGCAGTCTCTCGCGCGCGTACTGACGGACGGTTTCGAGCAACCGGAACCGCTCGACGGCTGTCTCTGATTCGAGCAGTGAACGATCGAC
>DATLOJ010000035.1:0-19464 GCA_035536315.1 Actinomycetota bacterium | reverse complement strand
ACCGACGCCGCGCGCGATGAGATTTCGTTGAAGTAGGCGCGGTCATCCTCGAAGAGGGGGCCGCCGGCAAGAAGAAACTGCATTTGGGGAAAACGAGACTGAAGAAGGGGGATCGTCGCGAGAAAGTCCTCGATTCCTTTGCCCGGCGCGGCCCGCATCACATAACCCATGACGAATGAGCCGGGGTCCAGTCCGAACGAGCGCTTTGCCGGGGAGGACTCCTTGGATGGAGCAAAGCGCGTCAGATCGATTCCGTATGGAATCACCGTGGTTCTGCCGGGGACGTCGAGGTCGTTGGCGACGAACCTCGAGGGGGCGAGGACAGAGCTTGCCCAGCGTTTGACCCCCGCTCTGAAAAGTCCTACCGGTCCCTTGCCCAGGAACCCGTGGTGGTGAAGCAGCAGCGGGGGAGCACCGAACCTGGAGGCTGCCAGGCAGTACGTGATCGCCCGGCTCCCATTGGCATATAGGACGGCGGCTTCAAGCTCTCTCGCAGTTCGCGCTATTCGACGACCGCCGCGGATCAGTGCGGACATCTGGGAAACGCCCTTGATGAAGGGCAGCGGCATATCGATTGATGCGAGGCCGAGTCCGCGCGAGAACTCAGCCACCTCGGGCCATGCAGCAACTGTCACGTCAAGACCCGTTCGGGCAATTGGCCCAAGGACAACACGCTCTCCTCCTCCGAGCCCGGGGGCCTGACTCACTAGAAGGACTTTGGTCGGCGCGTTGGCATTGCCGGACGCGGCTTCGGGGGAGTTCTTCGACACTGATGCGAGACTACCTTCCGTGCCCAGATGCTCCGTGTTGATCCCCGCTTACAACGTCGAGAACTATGTGGCGAAAGCGGTTCAATCCGCCCTCGACCAGACGACTTCCGACGTTGAGGTTGTAGTTGTGAACGACGGGTCGACCGACGGCACCGCCGCCGCCCTGCAACCTTTCTCGGACCGGATTATTTACATCGAGCAGGAAAACCGCGGATTGTCCGCCGCCCGAAACGCGGCCTTGAGGGCCTCCTCTGGAGAGCTGATTGCGCTCCTTGATGCAGATGACGCCTGGATGCCCCAAAGACTGGAGAGGATGCTGAGCTTCATGCATGAAATGGGCTCTAAGTTCGCCACGAGCGACTCCTATCTAATGCTTGCAGACCGGCTGAGCGGTAGCACCTATTACGAACAATGGTCGCGAGGGCGCCGATTCAGATCGTCGGATCAGGCTTACTGGATCACGCAGTACAACTTCATTCATGTGATGACGGTGATATCGCGCGATCTGTTTGACAAGCACGGTGACTTTGACGAGCGGCTGAGGGCCTGCGAGGACTGGGAGCTGTGGCTTCGCTTCATCACGGCGGGCGAGAGGGCGGACTTTTTGGACCAGCCGCTCGGCTATTACCGAATCAGGTCCGACAGCTTGAGCTTCAACCCGCGGGTTTCCTTCCTGGCTCAGCTCACTATGTTGGAGCTGGCGGAGACCAAGTTTGGCGACCGTCCCCCGAAGGGCCTTCGGGCCCGCAGCGCTCTTGCCGGAGCAAAGGCGGCGATGGTGAGAGGTGATTCTGTTGCGGCCCGGCAGTACTTCGCGGAAGCCTCGAATGCTGAGGACCTGCCCGCGGCGTGGAAGCTGACTGCGCTCGGGGGCCGGATGGCCCCAAAGCTCGCAACCCGCATGTTTGCCAGGAGGTATCCGGCGAAGACCTAGAGTCGGAAGCCCATCGCGCTGAACATGTCGGTGAACCTCTTCACGTAGGTGTGCTCCGCAAGGGTTCTTTCGTAGGCTGCCAGCGCTACCTCTTCCCTTTCGGCCGGATTGGCGAGGTAGTGTCTGGCCCGCTCGATAAGCTCCGTCGTGTTGCTGAAGACGGCAATTTCTTGGTCGAATTCGAACCACTTGTCGAGACCGGGGACTTCTGAGGTCAGCAAGAAGGTTCGGCAGCCGGGAATCTCGAAGTTTCGTCCCTTGATCTGGTCCCTTCGCTTCGCCCACATCTCGGTTGCTCTTGCCGGAAGGGACCGCAGATTCGGCACGAGCCATCTTCCTTTCCTCTGGACAAGCAGGGAGGCCCCTGCCCGGGGACCAAGGCGTTGGGATGCGTTCGAGAGGTTGAGGTTCACCTTGCTGCGTGAGAACACCTCGATCATCTCCTGCTGTTTGATCCGGCCGGATGGCCACCCGTGCCCCCATGTCTTTACGTCGATTCCAACTTCCCTCAGCGCGTTGATGATCCTGGGCCTGCCCCCATGCGGCTGGCCGATGAAGGTGACGTCGAGGTCTCTCGGAACTGCGAGCGGCCGGTAAAGGAAGTGGTTGCACCCCCACTGGGTCTCTATGACCCCGGCTTGGCCCCCCCTTCTGAATTCTTCGGCTGCTGGGCCGTAGGTTGTAGCTACCCATGTCAGGTGGGGCGCCCACTTCGTCGAATATGTGTGAAACCTCCATTGATCGTCGGCAAACCAGTTGACTGTTGTCGTAAGTGAAGAAATCTCGGACACCACTTCGTAGGTGAATTCGTCTGCAAAGAAGAAAAAGAAAACAAGGTCCGGTTTCCAAGCTCGCACCCTTTGAAGCAGCTCCGAGTTCATCTGCTCACGACCTCGATCTGCTTCAAGGATGTCTGAGGGAAAGTGTTCGGCTTCCACTCCCGGTATCTGCCGAAGGGAGTCCCAAAAGTTCGTGTATTCGAACGAATCCCCTCGAGATGGTTGCTGGTAGTCCCAGCGATGACTTACAAACAGAACCTTCATTTTTGTCCGGCGAGTTGTGCGTACAGACCTTCATACCGATCGGTGATCTTCTCCCAGGTGTAGCTCTCGAGCCATGCCCGATGGCCGCTTTCACCAAGTTGCTTTCGGCGAGTTGGATCCAACAGAAGTGAGGAAATTGTGGCCCCGAGCTGGGATGGATGATCCACCACCACGCCATGCTCCTCATTGTCGGCGACATTTCCACAACGCGTTGAGACGAACGGCGTGCCTGCTGCCATCGACTCATATATGACAAGTGGTGCACACTCGACTTCAGATCCGAGAGCGAAAAGGTCGGCGTCTTTGTACGCAGCGATGACGTCTTGCCGAGGGACACCTCTCAAGGCCATAACCTTTCCGGACACTGCCGAGACCGCCTTGCAGCGGGCATAGCAGCCGATCCAGGGCCTGTCCGGCAGTGCTGGCTCACCCACAATGACGAGGGTCGCGTCTCCGATTCCTCGCATTGCTCTGATTAAATGCCGGTGCCCTTTCGCCTTGTGGTGATTGGACACCGTAAGGACCATGAACGGTGTCTTGATTTCATAACGCTTTCGAAATGAAAATGGGTTCGTACTGAATTCGTCTTCTGCGGCTCCATTGGGTATCACCACCGCCTTGTGCTCCAGGCCGTTCTGCTTGTCGAAGTGGTAGTCCTGATAGTTCTTTGACATGTAAATGAGGGAGTCGTAGTTCTCTATGCGGGAGGGGAGAGTTCGGTAGTAAGACGCGAACCTGGGGTCACCCAGCCCCCAGTACCCGCATGGAACGAGCAGTTTGCGGAAGGTAAGTTCAGAAAGATGGTCCAGCAAGATATCCGTGCTCCAAACCCCGGCTCCGTAGTTGAGCATCAGATCTCCATCCCAGGATTTGACGAATTCCCGGTACGGATTGGGGTCGCCCTTGATCCCGAAAACCTCGTTTCCCGAGAGATTGAACTCTTCTACAGTGACCCCATTCAAGGACGAAAAAGTTCGCCTTGAGCTTCGGGCAGTAGCTACCACTACCTCATGGCCCCTAGCGGCGAGGCGCTCTGAAATCTGCTTTACGACCTCCTCGCTTCCGCCCTTCAGAGGGTCGTACAGCTGCACCGTGTGCAGGATCTTCAACACTTCCTCCCGAAATGTAGCCTTGAGCGATGCGGGTTCTTCATGCTTTCAAGGATTACTACCCCCCGACCCCCGGGGGCGTGGAACTTTACATACACGAGGTCGTGCACTCGCTTAAGGGCTTTCAGTTTGCGGTGCTCACATCCTCACGCTCAAAAAAGCGAGTGGTTGATCACGACGAAGGCGTAAGAGTAATTCGATCGGCCGAGAAAATGCGCCCGGCTTCGACTCCGGTCACTCCGGAATGGAAGCGGTTCTTCTCTGAGGCGGGGGCCGACCTTCTCCACTTTCACATGCCCCACCCCTACGGCGAACTTGCATTCCTGCGATCGAAGGCGACCTACCCCATGATTGCCCACTACCACGCGGACATCGTAGGTCGCGGGATGGCGTTCAAGTTCTTCAAGCCCTTCCAGCAGAAGTTTCTCTCCAGGGCAAGCCGGATCATCGTCGGGTCTCCAAGGCTCATCGAAACGTCGGAAGCCTTGCAGCCGCATCGGGAGAGAGCGGTCGTCATCCCCTACGGAGTCGATCCTGCCGAATGGGCGGAGAGACCGGAAGAGGCCGACGAGCTACGGCAGCGGTTTCCCGGCCCCCTGGTCGTTTTTCTCGGAAGGCTGGCTTACTACAAGGGGATCGATGTCCTGATCGAAGCAATGCGAACCGTCGACGCCACCTGCCTCATTGTGGGGGACGGTCCCAAGCGCAAGGAGATAGAGGACCAGATCGCCACTCTTCACCTCCGCCACAAGGTCGTCCTGGTTGGTGCGGTGGAGGGATCGCGCCGACAGACGTACCTTCACGCCGCCGACGTCTTCGTTCTGCCCGCCACGTCGCGAGCGGAGTCTTTCGGAATCGCAATGCTGCAGGCCATGGCTTGCGGCACGCCGGCAATTTCCACGGAGGTTGGCACGGGCACTTCATGGGTCAACCAGCACGAGTCGACCGGGCTGGTCGTGGAGCCGGGGGACAAGACTGCTCTGGCGGTCGCGTTGAAGACGATTCTTTTCGACAGAGACAAAAGAGAGGCGATGGGGGTCGCCGCAATGGACCGTGTGCGGGATCACTTCACCAAATTCAACATGCTGGAGTCACTGGCCACCCTGTACTCCTCGCTATAGTTGCCTGATGCGTGCACTCATAACCGGGGGGGCCGGGTTTATAGGTTCCCACCTGCTTGACGCGGTTCTCGAACAGGGTGATAGCGCGATCGTTCTCGACAACCTTGCGACCGGCTCGCATATCAACATCCGTCACCACATCGCCGACCCGCGCCTCGAGTTTGTCAACGGCTCCATTCTCAATGCCGACCTGGTCGACGACCTTGTTTCCCGGAGCGATGTTGTGTTCCACCTGGCAGCGGCAGTTGGGGTGAAGCTCATCGTCGAGCGGCCCCTCGAGTCTCTGATTACCAATGTTCGCGGCTCGGAGGTACTCCTCGAGAAGGCGCACAAGTACGGCAAAAAGTTTTTGCTTACATCAACCTCCGAGGTTTATGGAAAAAGCCCCGACCTTCCTTTGCGCGAGGACGGGGACCGGCTTCTCGGCCCCCCGCAGGTGGGCCGGTGGAGCTACTCGACCTCTAAAGCCGTGGACGAAATCCTGGCGCACGCTTACTGGAAATCGAAAGGACTTCCAGTGGTGATCGTCCGGCTCTTCAACACCGTCGGCCCCCGGCAGTCCGGCGAGTACGGAATGGTTGTGCCCAGGTTCGTGCAGTCTGCGCTCGAGGGCAAGGACCTCACCGTTCACGGGGACGGCAGCCAGTCCCGCTGTTTTGGATACGTGGGTGACATCGTTCCGGCCCTGCTTGCGCTGATGGACTCGCGTGAAGCCGAGGGCGAGGTCGTCAACCTTGGCTCCACTGAGGAGGTCACCATCGCCGACCTTGCGAAGCTGATCATCGAGATCACGGGCTCTAAGTCCAAAATCCGGTTTATTCCTTACGAGGAGGCGTTTGGGGCGGAGTTCGAGGACATGCCGCGCAGGATCCCGAGCATCGCGAAAGCCGAAAAGCTAATTGGATTTGAGCCCCGTACGAATCTTCGAGAGATCATCGACCTGATGGTGTTAGACGCCGAGCGTAGGTGACCTTCACCTATGTCGCGGCCTTTCTCGCTGCTCTCGTATCTGCATTAGCCGCAACCCCGGTCGTTCGCCGAGCGGCAATTCGATTTCAAATTCTCGACCACCCCTCGGATCGGAAAGGTCATCCAGACCCGGTTCCTTACCTTGGGGGAGTGGCGATCATTGTGGCGTTCACCGTCACGGTTGTGGCCGGCGCTGTGGTCAGGGGTGCGGGGGCGGCCGGCCCGCAGATCATCGCGATTCTCGGCGGGGCCCTGTTGCTTGCGGGGATGGGACTTTGGGACGACCTCCGGCAGGTACCGGGATGGGTGAAGGTCCCGATCGAGATTGCTCTTGGCGTGGTGCTGTTCTTCGCCGGATCGAGGGCTCAGCTATTCGGAATATGGCCGCTCGACCTGCTCATCACGATCGGATGGGTTGTGGGGATAACGAACGCGGTCAACTACATGGACAATATGGATGGACTCACGGCGGGGGTCGTGACGATCGCCTCTGCGTACTACCTGGCCCTCGCTGGTCTCTCGGGCCAGTTTTTGGTGGCGGCGCTATCCGCAGCCCTGGCCGGATGCGCTCTTGGATTCCTCTGGCATAACCGCCCTCCCGCGCGGATATTCATGGGTGACGCCGGAAGCCTTTTTATGGGGTTCATCCTTGCGGGCTTGGGGCTCGAGCTGAGGTTCGAGAACATTCCGCGTGTCACGTTCTTCGTCCCGGTGGCAGTGATGTCGGTGGTAATCCTCGATGCTTTGATGGTCAGTGTTTCGAGGGTGAAAAAGGGGCTCTCCCCGATCCAGCCGGGCAGGGACCACATCTCTCATCGCCTGGTAAAGACGGGAATCCCACCAAAAGGAGCCGTTGGAATCATCTACTTTGCTGCAGCCGCTGCCGGTTGGATTGGGCTGGTTATCTCGCTGGCGGAACCTAAGATCGCGTACATGTTGATGGGGTGGGTCGTTGCCGTCGGGCTGTTCGCCGGGCTGCTACTTCTGAGGGTGGACGTATGAGAATTTGGATTCTTCAGAGGTGGCAGGTCTATGCGCGTGTGACCTTGCTCGCCGGGATCGTTTTGGGGCCAACGCTGTTTCATCGCGGTACGCAAGACGTGTTCAACCTGCTGAAGCTAACCACGATCATGATTTCCGCAATCGCGGCCGCTGCGCTGTTTGCTGCCTGGTCCTCAGAGCGGGCCATCTGGCCCCCGAAGTTCAACTTGCTGTTCGCGGCAGGCGCGTTCCTTGGCGCCTGTCTTCTGGCGACATTGTTTTCTCAGAACAGAGTGCTTTCTGTGATCGGTCTGTATCACCGGTACGGGGGCCTTATCCCATTCATGGTCTACGCGCTGGTCATGCTCCTGATCGTCGGTTTGTACTGGGAGAGACCAGGGGACCTGAGGGACATCGCGAAAGCATCGGCCCTGGCATCGACACTGCTTCTGAGTTACGTGCTGATTCAGGCGGCGGGCCGGGACTGGATCCCATGGAAGGATTCGACCGGTAACCCACCGCCGTACCCGGTCGGCACAATGGGCAACTCCAACTTCGCCGGCGGCTACCTTGGCATTGCGCTTCCGTTCTTGTTCTACGTCGCGATGTCGGCCAAGAACGACTTCATGCGCACGCTGCTGTTCGTCCTGGTGGGCCTTGACGTCCTTGCCCTTTGGTTCACGCAAACGCGAGGCGGCATGATCGCAGCGGTTACCGGCGCGGTGGCGATGGTGTTTCTTTCACGGGACCGCCTACCGAGATGGACCAAGGTTGTCACCGCGGTTGCGATGGCAATCGGAGTAATTCTGGCCGTACTCGTGCTGTGGCACCCCGGGATGGACGAGCCTCCCGGCCCCCTTGCCAAAGTCGAGACCTTCCGCACTCAGACCTTCGGCATCCGGACCTATTACTGGCAGACGGGCCTCAGGATCTTTGCCGACAAGCCCATTCTTGGTTCCGGCCTCGAGCTCTATTACGCGCGCTACCCTCAGTTCCGGCTGCCGGAGGACGGGGCTCAGCTCGGCCTGACGATCACGGACAAGCCTCACAACATCTTTGTGGAGTATCTGGCGAACGCCGGGCTTCTTGGGGGCCTCTCGTACCTTTTACTCGTGGGGCTTGCTCTTTGGTACGCGGCGCGCCGGGTGCGCACTCTAGAGGGAGAGCAACGATTACTCCTCACAGTCTTCGCGGGGGTCTTAGCCGGCTACCTGGGACAAGGGTTCTTCTCCATCGACGTGCCACCGCTTGCCGTCATGGGGTGGGTTGCCATCGGTGGAATCGCGGTATTCGCCGATCCCAAACTCGAAGCTGCCCGGGAGAAATTACTTTCCGAGCGTAAGCAGTCAAGGCCGGGTAAGAAGCAACGGCGTAAGGACTCGGTTGGACGTGTCCGAGTGGCCCGGCAAGGCCCACTCCTTGTCCCGATTCATGCAGGACTGGCCGTCCTGGTCATCGGCTTCTCTCTAATTGCCGTCCGCCCGTTGCTCGCTGATGCGCGTGCGCGTGAGAGTGCGGTTGCTCAAAATCAGCAAGGAAAGGAAGCTGAGGCCGAGGCCGAGATAAAAAAGGCCATCCGCTGGCACCCCCTCGAGGCGCAATATCGCGCGCAGGCAGGCAGCATCTCAGAGGCTCGGGCCACTGCTGCCACCGATCCGGCTGTGAAGCGGCGGTGGCTGGCCGATGCTCTCGACCATTACGAAGACGCTCTGCGCATTCAGGACGGAAACATCTTTTACATGATGAATATTGCGAGGGTGTACACCCAGTGGGGAACCATCGAACCTTCTCGCTACAAAGAGGCAGACAAGTGGTGGAAGCGGGTTGTCGACAACGATCCGACCGACTGGGACGTTCATAACCGCTACGCGATCATGCTCAACGAATACGCAAACGCCACGGGCAACGCGGAACTGCGAAAGCGAAGCCTGACCGAGCTCGAGCGCGTTGTGGAGATCAAGCCGGAATTCGTGGCGGCATGGTTGAACATTGCGAAGGTCTACATTTCGCAGGGAAATGCAATCAAGGCGAAGGAGGCCATCGATGCGGCTCTGCGTGCCGAGCCGAATAACGCAGAGGCCCTCAAGCTGAAGGCCTCGGTCACTTCGACATCGACTGCATCGGCCCCGAGCGGCGGCTGACATGGCGTCTGTTAAGAAGCTGTGGGACAACGTTCGCAACACCGACCTGGCCAAGCATGGGGTCGTTCTGTTCGTTGCGCTCACGATCGCGGGGATTTCGAACCTGCTGTTTCACTTTGCAATCGGACGGCTTCTGGGGCCGGGAGATTACGGCGCGTTTGGCGCGTTGCTCTCCGCATTCAACTTCGTTGCAGTGGTTGCCAGCGCAGTGCAGGCTGTGGTTGCAAAACGCACGTCCGTCCTCAGGGCATCTGGAAGTGACGAGGCCACAAGGGCCACTCTGAAGGCCTGCCTTCGGGGGGGAGGAATCGTGGCTGCAGTCGTAGGGGCGGGCTGCCTGGCAGCGGCGCCGGTTCTGAAGACGTTCTTCAAGCTGGACTCCCTAGCGCCGGCTTTGATGCTTGCTGCTTATGTTGTGGTGGCGATCATGGCACCGGTCGTTCGCGGAGCGCTTCAGGGACGGCTCCTGTTCATTCCGCTCGCAGCGATTGCGGTTGGGACTACCTTGCTGCGGCTGGCATCGGGAGTTCTGCTGGTAAAGCTTGGTTTCGGAGTTACCGGTGCGGTGGCGGCATCCGTCATTGGCGATCTGGCCGGCCTTTTCTTCGGGCTTCTTCCGCTGCGCGGCTTCCTGACCAGGTCGAGACAGAAGGTTGCCCTCAAGGGGCTGTTTCGCGAGGGATTCACGGCGATGGTTGCCTTCGGCGGTTTCTTTGCCGTGTGGAACTTCGACACACCTCTGGTTCGACACTACTCGGCCCCCGAAACATCGGGCTTCTACACCGCCGGCGCAGTGGTGGCTCACATCGTTTTCTTCCTTCCCGGAGCGATCGCCATGGTTGCCTTTCCTCGCTTCGCGGAATCCGGGGGGCGGAGCGTCGAAGCGCGCCGCACACTGTTCCATTCGATAGTTGCCGTGTCGGTCATGGGGTTCGGCAGCGCAGCCGTCCTCTCGTTGTTCTCCCCACTTTGGATTCGCTTGCTGTATGGCGCTCCCTTTATCTCCGGAGCTCAGGTTGTTCCAACGCTCAGCCTTGCCATGGCCTTGCTTGGAATCGTGAACCTGCTCGTGTACTTCCACATGGCCTCGAACTCCAAGGCTCTTTACAGTCTGATTCCGGCAGTGGTGCTGGAGGCCGTTGGAATTGCGCTGTTCCATGAATCCTTGGTGGCAGTGGCGGCTGTTGTACTCGTCGTCTCCGCCATTTTGCTGGCATTCAACTTGATTGCCGCTTATGCGCACCCCGGCGATCCAAGTGTTCAGCCCGTTCTGAGCGGTGAGCTCTGGCAGGAGGGATCTGTTCAACTGGATCTTTCTGTTGTGACACCGGCCTTCAACCCCGGCAGCGAGTTCAAAGCAAATCTCGACGCACTGCTGCAATCCCTAGAGGAGGCGGGCCTTAGCTATGAGGTGATTGCGGTGTCGGACGGAAGCACGGATGGATCACATCTGCAGGCCGAAGAAATAGAGGGACCCATTCGCCTTGTCCATTACGACACCAACCGGGGAAAGGGGTATGCACTGCGGACGGGCCTTGCGATGGCAAAGGGCAGCTACGTGGCCTTCATCGATTCTGACGGCGACCTGGATCCCTCATCCCTGGCGAGCTTCATCGGGCTGATGCAGGCTCATGACGTGGATCTTGTCGTTGGATCGAAGAGGCACCCGGACTCCAAGGTTTCTTATCCACCTCTACGCCGTGTGATGTCTTGGACGTACCACAAACTCGTCCGTGTGATGTTTGGAGTGAAGCTGCGGGACACGCAGACCGGCTTGAAGCTAGCGAGGAGAGAGTTGCTGGCAGGAGCCCTTCCACGGATGCTCGAGAAAAGGTTTGCGTTCGATTTGGAGCTGCTGGTGGTCTCGCGGCTTCTGGGCTTTACGAAGGTCATGGAGGCCCCCGTGAAGCTGAACTACCAGTTCACGAGCACGGTCTCGTGGCGAACAACTGTGGCAATCATCATCGACACGCTCGCGATCTTCTACCGCCGGTACATCCTTCGGTATTACGACCACTTTCCCGGGGAGCCCGAGGTACGCGAGGAGACGCCCGATCTGCCCGTCGAGGTGGGAGAAGTCCACTAAACGAGAGTTTGAGGCCTGGAGCTACCCGGGCTTTTGGTTCCTGTACCAGTCGACTGTCCGGCGAAGTCCCTCCTCGAGAGGAACGGTCGGCTTGAATCCCAGCAGATTCTCTGCCCGCGATATGTCGAGCTTCCGGCGCGGTTGACCATCCGGCTTGGACTCGTCCCACGTGATGGTTCCCTCGAATCCGGTTAGCTTTCCGATGAGCTCGGTCAGGTCCTTGATGGTGATCTCTTCCGACGAACCGATGTTTATCGGATCGTCACCGTCATACGTTGCGACGGCTTTGACGATTGCCGAAGCGGCGTCCTCCACGTAGAGGAACTCCCTGGAGGCAAGGCCCGTTCCCCAAGCC
This sequence comes from Actinomycetota bacterium, assembly GCA_035536315.1. Taxonomy (GTDB): domain Bacteria; phylum Actinomycetota; class CADDZG01; order JAHWKV01; family JAHWKV01; genus DATLOJ01. The sequence goes on along the minus strand of DATLOJ010000035.1, from coordinate 7,955 downwards.
TCGACCGTGGGATGACCGGCTTCACGAGCTTCCTCGAATTTCTTGATGAGCGCAGGAATTACATGGCTGGTGGCGGGGTCGAAGTTGTCTCCGGGGCCGTAGAGATTCACCGGAATGAGATAGATGGCGTTGAAGTCGTACTCCCGCCGGTAAGCCTGGCCCTGGACGAGGAGCATCTTCTTAGCCAAACCGTAAGGGGCGTTGGTCTCTTCGGGATACCCATTCCAAAGATCCTCTTCCCGGAACGGAATAGGGGCGTGCTTTGGATAGGCGCAAACAGACCCCGCCGTTACGAACTTCTCCACGCCTGACAGCCGCGCCTGCTCCATCAAATGGATGCCCATCACGGCGTTGTCGTAGAAGAACTTTCCGGGATGTGCCATGTTGGCCCCGATGCCGCCCACGGTCGCAGCGAGATGAATGATTACTGAAGGGTCGGTTTCCTTGATGAAGCTCGCCACCGCTCCGGGCAGGCGAAGGTCGTATTCGGCCGAACGCGGAGCAATGACATCCTCATAGCCCTTCCTTTTTAGTTCGGCACGCACCGCGGATCCAAGGAACCCATGTCCGCCGGTGACGGCAATTCGTTCTTCCATAGCGGCGCAGTGTAGCCGCTATCATCCGGCGGGCGGACGTCGATTTCAGTCGGAGCAGACCCACACCGGCCGCTTGCTGCAGAGATTCGAAGAACAGAGATGAAGGGGCAGTTGAAAGAACGTGATGAAGTCGCCAGGTCCCGACTCCCAGATTTGGAAACTTGCAAGCCGGCTCGCCGGTCTTCCTGTGATTCGCAAGATCGTCGAACCCAAACTCTTTATATGGAAGATGAGAGGCAAACCCCTTCCGGCACCTCCCAAGATCAAGCAAGGAATAGTGCGGTCTTACTTGAAGGACTTTGGTCTCGATACGCTGATCGAGACCGGCACTTACCGCGGGGACATGATCAAGGCATTGGAGGCAGACGTTTCTCAGGTGTTCTCGGTGGAGCTCGACGGCAAGCTGCAAAAAAGGGCCGTTCGAAGGTTTCGCCGGAACTCCGGCATCCGGATCTTGCAAGGGGACTCGAGCGAACTGTTGCCCAAGATAATCAAGGAGGCGCGGGGGCCTGCGCTTTTTTGGCTGGATGCGCACTATTCAGGAGGGTTGACCGCCAAGGGGGATGTGGAGACCCCCATCCTGAGGGAGCTGGCAATCGTTCTGGGAAGGGACAATCCCGGAGACGTCATCTTGATAGACGACGCGCGCGAGTTCGTCGGCAAGAACGACTACCCAACGATCGATCAGCTCAAGGATTTCGTTTCGTCGGTGAGTCCGAAAAGCGCGTTAACGGTGGCCATGGACATCATCCGGATCGTGAGGGTCCCCGTCTAGTTTCCGGTGCGGTCATTGACATACGAGTTGTCACGCAGGTAGTCGACAATGATGCTGGTTGGAGAGTGGTTGGAGGGCGGTGATCCGGTCCGGTAAATGCTTGGGTTAGCGAGAAATGAACGGACTACTTCGATGCTCAGCTTAGACAGTGCGACGTTGGATCCCAGGCCCTCGGTCCGCTCCGTTGTAAGGCGGTGGACAAGACAGGGGTGATCCAGATAAGCGCACTCTTCCTGAACCCCGCCGGAGTCAGTTACTAAGAACTCCGATTTCTTCAGCAGAGTGATGAAGGCGAAGTAGGAAAGTTTCGGTATCCGAATGAAACTCTGCTTATTGAAAATTCCATCGAGCCCGTAACCCCGAATTCGAGCAGTCGTCACGGGATGGTCGACGAAAAGCATCCGAACCTGGCGTGAGTGAGCATTTAGGGTTTGGAGAATCGCCTCGAGCTGCGCTCGGCTTCCCAGAAGCTCGTTTCGATGAATCGAGACAAGACCGAACGGAGCCTGAATCGCGGGAAGGCGGGGATCGGTGACTTCGGGTGCGAGTCGCAACGCATCCTGAATCGTGTTGGCCATTGTGTCGATCACGACACCTTGGGTTCCTTTCAGGTTATCCACGGGGGTCTTCCCGGGGGCAAAATGAATTCGCGCAAGGCGTGAAGTTGCGAGACGATCGAGCTCTTCGGGAAATGGGTTCCGCCAGTTGAAGCTGCGAAGGCCCGCCTCTATGTGCGCCACGGGCAATCCCATCGTCCGCCCCATAATCGACCCGATCACTGTGGTCAATGTGTCTCCGTGGACGACCGTCAGGTTTGGGGTGTGGCGCGGTAGCCGGGAGGAGATCCGGAGTTTTTCCGCGCGGTACTTACGTATCACCCCGGCGAGCCAGCCTGGTATCTGACCCATCCGGGAAAGGTCGCGCCCGCGATGGCCGCGGCCCAGCCAGTAGTCGGGCTCAGGAATGTTGAATTCGGCAAGCATCGGAGGGATTTGCTCCGCCTGCTGGCCCGTGCACAACGTCATGTACTGCGATTGGTCTATCGACTTCAAAAGCGGAGCAAGCTTGATCAACTCTCCCGTCGTTCCGTATACGACGACGATCAACTGCTCCGTCTCCTCAAGAGGCCAAACCCGGCCTTGATCAGACCCGCCCACACACCTGCACCGTAGAAAACCGTGAAGAGAGGCGACAGGGCCGTCAGAACCACCGCATCCTTCGGCTGAGCACCGAGCGCGATCGAAACGGACATCAGGCCAAGGAGCCCGATGAGCAGCATCAGCGCGGCAAGCGGCGGCCAACGGAACAGCAACGCGATGCCGGCGGGGGTCATGAAGTAGAAGCCCACAAGCGGAGCGAACCACCTTGTTCCTGGGTGGAGGTACCCGTCCACGAACACAAGCCCCCTGTGATAGCTGTGCCTCAGAAACTTGCCCAGCGAATCGCGAGAATGGTAGAGGCACGAAAAGAGGGGAGAGATGTGGATTCGCGTCTTGCCGGCTATGTGGCGGATCAGGGGAGTGTCGTCGTTGGCGTCTCTCAGGTCCAGGTAACGCGTCTCGTAAGCGTCGTAAGCCTCTAAGAGCAGGGACTTTGGGGCCATGAAGCACGTCGTTCCTTTGGGGTAGAAGTCGAACTCCTCCAATCCGTAACTCGTGGTCCTCGGCGCGTCGTAATACCTCCTCCAGGCGACGCGCGTGATCGCGCGCCAAAACCTTGCTATCGGATTGCCCTCCACGACTGTGATCGCGTCGGAATTCCAAACCAGGGCATCAGGGTGGTCCCGAATTTGCTCACAAAGGAACTGAAGCGATGAGTCCCCCAGATGAACTCTGGCGTCCACCAGAAGCACAAAGTCTCCACTGACGCTCTGAATCCCCAACCTTCTCGCGGCGAAGCGCCCCGCATTTTCCTGACGAACGACCCTGAGGGGATATTTGGCCGCCGTTTTCTCGAGGACGTCGGGAGTGCCATCTGTTGACCCGTCGTCCACTACGACGACCTCTGCAGCATGGCTCCAACAAGATCCGTGGATCGCCGCAAAGAGTTTCTCAAGGGAAGCCGGGATCATCCTTTCCTCGTTATAGACAGGCACGACTACCGAAAGTCTTCCCGGTGCGGCCTTGCGAGGTGGTTCATCAGCCATCGGTTTCATTCCACCTCGAAGTCGAGATGCGCAAGAGCGCGGGGAAGCAGGATCTCCCAATCGAAGTCGCGGGCGGCCGTCAGAGCCATGCTTCGCCTCCTCTGCCATTCGCTGGGATTTGTCAGGAGACTATCCACCGCTGCCGACCACGCGGCCTCTGACTGCGGAAGAACTTCTGCCCCGGCGCGGTGCGCAAGTTCGTGTGCGTTGGGGGGTGTTGCGGTGAGAAGGATCGGCAGGGCTGCGGCAAGGTAGGCCTTGAGCTTGCCCGGATCGGCGAAGCGCGTGAACGACTCACCGTCCTCGCGATAGGGGGCGACGCCGATTGCTGCCCCAGCGAGCAGGCGTTCAACTTCCTTGTGATCTTGGACGAAGCCTTCGAAAACCACGCGGTCTGTGATTTCCAGGCGTCTCGCGAGCATCTGCAAGTTTTGCTCTTCGGGTCCACCGCCAATGATCCGCAGACGCATTGACTTGTTCAAGGCAGCCGCCTTCAACAAAAGATCGACGCCCTGTCTTTCGACCAGGTGGCCAAGGTAGACGACCTCATTGCTTTTATATCCATCCTGCGGTGTGGTCGGCGTTCTGCGAAGCCAGGCTCCCATTGGGGCCACATGTGCTGGTGCAAGTTGGGACGGAGAAATTCGCAGGCGTTTGTTCCGTCCGTCGAGGGCGGCCGTTGACAGCTCGAACCTGGCATCGACATTCCGGCAGCAAACGCGGTCGAGTAAATCGTAAAGCCACGTGGCCGGTGAGCGACCGAACCTGTTGGGCACGAAGTCGACGCACCAATACGCGACTTTGCCCGTGCGACTTTGCCTGCGAGCCGCAAGACCCCGTGCGGCGGCCATGTTGTTGAACCCGAACCATCCGTCGACAGGCGGTATTCGCATTGGAATCAGCGGGTCCAGCAGGTAGGTGTAAGGAGGGAGGAAGGGCGCGGCGACGTATCTGCGGTGGACCAGCTCCCCCCTTTCGTACCTCGTAATCTCGTGGCCTCCGTCGCTTTCCGGCACCAAAGGGTGAAAGATCGTAATCACCGATGGGGATCGATGGAGATTCAGAAAATCTCTGAGTGCTTGTGCCGGGCCGTCGGCGAAGCCGTTCGACACAATCGCAAAGGACGAATCCACCACTTTTCGCACTGCGGGCTAGCCCGGGCCTACATCGAGTTCTGAGATACCGATTGATTTAGGTCTCTGATCTGCTTCCGTGGATGATGGCCCGGGGGACGTCGTCAAGATTATTGGCCCGCTGCTCGAGGCGGAGAAAGAAACGGGCGTCTGGATCGGTTGAATTTCTCCGGTCCACAATGTGTCTCCTCCTTGTCTAACCGTGAGCGTACGAGGGATCAGGAAGGAGAAAGCTTGAAACGAGATCGTCGCAGGACCTTCTGAGCTGAAGGGAACCAGTTTCATTTTTCCCGTTGAGGACATCCACCGGAAGGACTCCCACTCTCTGGGTTCAAAGTCGTGGAATCCGTTCTCCAAAGACACGCCGTGTGTCGCCGCGGGGCCGTCCGTGATCCGTAAGGCGATCGTTTTGCTCGACGGAAATCTCTTTACGATTGTCATCTCAGGTGGAGGTTGTGCCACCCCTGGCATAGAGAGCTCGGTGTCATGAAGAAGGACGATGTCGACTCCGAGGCTTCGGAGCACCTCGGGCGTCTGCGGATCCCCCAGACCTCGGATTCCCTGTCGCAGGCCCTGTTGTGGGGACAGATTGGTCCCGCTGTTGATCAGGCGTTTCTCGTGGACGACCTGGAAAGTCAGGTATTCGAATGCTTCTCCAGCGGGCGGGGTCGCGAGGGGGTACTCGGCGACCGTGTCGACGTTCTTCTGTGCGCTGAGCCATCTGTATTCCGGAGGCGCTTCCGAGTAACTCCAGGCGTTCCAGGGTGGCAATGTGAGAATCTCGAAGGCCCCGACGGCCATCACTAAGCTCGCAATGATCAGCGCTTGTCTGGGTTGCTTTTTGCGAAGCCAAAGGGTCAGGCCAATCGCAGCAAGCGGAACCAGGGCAGTGTGAGCAAGTAAGAAAAAGCGCGCATACACACGCCAGAATCCTGCGACATGATCGAATATCAATCCAGACAGTGCCGGGACGGGGATCCCGAAAAGACTGACGGTCGGCGGAGCGGTAAACGCTATGGCGACGGCAGCGGTCGCGGCGAGCCCCGCTGCGACACCGGGACTAACGAGAGTCCGATCTCCTTTTTCGCCAGATGCCGGGCGGCCGGTCATGAGCGACTTGGATAGGGACACAACTGCGAATCCGGAGAGCAGGATGACCGTCCAGCCCAGGTAAAGAGATTGCTCGCTGTAGTTCGAGTAGTGGAGCCGTCTGTCTTGCCAGTCGCCAATGAGCGGTGAAAAAACCGGGTGAGATCTGGGTGGAAGAACGAACTCATGAGGACGCGCGCTATAGGTAATTAGATCCCCTCGAGGCCGGTCCAGGCTGCTGGCGATGTCTCCTTTGTTACCCATGTATAGGAGGAGCAACGGCACACTCAAGGCTGCCGCAACTCCTCCCGCCGTCAGGATGGAAATCCCCGACTGGACGGCCGTCTTCCGGTCCACGCGCCCCCGGGCGACGTCCCACAGATAGAGCGAGACAAGCAGAGCTCCGGCTCCAACAGGAGCCATCAATAGGTAGTAGCCATCTATGTAAAAAGCGGCACCGATTGCAAGTCCCAAGAGGGCGCCTGTTCTATAACCCGGCTTTTTCCACAGGAGCAGTGCGGCCCAAATGGTCAAGACAAGAATTTCCGAGTGAAGATAGCCGATATGACCTTCTGCCTTGTACACGTGGTACGGGCTGAAGGCGTAGACATAACCTGCGAACAGCGCGGCGGCAGTTGAACCCGTTAGCCATTTCGCCAGACCGAACATAGTCAAACCTGTAGCCACGAATCCAAGAAACACGATGACGTTCCACGAGCACACCGGCGTTAAGAAAAGGTTGGCTGCCCACATGGGAAATTGGATCAACGCTGAAGAGACTGAGAGCGGCCGCCAGATCGGTTCCCCAAATGGAGCATTGATGTAGGGAGAAACTGTGGGCCACGGCCCCGATCGAAGTTCGTCATGCTGCCAGTTCGTCCAAACGCCGCCGGATGTCGCATCTCCCGGGCCGCCCATGATGGTCTGGTTACAGTCAGTAATTGCCGGAGCGGTATGGATGAATGCCGCCACCAGGAACAGGACGACAACCAACGCTTTTGACTTCCAGGCACGGGCCCGCAGCGATCGCTTGGCGTCCGGCATCACTCGTAGCATAGTCACGCCTTAGAACTCGATCCGGAACGGAAGTTGGGGAATCCATAAGACTCTCAGGTGACGCCCAGGTACGATCTGCAGAGCGCGGATCTCAAACGCGTAGCTTCGTCTTACCCCTGGTTGCATGGCTATGCGTCTTAGGCATCGCGGTGGCGAGCTTCTTGGCTTTCTACCTTCGGGCCCCCCTTCGGCCGGGAGCAGACGCCGTTTACCCACTTGGATGGTACGGATGGTCGGATCAGGGCGCCTATTTGCGCGAGGCGCGAGCCATGGCAGCGGGCAACCTCAACGCGTATGTTCCTGAGATCCGGGATGGGCAGGTTGTGACCCACGAGATCTATTACTACCCCCTTGGGTATCCCTTCATAGGGTCACTATTCACGCGGATTGTTCCGAAGGACCCCTTTGTCATCCCCAATCTGATCTCTTACCTGGTGGTGGTGGCATGTCTCTTCCAGATAGGACTCGCACGATTTGGAACCATCGGTGCCTTCCTTGCAGTAGCCAGCCTTGTGGCTTCGCCCTTTACCGAACTTACTGTGATCCCCTGGACTTCGACGCCGGGAGCGGTCGCAACTGCTTACTGGGCGTACGTCGGACTTGCCCGCCGGCATCTTGGGTGGGCCCATCCGGCGATTGGGGCGTTCCTCCTGGGGCTCACTTTCGCCTCGAGGGGCGGCGGAGAGTTACTTCTGGTAGCGCCGGTGCTGATAGGGGTCTTCTGGCGATTTCGACGTGAACCGCAGATGGCTCGCAGGTGGATATTGGCGTCACTCATATTCCTTGCGGTACTCGCGGTCGACCTCATCGCTACGGTTCGGATCTTTGGAACCGTGATCCAGCCTTACTTCAGGGAGGTGACAGGATTGGTTGGGTTCGATGTGTCGGCGATGCCCCTTTCGATCTGGCACACACTCGTTTATCCAGGACCGGGGGGACTGGGGTGGCCATCGTTGTTGATGAGGGCTCCTTGGCTGGCGCTGGCAGTCGTCGGAGCCGTTGTCGCCCTTAGAACCGCTTCTCCCCAAAGGGTCGTGGACGTTGGATTGCTTGGAGGTTTTCTGGTGAGTTTGGTTATCGTCGGATCCTTCAACGCATTCAACGCTGGATGCCTTCAATTCCATTGCCTGCACTATTTGAAGATGTGGTTCCCCGTCCTG
>DATLOJ010000034.1:0-21355 GCA_035536315.1 Actinomycetota bacterium | reverse complement strand
CGATCCTCAGCCAAAGGTATCGCTGTTGTTGAATAGCTTGGATGGTTGAAGAACGGGAGCGGCGGGCCGGCGCGAGAGTAAAAGCCGCTGTCCTGCTTGCCGTCCTTTTCGTTGTCGTGTCGATCGCGATGGCCTTCCCGCGAATCGATAGTTTTACGACGTCAACCGTTGGGGACTACGCCGACGGATATTTTGTTCAGTGGGCGATGGCGTGGGACCTGCATGCGCTTGCGGAGAATCCAAGAAGAATGTTCGACGCCAACATCTTCTGGCCCACCACCAACTCACTTGCCCTGTCGGAATCTCTAATTCCCCCTGCTCTCGCAGTTGGAATTCTGAGGGCCTTCGACGAAGAGGCAGCCTTCAACGCGGTCTATCTCTTGACATGGATCGTCTCCATGTTCGGCATGTACTTGCTTGCGTTTTGGTTCGTGCCGAACCGAGCCGCCGCCGTCCTTGCGGCGATCGTGTTCACGTTTTCCGCGCCGAGGCTCGCCAATTACGGACACTTCCAGCTGACGTTTGCATGCCTGCTTCCGTGGGCTGTTTATTTATTTTTTAGATATAAGCAGGACCGTCGGCTTTGGCAGTCTGCGCTGCTCGGATTGTTAGCAGCGGTGACGGCGCTCAGCGTTATTTACTATGGAGTGTTTCTTGCCCTGGCCTTCGCAGTCCTTTTCCTGCTGACTTTGGCAATCGATCGCAAAGCGGTCACCGCAAGGTTCGTGGGAGGCCTTGCGCTTGCGGGCCTTATTGCTGCGGTTATCACCGGACCGGTCGCATACAGGTATTTGCAACTGCCGGAGGAGCAGATCGCGAGACCGGACTACGAGAAAGATCTCTACTCAGCAAAGCCAGTAGACCTAATAACCTCCGGGACACACTCGTACGTCTACTCCCATTTACGGGGCCCAAGAACTGATCGACGCAATGTCGCTCTCTTTCCTGGCGCACTTGCCATCGGCCTCGGTATTTTTGGAGCTTCTATCCTGATTTCCGGAAGAAACAGATCTCAGATGACGGTGTCACATCGAAGAGACCTCGCCATCTTTTGTGTCCTGGGTTTGGTTCTATTCATCTTGTCCTTCGGGAGGAAACTAAGCGTTGGCGAGGCTTCCATCCCATTGCCGTATGACTTAATCGATGGCGTTCCCGGGATTAGCGCGATTCGAGTGGTTAGCCGGTTCTTTGTTTTTCCCCTGATGACACTCGCCTGCCTGGCGGGAGCCGGATTCGCATGGATGACTGCCAGGTTCAAGGCCCCGCAGCGTCTGATCCTTGCAGCGGTGGTTGGGAGCCTGATGCTGGGCGAGTACGCAACCGTGATTCGATTCGTACCGGAGATTTCAGGCAGGAACGCGACTGCGGTAAACATCGAGCTTGGGCGCAGGACGCGGGGAAACGTTCTGGAGCTTCCCATCCGACCTTCGAACGACATCTGGTGGGGCTATACCGAGGCCCCTCGCATGGTCCTTTCGCGTCTCGATTGGCAGCCGCGCATCAATGGCTACTCTGGACTGGCACCTCCCGGATACGACGACAAGGTTGCAACGTTCACGCGGCTGGAAAGGGGGGCCCCGGCCTTCACCGACGCCTTAGAGGCATTGACAGACAACAAGATTCGTTATGTTGTGCTGCGTACCGCTCCCATCACGCCATTTGTTTCGGGTTCCACCCCGCACCGGCCCGGCATCGCCTATTACGACGAAGCCACCACCAACCGCGTGATCTCGGCAATTCCATCCGACATGATCGTAAGAATGGGCCGCTACGGAGACGCAGTTTTGATCGAGCTTCGAGTCCGTGGCGGAGACAATTGAAGGACTCGATGAGCGGACTAGAAGACCTTGTCGAAGCCGCCGAACCGAATCCTCTTCTCAGGCGTGTCGACGCGCTTTGCGCGTCACGGTCGTGGGATGAGCTTGTCGAACTCGCAAGAAGGTGTGTCGAAGCGGGGGAGCGCGGTAAGCAACTGTGGCCGATTGCACAGCACATCGAGTACCGGCTCGCGCTGGAGGCCCCCGGCGAATATGCGGCGACCGTCTTGAAGCCGGGGGCCGGAAAGTTCGCGCTCGGGCCGCTGACCGAGGTCGCGGCCTCGACTCACACCTTCGATGAAGTGGCGCCGTTCATCACCGTGCCACCGGCAGGTGCATTCTTTGCAGCCGAGCGAGTCATTAGGGGCGAGGATCTCTCCCACGTTGACTCGCCTTTCATCCCTCTTATGGAGTTGCCGGCCAGTCTCGAGGATTGGGAGCCCGCCTACGCGCTGGCTGTCTATAAGTCGAACGAGGCTGAGTTCGGCGACCCGCCGCTTCCAGAGACTCCGTTCAAGGAAGTAGAGGCCACGCCGGTAGCCACGATCGATGATCCCGATCTGGAGACGGCACTCACGGATCTAGTGAGCGCATGGGTATCGGAGTCCAACGCTGTAGCGACATGCGCTGTAGTCGAGGGTTCTTACACCGAAGCGATCGCCGCAACCGGGGCTCTACGTTTTCAAGTTCGTGAGTTGCCCGCGGTGAACGCCCTCGGGCTGATGGCATGGGCCGCAGCAAGCGGGGGAGCACACGGACGTAGAAGAGGAGCTGCGCGCGGACGTTTCGGGGCCTGGTACGCAGCTGCAGAAGTCGCCGACCTAGCCTGGCCCCCGGCCCCCGACCAACTGCACTCGGAGATCACTGGGATTCAGTGGTTCCAGTTCAAGCCGGAGGGGGCCGGAACCGGTTGGAACCTGCACATTGCGGTCACATCGGAGGCTGAAGGCTGGTCGGCGGCAATTTCAGCGATCGATCGAACGGACTGACAAAGGGCCCTTACACTTTGCCCGACCGGGCGCTTAGCTCAGCTGGTTAGAGCACTGCCCTTACAAGGCAGGGGTCGGCGGTTCGAATCCGTCAGCGCCCACAATTACAGCGTGTTATTCGTGTGAAGTCTCGGTACGTCTGCCACACATTGGCCTCGGTAGCTCCGCCATTCTTTCCGACCAGGCTTCGGCACCTCTGCCACACTGGCCGCGAACGCTATTCTGACTGGATCGACCCTGCTGGCTGGCCCGTCCGTGATTGAAGAACCCGTTCGGTGGCAACTACATTGAGGACTTCGAAAAAACGTTGTCAGCACGCGCCCTAGGGGTCCTCGCAGTCCTTTTGGGTGTCCTTCTTGCTCCTATCCAGTCGTTCATCTGGAACAAGGAGAACTCTCCCACCTGGATCCTGAAGTCGCGGCCTGTGGTCGAAGCTTACGAGGACGTGTGGGAAGGTGCCCTGAGCGGGGGGAACTTAGAGTCCTACTACGTTTTCGGCAGGGCCTTCTTCCTCGTCTATCTCTTGCTGCTTTCAGCCGTCTTCTTGATGTATCGGACCTCGAGTTTGATGCGCTCCATCTGGACTCAGGCGACGCTCCTGGGACTTGCTATGGGGCTCATCGGGGACGTCGGTGCCTACTGGGGAGGCACCGGAGATTTCAACGAATTCCAAGGTATGAGTTTTATGCTCGAAACGCTTGGCTTCGTAGTTGTTCTAGTTGGAACCACCGGCTTCGGGATCTCTCTGATCAAGCGGATGGCGGGTAGAACGGGTATCGGTTGGCTGGCGACGCTTGTTTCTCCAGGGGCGATTGTGATGGGTGTCGCCACCGCCTATTTCCCTCACGGCCCCATGCTCATGGTCGGTTTGGTATGGACCTCGGTCTCCTTTTCCAACGCGAAGATCACGACCGAAGGAGCAACTCCGAACCTGGTGAGTACAGTCCGTAAGAACCGGCATGAAGCTGGGCCTGTATAGACATCGAGATCAGAGCAGCTTTGCACAGTGGTGAGGTGGAGGTGAAGGAGAGCCGCATTCTCGGCATGGCAGTTCATGTCGGAGCGCGCGTGAAGGAACTTGCCGGCCCGGGGGAGATCTTGACTTCCGGGACCGTAAAGGACCTTGTATGGGGGGCTGGAATCCTTTTTGAGAAGTCGGGGATCACACAGCCTCAACGGAGTCCCGGGTGAATGGCAGATCTTCTCCGTCGTAGAGGAATGAGGTTGGCCTCGATTGCCTCCTAATCGACTGGTTCTGATTCGGCACGCGAGGCCGATCGTCGACCCTGCCGTCCCCACGGATAAATGGGGTCTGAGCGAGGAAGGCCTTGCGGCTGCACACCGTTTGGGGTTATTCCTGCAAGTCGATTGCGGAAAGACCATCTGGACCAGCGATGAAATCAAAGCCCAGCAAACGGCCCTTCAGATCGCGAAAGTGACTGGTTGTGAAGTCGCTACGGATCCGCGGTTGCGTGAAGTGTCGCGTCCGTTTGCTGGTGATCCGGACCAATATCGAGAGCAAGTGCTCACTTACCTTCTTTGCCTCGATGTCGAGGGTTGGGAACCCCGGGCGCAAGTCTTGAAGAGATTTGCTTCCTGCGTCGATGAATTGATGGCGCGCCACAATGAAGAGCACCTGCTCGTCGTCTCGCACGGACTGGTCACGACCCTATACATCGAATCCACCGCCGCCACCTCACCGAAGTCGAAAGGGCCGATTGATCCTGGCGAATTCTGGTCGGACCTTCAGATGCCGGATGCTTGGAGAATCGATCTGCAGAGAAACTGGCTTGATCGGATTGGATTCACCTGGGATGGCCTGCCGATCAGCGTCGATCCCCCTCATGGCGCGTCAGTTCTTGTTTATAGACGCGTTCAGGATCGCCTCGAATTTCTTCTTCTGCATCGTTCGGACCAACCGCCAATCGGCGACTGGGCTTGGACGCCGCCCGCCGGTGCGCGCTTTCCGAATGAAGAAGTTCACCTTTGCGCTTTGAGAGAACTCAAGGAGGAGACCGGCCTGGATTTGACTCTGGTCAATTCCGATCTGGGAACCGAAAACTGGCCACAGTTTCTGGCCGAAGCAGCGGGTGACTGTGCGATCACTCTTTCTGATGAACACGACGCTTGGGAATGGGTCGAGGCCGAAGAGGCATGTTCGCGATGCCTACCTGTAGTGGTTTCGGACTCAATGAGACGAGCGCTCGCGTATCTAAGGACCGGCGTAGGTCAGGGGTAGGCCCCCTCCACTTGCAAGGCAGAGGTTTCCCTTCGATGACGTTGCCATCCCCGAAGGAAGAGTTGCAGAGTTCGTTCCTCGAAGGCCGACGTTTAAGAGGTAGGTTTCTTAAGTGCGAAGTGAGACACGCTCGCAGTCCGCCGGCCTGAGTGGGCCAAAGCTCGCTCTCACTGCAATTCTCTTGGCTCTTGCATTCTGTGTGCTTCTTGGAATGTGGAGTAGAGCTCCCTTTCAGTACGACGAGGCTGTGTATGCCATTAAGGCAAGGCAGTGGATCGATGCGACCCCTGCTACGCAATGGAGGATATTTCGGCCCCCGGGGATGTCGATTTTGGGATATGTGGTCCTCTCGATCCAGAATTCAGATTTTGCGCTTCGTCTACTCGGCCTTGCCGGCGCGCTCGGTGCCGCTGGTGCCCTCTACGCCTTGGCTCAGCGAGTGGTGGGTGGGTGGCCAGCGCTAATCGCTACGGCTTCGTTTGCCGCAGCCCCCACGGTGCAACTAAGGGGAGGGCAGTTCATGAACGACCTTCCCGCCACCGCGTTGCTCCTGCTGATGTGCATTTGCATACAAGACACATTCGAACGGCGAGGCAGGGGCAGCCGGCTGGTTTTAGCGGCATTCTTCGCCGCAGGCGCGTTCTATCTCCGGTACGCGTCGGTGTTCCCGATCTTTGCGGTCGCGGGGACCTCAGCCGCTTTGTGGAGAGCGCATCTGAAGTCGCATCTTCGCTTGCTCGTCACTCCTGCGATCACAATGACCGTGCTTCTAGTGCCTCACTTCGTGTACTCGACGAGCCAGACCGGTACTCCGTGGGGAATCACGCAATTAGCATCCGAAGTTCCCCTTCAATGGCGTCAATCCATAGGTGAGGGCCTTTGGCAATACATGCGTTGGTTCCCTTCAAGGCTTGCGGGCCACGTCGCCGGAATCTTGATGCTCGCCGCCACCGTTGCTCTCCTCAAGAGCCTAAGAAGAGCCGCCGGCAGCGGCGGGGCTTTGAATCCCGAGCGACGAGCGGTTCTCTTTTTGGCCATTCCTGCATTCCTTCAGATTCTTTACCTGGGTTTGACGCACCACGCTGAAGAAAGATTTCTCTTTTTCCCGGTGGCCCTTCTGGTGATTGCCGGGGCTGGTTTTCTTGCGGGCACCTTCCAAAGGATGCGTTTGGCGCAGACGCGCGGTCGGCGATTACTTGTCACGGGCTCGTGTGTTCTGGCAATCGCGGCTGGCGGAGTTCCTACCCTAAGGAACTCACAGAATCTTGCCGAATCTCGCATGCCTCTTGCGACGGCGGCCAAGGAGATTCGGAAGCATGCAGACAGGCCCTGTTCGGCAGTTTCCGTCGATGGTCCGGTGGTCGCGTGGTATTCGGGATGCGCAACCTATCGATATGACCAGCGTCCCCCAAAGTCTCGAAGCCGGTTCCTCATCGTTCTTCCTGGGCACCGGTTTCAACCGACTGGAGCCACTTTGGAGCGACACCTTGCCGAAGCTTCGCCGGAGCCAATATTCCACCTCCGAAGGCGAGATTCCGACGATTCGAGTGTTTTGGTTTATCTACTGCCGTCCGACTCTCCGTCGTCTCCTGAACGGATCTAGTCAGATAATCCTCAGCGATGACTGTGACTGAACCCGTCTTAAAGATGATGGCCGCACACAACGCGTGGGCCAATCAGCGAGTCTTCGCTGCATGTTCCGAAATTGATTCGGCCAAGCTCAATGAAACTACCGATGATTACGACTCAATAGTTGGCATCTTGGAGCATCTCGTGCAGGTGGAGCATGCGTTCTTCGAGCTGGCGCACGGCCGCGTACCCCAGCGCATTGAATCCGAGGACCTGGCGGAGCTTCGGGAAAAATGCGCGCAGATCGACCGTGCGTACGTTGATTACACGGACGCTTTGGATTCCGTGAAAGCAAACACGAAGAGGTTCCTTGTTCCCTGGTTCGGGTTCGAGATCACCCTCACGGAGGGCGTTGTCCAGCCGCTGACGCACTCCCACAAGCATCGAGCGGACGTCTCGATGCTTCTTCCTCGCCTCGATGGATCCGGAGTCGAGATGGATTTCATTCAATGGCTCGAGGAGCAACGGGACCGGTAATGGCTCTGGTGAAGCAAATTCGACGAGGCCTGGCCCGCGAGCTGGTGCCGGAACAGTTTGCCCAATGGAGTGACCTTCAGCGCCCTTCTTTTTGACGGCGAGAACAAAGGACGTCTGATAACAGAAATGTTATCATCCTCCTGTGAACGCAGGAAGAGTCCTTGCAAGGGCCCGAGTGCAAGCCGGCTTGACCCAGCGGGAGCTGGCCGAGCGGGCCGATATGAAACAGCCGGCGATCGCCAGAATCGAGAGTCAGAGAGTGACCCCACGGGCAGACACTCTCGACCGGCTACTTCGTCATTGCGGTGTTGATCTCGAGCTTGGCCGCCGGTTAGGTATGGGGGTCGATCGATCCGTGATTCGCGAGTTCCTTAAGCTGACTCCCGGTGAGAGGGCAAGGTTTGCGACCGAAGAGGCTCGCCTTCTACCGGCGATCAAGTAAGAGTGAGCCTTCAGCCCTTTGATCCCATCGGGGCTTTGCAGACTTTGCAAGAATTCTCCGTTGACTTCGTAGTCATAGGCGGGTTCGCAGGCAGAATCCACGGTTCCCCCCTCAACACCAACGACCTCGATATCTGTTACTCGCGGGAGGCTGGGAACCTGGAACGGCTCGCTTCGGCGCTGAATGAGATGGACGCTCGACTTCGAGGTGCTCCGGAAGACCTTCCCTTTCGGATCGAGGCCGAGACGCTTAGAGCCGGAGACCACTTCACGCTCTTGACCAGGTTTGGAGCGTTCGACGTTCTCGGCACGCCGGCCGGGACGACCGGATTTGATCAGCTGAAGACGACTGCGCAAGAAGTGGACCTGGATGGACTGGAGGTCTTCGTCGCTTCCCTTGACGATCTGATAAAGATGAAGCTCGAAGCCGGCCGTCCGCAAGACATGTATCAAGCGGAGGTTCTTGGGGCGCTGCGCGATGAGATCGACAACTCTTAGGAGATCCGCGGAAATGGAACTGCAACCACAAGGTGAGCACCTGAAACTGCCGCCGGGTTACGGCAATCCCAGCAAGAGGCTTGTCTGGGAGACCGTAAGCAAGAAGCTACATGAGGCCCAGGTCTATTGGTTCGCCACAACAAGGCCCGATGGCAGGCCACATGTTGTGCCCCGTGACGGCATCTGGTTGGACGACCAGTTGTTTTACGGGGGCAGCGCCGAAACTGTTCATCACCGAAACGTTGAATTCAATGGCGCAGCTGCTGCTCACATTGGAGACGGCCAGGAGGCGATCATCGTTGAGGGTGTCGTTACTGTAGAGATTCCGGCCCCCGACCTTGCCAAACGTTTGGCCGACGCGACCACGGCGAAGTATCCGCAGTACGGCAAGGCCGAGTCTTCTGCGTACAAGGATGGAGTTTGGGTCCTGCGACCGGGGAAGGTTATGGCCTGGACCTCACTTCCGGTCGACGCCACTCGCTTCGTCTTCGAGGGTCACTGAAGGCCCAGTGCGAGCGTCGGAATGTTGGACACACACAGTAGCTCTTTTCCGGTATCACTCGGTTCCTGAGTCATATGATGCTCGTCGAATTCTGGACGAGGGGCACTGGATGCTCACCACGAAACCGGGGGAGGGAAACTAAGTGACTGATCAAGTGACTACCGGACGCAGTGACCTTAGAGCGGCCGGCATCGCGGGAGTGATTTCGGGCATCGCCGGACTGATGGGTGTGGGCATCGCCGCCTTCTGGTCAATTCCCCCGCCACCTCCGCCGCCAGATCTCATGCCGTTCATCATCGAGTGGCACGTGGAGAACCGCGGATCCCTAATGATCGCCCTCGCTCTGGGAGCGGTGTCGGTCAGCTTTTTCATCTGGTTCGCGATCGGGCTGAGCGCAATGCTTCGAAAATCGGATCGCGATTCGCAGCCTTCGGTGGCTATGGGTGCTGCCGTCTCCTCGGCGACTTTGGTTTTGATTGGGCTGGTCTCCCGCACGGTTCTGAATTTCAGCGGCGCTATGGGAGGGGAGGAGTTCGTGGTCAGAGCCCTCTACGACTTGGCGGGATTCTTCACCGCGTTTGCGGCCTTTCCAGGCGCAGTTTTCTTCTTCATAGTTGGCCGCACAGTAATGCGATCTCGTGCGTTGCCGTCATTCGTTCCGATCGGGGCGCTGGTGCTGGCCGTTTTGTCCCTTGGATCGGCGGCCGCCGCGATGGGGACGACCAAGGGAGGATTCATGGCGGCCGGTGGGATGGCTCAGCTCGGCGTCATGGGCCTCACCGTTCTATGGGCTTTCGGTACCGGGCTTCGAATGATGTCGGGCGCGCGGCGGGAGACTACCGGCCCGAAAGAGCGTCCTTAGCCGAGGCCAGAAGACTGGCGTCTTCGGTCGTCTCAGCGAGACTCACCGTTTGCTCGAGAAGGATTTTGGAGAGCTCACTGTCCCCTAGTTCTTTGTAGACCTCGCCAAGGTAAAGAAGCGAGTAGCCGATCAACTCCTTCTCGCCCAACGCCTCTCCAAGATCCAGGGCCTCTTCAAGCAGACCCTTGGCTTCGTTCCATTTGCCTTCGTTGATCCTCACGCTCGCGACACCGAGCAGGGAATGACCGATGTGCGTCTTGCTATTCAACTCTCGTGAGAGCCTGAGAGCCTCTTCGTAAAGAGGCAGCGCTTCGGAGCTTTCGTGGCGAAGCCGAGCCAGGAGGAATGTTGCGCGAATTACCTCTCGAAGGTCTCCGGATTCCCGCGCGACAGCGAGTCCGCGTCGGTAGAGCTCAATCGCGAGTTCTTGATTTCCCGCAGCCAGAGCCGCATGGCCGAGGTTGCTTACTGCGGTGCCGATAACGTGCTCGTTGCCACTCTCTTCACCCTTTTTCAGGCTCTGCTGAAAGAGGCTTTTCGCCTCATCGACACGCCCCCGTGAAAGTGCCACGTTTCCAAGGATGTTGAGCGAGGCCGCAATTCCTGGTTCGTCGCTCATCGAGCGTGACAGCTCGAGACTCTTTTCTGCAAGATTTGCGGCGCGTGGTCGATCACCTTGGACGTACGCGAGCGACGCAGCGCCGCGTAGGACCGCTGCCCGGACGGGAGATTGAATCCCCTCCACAAGGTCAGCGACAGCGTCCAGTCGCCGTCGTCCCTCCGCGAGGTGCCCGCGCACGTACCAGAACCACCATAGTGAGCTTGCCAGGTCGAGCGACTCCTCAACCCTTCGCCCTTCGATGGCCTGATCGATGGCCCCCAGGAGTGAGTCGTGGTCCTCATCGTGCCGGTCGAGCCAGGCGGTTTGCTCAGGCCCCCGGAGGTGAGGTGCCGACTGCGTCGCCGTGGAGATGGCCCATGCCAGGTACCGTTCCTGAGCTTGTGAGGCATCGCCGCCTTCTGTGAGCTTCTCCAATGCGTAAGCCCTGATCGAGTCCATAAGGTGGTACCTGCTCGACCTCCGACCCGGACGAAATTCGATGAGAGATGCGGTCACAAGCTCCGCGAGCGTCCGCCGCAGGTCGACCAAGCGGGCGTCCTCGACAATTGAATCGGCAGCCTGGACGGAAAAGCTTCCTCTGAACACGGCGACACGCCGCAGAAGATCCTGAGCGGATGTATCGAGAAGGTCGTAACTCCATTCGAAGACTGCGCGGAGCGATTGATGGCGCGGGGGACGGCCCGCAGAATCGCCGGCAAGAAGTTCGAGCCGCTCATCGAGGCCATCCCTTATGTCATCTAGCGACATGTATTCCGGCAGCCTGGCAGCGAGCTCAATGGCCAGAGGTAACCCATCAAGCCTGGTGGCTATCTCACCCACGAGTGATTCGGTTTCCTCAGTCGCATGAAATTGAGGTGACCTCGCCTTTGCTCGCTCAGTGAAGAGAGCAACGGATTCTTCAAGGCCCAGTTGGGGAACTCGCCAGACGACCTCTCCTTCGATTCCCAGGGGGTGACGGCTGGTCGCGATTGCCTTCACTGCAGGACAGTGCGACAAGACGTTTCGCGCGAGTCCTGCAATCTCCGGCAGGAGGTGCTCGCAGTTGTCGAATACCAGGAGTAGTTCTTTATCCCTCATACGATCGATTACCGACTCGGCCAACTTGACTCCGGAGTCGTCTAGATCCAGAGCCGACGCTGTTGCTGGGAGGGTGTCTCCCATCGATACGAAAGAAAGGTCCACGAGCGTGGTGCCATCCTCGAATTCGGGTGAAGCGCGCGTTGCCAGCTGCAGTGCGAGCCTGGTCTTGCCGACACCTCCCGGGCCGGACAGGGTCAGAAGTCGGTTTGAGTTGAGCAACTTCTCGAGATCGGCCAGTTCGCGTTCTCTACCAACGAAGCTGCTGATCTGCGACGGCAGGTTGATCGACGCGTAACGGGGAGAGCGAAGCGCTGGGAAATTGGCCGGCAGTTCGGGCTGAGTTAGCTGGAAGACCCGTTCGGGAAGCGTGACCCCCTTGAAACGATGAAGGCCCAGTTCCACGAGCCTCGCGCCCCCGGGAAGTTTCTCCCGGATAGCCTCCGCCGCCGCGCGTGAAAGCAGAGTCTGCCCCCCGTGCCCCGCATCGCGTATGCGGGCGGCACGAATGAGTACCGGACCGCGGTAATTCCCATCCGTGGGGGCGATGTCGCCGCAGTGAATTCCGATTCGCACGCGAATCGAAGGCGATGAAGAAGGCCATTCGGCCGCCAGTGCAGTTTGAATAGCCGTCGCGCATGCGGCAGTTGCAGCCCCGTCTTTGAACGCCGCCACGAAACTGTCGCCCTCGCCTTGATCCTTGGGAAGCGACCCCCCCCACTTCCTAAAGCAGTTCTTGATCAGTTCTTCGGAACGGGCAGCAGCTTCGCGCATCCACTCCTGGCGCTTCTCCCAAAGTGGCGTCGAGTTCTCGATATCGGTAAGCAGGAAGAAGACCTTGCCGGCGGGAAGAGTTTCGATATCAGAGGGCACGCTAGCGATGACCCCCAACTAAGGGACCGTTCACAGGCTGCTGTTAGGGTCCGCGCCAATGGGTTCCCTCCCTCTATCGGCTCTGCTGTCCCAGGCTCTTGTCGCGTACACGATCGAATTTGACAACGAATTCGAAGAGCGAGCGCCACACATCACGACAGTTGGCCGGCGAGTGAGTAAGCGGGGCAAGGGTCCGTGGCTCGTTTCCCAGGTCATGTGGACGAACTTCATCCAGCACATTGAACCAAAGGGCACACCGGTTCGCGCCCTTCAAGCCCGGGCGTGCCTGTCGGAGCCGGGAATCAAGTCTCGCCTGCATCATCTCGAGTGGTGGAAGTACCTCACCTTCGAGCCGGACCCAACAGATACCCGGTCGAAGCCCCGATATCGCGACCTCCTCGTGCATCTCACTCCTGGCGGCGAGCGGTCCCGCGATGAGTGGCAAGCACTGGAAGGATTTGTTGACAAGAGATGGACCAAGCGTTTTGGCAAGGACGTGATCACGAGGCTGCAAAGCTCGCTTCGAGCAATTGTTGCCCAGGAAGCCAGGCATCTGCCCGACTACCTTCCTGTCGTTGATTACCAAACCGGCTTGAGGGCGACGCTCGTCTTTTCCGACGAGCCATCACGAGGTACCGAAATGAGAATCGAACGCCTCGATCTCTCCGTGCTTATCGCGCGGGCGCTGCTCGTGTTGACACTCGAGTTCGAAAGCGAGTCGAGTGTTTCTCTCCCGATCTCTGCAAACGTGCTTCGTGTGATCGAGCAGGAAGGAACCTGCCTCAGGGACCTTCCCCGCCACGGGGGTGTGGCCAAAGAGGGAGTGGCTGTCGCTATCAATTTCCTCAAGAAGAACGGCCTCGTAACCGTGGGTACCGACAAGTTGAAGTTGGTGCGACTTACGGCCAAGGGGAGGAAGGCCTGTGATGAATACGGGGCCCGCCTGTCTCGTATCGAAAAGCGTTGGGTGAAGAGCTTCGGAGCCAAGACTATTCAAGCACTTCGAGAAGCTTTGGAATCGATGGGAGAACAGACGAAGAAGGGCAAGCCGCCGCTAGCTTTGGGATTGGAACCCGCCCCCGGAGCATGGAGAACTGTGAAACCGTACGTGGAACAGACCGAAGCAATACTCCGCGATCCACGGGAGGCGCTTCCGCACTATCCGATGGTTCTTCACAGAGGTGGCTTCCCCGACGGAGCATGAGGGGCCGGGACTTACCAAGCCGCTCACGCAAGTCAGGGCTCACCTATAGGCTCGGCCGTCCATTGTGAAAGCCGAGTAACTAGATGCCCGCAATCAAACGCTGCACTTGGGCCGACATGGTGGCGGGAGACCCGGCTTACCTCGCCTACCACGACGAGGAGTGGGGTGTTCCGTCGCATGATGACCGGCACTTATTCGAGATGCTCACCCTGGAAGGGGCCCAGGCTGGGTTGTCCTGGTCAACGATTCTCAAAAAGCGCGATGGTTATCGCCGAGCGTTCGCCGGCTTCGAGCCTTCGAAAGTTGCTCAATTCACGCCTGTGAAAGTGGAGCGCTTGATGCAAGATCCGAGCATTGTTCGTAACCGGGCCAAGATTGAGTCGACGGTTGCAAATGCTCGTGGTGTTTTGGCTCTGCATGAAGAATTCGGGAGCCTTGACGCCTATATCTGGGGCTTTGTCGGAGGCGGACCCATCAAGAACCGTTGGACTTCTTTGGGGGAGATCCCAGCCGAAACTCCGGACTCGAAAGCGATGAGCAAGGATCTGAAGAGCAGGGGCTTTAGATTCGTAGGCCCCACGATTTGTTATGCCTTCATGCAAGCCGTCGGAATGGTGAATGATCACGAAGTGAGCTGTTTTCGATACCGTGAGGTCGGTTCGCTATAAGGAAGGGTTCGCGAGCAATAGAAAAGGGAGACGGAGATATGGCACCAGGAATTGAAGTGAAAAATTTCGACTCGCCAGATGAGACCCGCACACCCGAGAACACGAAGATAGAGGTCGTGAGAGTTGGCGGCTCTGAGGTCGGGCGCTTCACGTTTCAGCCCGGGTGGAAATGGTCGGAGAACATCAAGCCGATAGTGAAAACGGACAGCTGTCAGGTTGCGCACCTCGGTTACGTCGTCTCCGGAAAGTTGCACGTGGTTCACGAGGACGGCACTGAGGGGGAGTCGGGGGCCGGTGATATTTATTCCATTTCCCCCGGGCACGATGCATGGGTAGTTGGGGACGAGCCGGTGGTTCTTATCGAGTTCAACAAAGCGGGGGAGTACGCCAAGGGGTAGCTGCGCTTTGGACGACACCTGTACTTCGGCGCTCCATCAGGCGAGTGACGCCGCGCCCGGAAAGGAGAGGGCAATGCCGCTCTATCTCACTAAATTCAGCGGGTTAGCCGGATACTTTCTGAACTAACTCATGAGACCTAATCGAATTGGGTGGGGGCTCGTTGTCTTCTTCCTGCTTGGAGGTGTGGCGTTTTTTCTTACGATCCCCGAGATATGGATCGGCCAGATTTGGATCGCAGTGTCCCTCGGGTTGGCTGCTGCTTACCTATTCATGAATTGGCGTGCGGATAAGTCCGACGAACTCAGAGCCACCGGTATTCCGGGGAAGGCAACCATTCTCGAGATGACGCAGACCGGGGTGTACATAAACGAAATTCCCCAGGTCCGTTTGAAGCTTCGAATCGATTCTCAGGAGCTGCCGTCCTACGAGGTCGACAAGAAGATGCTCGTCCCACACATAGCGTTGGGGGCACTATCCAGTGGGAATCCTCTCAGCGTCTTCATCGACCGCCAGGACAAGGATAACTTTGCTATCGACTGGTTCCCGTCGGGCGGGATCAAGGTGAACGCAGAAGGCAGTGGACAACTGAGTGTCAACGATCAGGGCGCGCAGCAGGCCGTCCTGCAAGCTCTCAAAGATCACGGCATCGATCCGCAGTCGGGCGCAGTCGACCTCCGTCAGATGCCCGGGGCTCGAGCGGCGGTGTTGAAGGCCCTCGAAAGCCACGGCATCGATGCAGCACATGCGACAGCATCTGCGGACCCGGCGACTCCGGTTTCAGAATCCGAGGAGCCCATGGACCGGCTCGAGAAGCTGAGAAGCCTGAAGAACGCGAATCTCATAACTGAAAGTGAGTTCCAAGCCCAAAAGAAACGAATCCTGGAAGAGATATAGCGGAACTTTTAGCCGGCTCCTACTCCATGTCGCGGATCCAGTTTTCGTCGACGGGCTTCTAATTTGGATTAGGGATCGTGGTGGTCACCATCTTCACGGGAGCGGCTATGAAATTGCTCAGTCGTTCAGTTTCGATCTGCAGAGCCTCGAGGGTGGAGCGTCTTGCCGGTTCGTATAGCTGGACGTTGGCGGTGACCGCATTGTTTCGGGTGGCACGTCGCCAGTGACCGGCGACGGTCCCATTTATGAGGACGAGGCTGGCCGGAAGCGTGCGGCCGCTCCAGGCTTGACGAATGGCTTGCTCCCTCGCATCACCCAGGAACCGGGACTCGGAGTAACCGACAATAAACTCGTCGTAGGACTGAAGAAGGTGAGCTCCGCTGGCTGACGGACCTTCCCCGTTGGACTCAACGGCCCACAAAGTCTTCCCGTGAATCGTCTCCTCGTGCGCGTCCGAACCGAGTGCCTCAAGGCCTTTGCGGATTTCGCTGACCTTCAGACTCGACCACCATCGAAGATCCTGGACAGTGGCGGGACCGTGGCTGGTCAGATAACGACGCACCAACTCGGCAAGTGCATGGTCGTGGTCAAACGGGGCCAGCTCGGAGGCGCGCTCATCGAGCAAGGCATACGTTTGCTGCTTTCCACGAAGAATGCCGCTGCAGATCACAGCTTCTATCTCGAGATGCATAAGAAGGTAAGGGAGTCTCTGGCCCGACTTGTCGAGCCGGGATTTCTCGAGAAGAGAACTGATCTCGCTTCTTGTCAGATGGTTGCCGCCGGACAACGCGGACGTAATGACAGACTCGCCTCTAGCGAGGGTCGAGGAATCAAGTCCGAGCTCGTTGGTCCGGGGGGCGGTGGACTGCCGTACCCTCGGCCCGGTCAAGGCCAGCAGCCAGCGAATGTCCTCCCGAGTAACGAAATGCCAGGTGGGCCTCAATACGTGAGTTCGTAGGATCGAGCCTGTTGATACCGCATCGTCAAGGTCTTTACTGTTCAACCCTGTTGATCTTTGTCCGATCGACCACTTAGCCGGCCCGTAATCCTGCGATTGCATCGCAACGTGCCAGCTCACCACTTCACCAGGTAATCGGAACCCACCTCCCAGCAGGCCCGAGTTAGTCATACGACGAAGTGAAAGGTCATCGACCTTCATCCACGCACCGGGAAACTCAAAAAGGCTTGAAGATCATCAGGAACAGGATCGCAAGAATTCCCCCGAACCCAATGAAGGCAAGAAGCCATGGACGCGAGGAATGGAGAAGGTCGGCTATCTCCTCGTCGCTCGCGATTGGGGCCCCCGAGGGTCGGAAACCTGTCTTGTCTCCCACTCGCCTGTAATAAGTAGTGGCCAGCGGGAACATTGATGCCGATATGGAAATTAGAAGAACTAGAGAGACCCAGATCCAGCCGGACCCCCACCATCTCCCGGCGAAGCCGGCAGCTATCCCGCCGGCCAGTAGAACAAACAGACCACCCCACATGAAGGGAGTCGAGGACCCGGACAGAGCAAGCAGTGTTCGGATGCGCTCTCGGTCACGCTCATTTCGAAGTCTCAGCGCGACGGCAATTGAGACCCCATGAGCAGTCAGAAAGAAGAAAGCACCTGCGATGTGGAAGTAGACGAGCCAGCGATACACTAGTGCTCCAGCCGGGTAAGCGCGTTTAGGGCCGGCCCTTGCACGACCGCACCTTCGGCGGCATAGCGGGATCCATGGCAGGGGCAGTCCCAGGTGCTCTCCGCACTGTTCCAGCCCACAATGCAACCCATGTGAGAGCACCGCGCAGAGAACTTGTGCAGCCTTCCTGATGTGTCTCTGAAGACGGCGAGCTTTTCGCCCTCCTCGTCTCTCACGACGGCCCCCTCGCCTTCTCTCAGGGATTCAATCGAGGTCGCCACCGTCCTTACGAGTAGGAGGTCGCAGGGGGCCCGGTGAGAGACCTTGTCGGGAACTTGTGAGCTTCCTTTCCGATTTTTCACGGTCATGCCGCGATTTCCCAAAACGATCAAGTCGTACTGACCGGCTAGGGCTGTATCGCAGATAACACTCGCGGGATCTCCAGAAGAGGACTCTGTTGAGTAGCTCGCAGAGGGAAGTTCGCGCGCAACCTCCTGAAAGACGATGGGGGCCGTCGCTGGATGGCCGGCGTAGAAGATGACTGATTCCGCCTCGAGCCTGCGGCAGAGGTCAACTCCTTTCCTCGCAGCCTGTATCGCTGTTTCCGATCCGTCGGTCGCGATTAGTACTTTCCTGTACTGACGTGGTTTCTGGTCGATGGTTGTTTTCACAATGAGGACGTCTGACTTGGCCGAGTGAGAAACGGCGTTCGGTACGCTGCCCAGTAGCCTGCCGGTCCCAGTCATTCCTTTGCTTCCAACTACGATCAGATCACCATCCTGGTTGGTCGCTTCGGCCACGAGGGTCTCGGCGGGGTCATTAGAAGCGTGGATCAACACCAACTCGGCGTCATGGGCCTTGGCCAGCCACTTTCCGACATCCTCCGCCTTTCGGGCGGTAGGGGAACGATCGGTTCCAACAATGACCCGCCTATAGCTCACAGATTGTCTCCACAGCGGCTGAGGGTATCGAAATGATTCGGAGGGGACTCGCTTGGGTGTCGCCTTCTACCGGGGGAGACCTCTAGGTAGCCGTCGGCAGTTCGGCGGGACGGCCAAGGAAGTAACCCTGGGCCAGGCCGATTCCCAATTTCTGAAGAGTGGCGAGCTCGTCTTCGGTCTCCACGCCTTCGGCAATGAGCGTGCTCTTGGTGTCGCGAGCAAACGCTATTAGGGCCGAGGCTAATGCCCTCTTGGCGGGGTCCGTGTCTATCGATCGCGAGATGCTGATATCCAGCTTGATGAATTCTGGTTGCAGCCGAAGGATGTGGCGGAAGCTCGCGTAGCCGGCCCCCGCATCGTCGACGGCCACCCGCAGGCCCCGGCTTCTGAGGGGAGCCAGCGCGATGGCGAGGTCCTCGTACGAGGCCACGGAGCTGTGCTCGGTAACTTCCAGTATCACCCTGGATGAATCGATGCCGGCAAGCACTTCTCCAAGGTGCGGGGACAAGGCCGTCGTCGGGGTTATGTTCACCGTCAGGAAAGTCTTTCCGGGCAGGTCTGGAAGTCTGGCGACCGAGGCACGCATAGCCGTAAGATCGAGGGCCTCCGACAACCCCACATCGGCGGCCTCTTTGAACCAAATATCCGGACCCCGCGGGGGCTTGGGACTGAAACGTGCCAGTGATTCAAAACCGGCGGGGGCCCCATCCGCCAGGTCAACAATTGGCTGGAAGACCATTCGCAGTCCATCTCCGGCGATCACTCTCTGGATCCTGCGGTAAGCCTCTTGCTTTACGCGTTCGAACTGCTTCTCTCGATCCACCTCCTCAGCGACGAACTCGGCGAACACCTTCATGACGGCAAGGTCGCGTTCGGTCAGTGACTCGTCGGGAGTAAAGCTGAAGCAGCAGAAGGTTCCGTAAATCTCTCCGTCACTCAGTGTTATGGGAACGCTCAGATGAGCCCCCACGGGTAATCCGAGTGTCGCCGGCAACTCCAAAGCCGCGGGCTCTTTTGACGCATCGCGGATCAGCTCTGGCAACTTTCCTTGCGCGACCCTTTGGCAGTAGCTGTCGGCGAGATCGTCACCGTCCCCAACCTTGATCGGAGGATCCTCGAGGCCCGAGTCGACGTGACGAAAGACTCGCGTGCCATCCTTGAATTCTGAGATGAAGGCCACATCCATCCCAAGATGCACGCGGATTGCCTTGAGAGCCCTGGGGGAGATTTCCCGCGTGCCATTGTCCGGGCGGGATACGTCGGCCGCTAATAGTGTCGAGAGAGTCTCAGTCTCGTGGTCCTGGGATCGATCAGGCATCAGAAATATCGTCGGAAGCTTGCTGATCCAGCTAAAGCAAGGCAGATGGGTTGTAGGCCCCGTTTCTTGAAGAAGGTTCCGGGCTGGGCTCTTCGCTCGACCTTCATTTTATGTGAATATGAGGAACTGCAACGTCTCCAGGGCGCGGGGGAATCCTGGCACCTTCTCAGCTATTGCAATTTCCCGGTTCTAAATCTACGAAAGGCAAGGCATGATCGAGATGATTAGCACGACCGGGCTGGTCAAGCGATACGGGAAAGTGACGGCCCTGGATGGCCTTGATCTTTCAGTGGCGCGCGGCACGGTCCTGGGCCTGCTGGGGCCAAACGGGGCCGGCAAGACGACGGCCATCCGAATCCTGACCACCTTGCTTGTGCCCGATGGCGGAAGGGCCATGGTCGCCGGATTGGATGTTCTGGCGGAACCGCAGAAGGTGAGGGAGAGGATTGGGCTCTCGGGGCAGACGGCCGCCGTTGACGAGCATTTGACCGGCTTCGAGAACCTTGACATGGTCGGGAGGCTGTACCACCTGGGAAGAGCTAAATCGAAGGCTCGAGCCCGCGAGCTCCTGGACCAGTTTGACCTCGATGAGGCGGCGGATCGGCCCGCCAAGACGTACTCCGGCGGCATGAGGCGGCGCCTCGACCTTGCAGCCGCACTGGTTGCAGAGCCGGAAGTGCTCTTCCTCGACGAGCCGACTACCGGTCTCGATCCCCGAAGCAGAGTGCAGATGTGGGACACCATTCAGAAGCTCGCACGCGGGGGAGCGACGGTTCTGCTTACCACGCAGTACATGGAAGAGGCCGACAAGCTTGCAGACGACATCGTCGTAATCGACAAAGGCAAGATCATCGCCCATGGGACCTCGGACCAGCTAAAGACGCAGCTTGGTGGAGAGCGAGTCGAGATAACACTCGGCGACCCCGCCGACATCCCCGACGCAATCGAAATCTTCACGCGGCTTTCCGTTACGGACCTTCAGGTCGACGAGCAGAACGGTCGAATCACAGCCGCCGTTACTGGTGGGACCGAGGTTCTGAAGCAGGTACTCCAGCGACTCGGCAGAGCGAAGATCGAGGTCGTGGACCTGGGCCTTAGGAGGCCGACATTGGACGACGTCTTTCTGACGCTGACGGGACATGTCGCGGAAGAGACCGCGGTTGTTCCCGAGGAAGCAGAGAAAACAGCAGATCGCGCGAAGGAGCCGGTGTAATGAGTCGAATAGCCCTGGCCTTTGCCGACGGAGCAGTCGTCGCAAAGCGCAATTTGATCAAGATCAAGCGCATACCCGAAGTCCTGATTTGGACCACCATGTCACCCATCATGTTCGTGCTGCTGTTCGCTTACGTGTTCGGCAGTTCCATCAACATCCCGGGTGTCTCTTATCGGGAGTACCTGATTGCCGGAGTCTTCGTGCAGACGGTCGTCTTTGGTTCCACTTTCACCGGAGCGGGCCTTGCAGAGGACATGACTAAAGGCATCATTGACCGATTTCGATCTCTGCCCATGGCCCGGTCGGCCGTGCTCTTTGGCCGGACTGCAAGCGACATTGTTTACAACTCGACTTCGATCGTTGTTATGTCGGTGACGGGCCTGATCGTGGGTTGGAGAATAAGAACTTCGATTTGGTCGGCAATCGTCGGATTTCTGCTGCTGCTGTTGTTCGCCTACGCCATCTCCTGGATCATGGCCTATGTCGGCCTGAAGGTTTCGAGCGTTGAGATGGTCAATAACGCATCCTTCATGTTTATCTTCCCAATGACTTTTATTGCCAACACGTTCGTAAGATCGGATCTGTTGCCGGGGCCTCTCAGGACGTTTGCCGAGTGGAACCCGGTTTCCGCGGTCTCGCAGGCCGTTCGCGAGGCTTTTGGCAACACCGGGTCACTGCCGGCAGCGAATGTTTGGTCGCTGCAGAACCCGATTGCGTACACCTTGATTTGGGTTGCGATCATCCTGGCAATCTTCGTACCGCTCTCGGTGAGGCAGTACCGGAAAGCCGCAACTCGCTGACTCCGTTTCAAAGACACGTTTCCCCGACCGGCCGGTGCCAGAATCTCCATAGACCACTAAAGGGGGTTAAACAATGCCGAGCGTTGACGTGAACTGGCTGGCGGTTCTGGTAGCAACAGTCGCCGCGATGGTTCTCGGGTTCCTGTGGTACGGCCCGGTCTTCGGGCGCATTTGGCTTGCCGGAATGGGCAAGACCCAGGAACAGATGAGCGGAAACAACCTGGCGATTCCAATCTCAGCTCTTACGGCACTCGTTACCGCCCTCGGTCT
>DATLOJ010000033.1:0-5567 GCA_035536315.1 Actinomycetota bacterium | reverse complement strand
TTCCTGGCGAAGCTTGAGGGCCGCCGCCTCGAACGGGCTCTCGGAGTCGTCGTCCTGGATGAAGTCGCCAAGCTCTGCGTCCTCGTCGCCTACCGGCTCGTGAATCGACATCGGCTCGGGCAGGACCCTGAAGGCCTCCCTTACTTTGTCGGGGGTCATCTCGGCTGCGGCTGCAATCTCGTCGATTGTTGCTTCGCGGCCCAAGGACTCGAGCAACTCGGTCTGAACCTTGCGCACACGGTAAAGAGTCTCGACCATGTGGACGGGGATCCTGATCGTCCGGGCCTTGTCCGCAATTGCACGGGTGATGGCCTGGCGAATCCACCATGTGGCGTACGTCGAGAACTTGAAGCCCCGGCGGTAGTCGAACTTCTCGACCGCACGCATCAGCCCCAGGTTTCCCTCCTGAATGAGGTCGAGCAGAGGAAGGCCTGCAGCCGAGTACTTCTTCGCGATCGACACGACCAGGCGAAGGTTCGACTGAACGAAGCGCCGCTTGGCTGCGACTCCGGCCTTCTCGATCTTCTGCAGCTCGTTGCGCTTTTTGATCGTGGGCTTCTTCTTCGTGTTGGCCAGTGCAGCGGTCGCAGCCTGGCCGGCCTCGTAGGCCTTGGCCAGCTCGACTTCGTCCACGTCTGTGAGGAGTGGGAATTGTCCGATTTCGCGCAGGTACTGACGGACGAGGTCCTCATGGGGAGCCTCCTCCTTTACCTCGGGTCGGTTGGGCTCGTACTCCATGTAGTCACGCTCTCGCTTCAAAATACCTCAGTCCCTTCTGCGTCGGATCGGTCTCCCGAGTGCCCAAAACAAACGTCGGATACCCGGAGGGGGTATTTTAGCTCCCCACTTGACAGCTTGACAACCCCCCAGTTGACAACAATTCCAGTGGCTACCTCTTCTTATTAGGTACCCATTGTCCCCGAGTTTGGAACTTAACCCCAAAACGGGCCGATTTTTAGGGCCCGCCACCACCCTTTTGCTGTTTTCCGTCGCGAAGCTCAATGCGAGCCAGGTAGGGCGGCGGAGTCAGACCCGAGGGGCGACTCTGCGCGTACCTAGGTGCTGATTGATATGCGGCCCGAGCGCAGGACCGCCAGGGTGGAGCCCAGCGGGGCTGGGCTCTGCCGCCCGGACCAACGGCGCCCCTTTACGGGGAGCTGAACTAGCTCGCCGCGTCGAACCGGGTGCTAACTTCGGCCCAGTTGATGGCGTTCCAGAAGGCCTCGATGTACTCCGGCCTGCGGTTCTGGTAATTGAGGTAGTAGGCGTGCTCCCAAACGTCGAGTCCGAGGACCGGAGTCTTGCCTTCCATCAGGGGTGAGTCCTGGTTCGGGAGGCTGATGATGTCGAGCTTTCCGCCGTCGACAACGAGCCACGCCCAACCCGAACCGAAGTGGTTCGTGGCTGCCGTCGTGAATTTTTCCTGGAACTCCTTGAACGATCCGAATGTGCCGTTGATCGCGTCGGCGATGCTGCCGGTGGCCTCGCCGCCTCCGTCCGGCCCCAGGATCTTCCAGAAGAGGCTGTGGTTCGAGTGGCCGCCGCCGTGGTTGCGGACCGGGCCTTTGATGTCGTCGGGGACCTTCGAAAAGTTGCGCATGAGGTCGTCGACGTCGTCGTACTCGAGGCCGTCTTTGCCTTCGATCGCCGCATTCAGCTTGTCCACGTAGGTCTGGTGATGCTTAGTGTGATGAATCTCCATCGTCTTGGCGTCGATGTGGGGCTCGAGCGCGTCGTAGCCGTAGGGGAGCTCGGGGAGCGAGTACTTCGCCATGCGGAAAATCCTCCTGTTTCGAGTGAGCTGTTAGGGCCGCCGAGTATATTCCAGCCCCTCCCGGCTACTTCTAAAGGCATAGTCAAGGCCTCGAATAAAGGAGGGCTAAAATGCACAACGTCAGACTGGATCAGATCGAGAACACAAGACAGAAGTCCGCATCGGACCCGTCGGCGGCTGAGCTAAAGGCTTCGTTTGAGGGGCGATGGCACGCCGACGAGGGGTCGGTTCAATTTTCCGGCCCGGTTAAATTCCCCAAAGGTGAGGTGACCTTCGAGGCCGACTTCCCCCCGTTCCTTGGCGGTGACGGCAGGGCGCCTACTCCGCTTGCGTACTGCTTCTACGGGGCAATGTGTTGCTATGGGGCGACTTTCGCCACACAGGCTGCAATCGCCGGCGTCGAGATCGAGGACCTGCGCATCCGCCTCAACCTCTCGGTTGACTTCAGAGCCGCGCTGGGCCTGGGGGAGTATCCGCCGCTTTCCAAGTTCGAGTTCGACGTGGAGGTGAAATCACCGGCTTCGGATGACGAGATTCAAAAGGTCAAGAAACTGGCAGACGAGCGCTGTCCGGCGATTTGGGCGATGGACAACAAAGTCGAGTACGAGACGAGGGCCATAAAGGCCTAGTGGCCCACCACCTACCGTTAGAGCATGAAGGCAGACCGGCCCACATTCTCCGCATGCTGCGCCATCTGAGTCACGGTGTTGAGCGTGAACAGGTCTGCCAGCTTGAAAACTCCGGGAAAATCCCGTTGCAACCTCTCGAGCAGGTCTACTAGCTTGAGGGAGTTTCCCCCCGCTTCGAAGAACTTGACGTTGAGGTCTGGCTCATAGCCGAGGACTTCGCTCCAGGCAGCCGCAACCTTCGACTGGGCTGGGGTCATGGAGGCGCTCGGGGCGGCCGTGCGGCGCGCGGGGTCGGGGAGGGCAGCTTTGTCGACCTTGCCGTTTGGAGTAAGCGGCATTGCTGTGATGGCCTGGATCGCCTCCGGGATCATGTAGGAGGGGAGTCGCTTTGCCAGGTCCTCCGTGATCGCGCCGATCGGAAGCCCGCTCGGAGTCACGTAACCGAGGAGCCGCCGGTTTCCGGTTGCATCCGCCCTGGCGATCACGACCGCGTGCTGCACTGCGGGATAAGCGGCGAGCGCGGCTTCTATCTCGCCAAGCTCGACACGAAGTCCTCTGATCTTCACCTGTTCATCGATGCGGCCGTGCATCTCGATGCGCCCGTCCGGCAGCCACCGGCCCACGTCGCCGGTGCGATACATCCGCTCGCCGGGGGGCCCATGTGGATCCGGCACGAAGCTTTGGGCAGTCGCCCTCGGAAGGCCGGTGTAGCCGCGGGCCAGTCCATTGCCTGCGATGTACACCTCGCCCGTCACGCCGATGGGGGCTGTCTCCAGCGCCGAGTCCAGGACGTAGATTCGAGTGCCGTCGATTGGGCTGCCGATAGGGGGCAGGGCCCCGATATCTGCCGGCTGCACGCGATCGATTGTTGAGATGACCGCGCATTCGGTGGGGCCATAACAGTTCACTAGCTGGAACTCGAGGGTTGGGTCGGGTCGTTTTACGAGCTGGTCTCCGCCTGTGAACAGGATGTCGATTCGTGTGTCCTGCGGCCAATAGTGACTTTCCAGCGAGCGCTCGGCGATGGGTGTCGGCATAAAGCAGCGGTCCAGCTTTGCATCCGCGATCCATTGTCTGAGCGCCGCCGGGTTGGCTTTGGTCTCCGGCGGGGGAAAGACGAGGGTTCCTCCGGACGCAAGAGTCGTCCAGATCTCCCACACCGAGGCATCGAATCCAATCCCTGCGACCTGTCCGATTCTCATCCCGGCCCTCGCGTCGAACGCGCGCTGGTGCCACGACACAAGGTTGTCGAGCGCGGATCGCGGAACCATCACACCCTTCGGCACACCCGTCGAGCCGGAGGTGTAAATCGTGTATGCGACCCCTTCCGGCGGCATCACGCTGGGGGCGATGGGGGATCCGGTGACCGCCTCCGAGATGTCGAGGGCATCCTTATATATGTGCGCTCCTCCGGCCGTAATGACCAGGCGCGCGTTGCAGTCACTCAGGATGTGGGCAATTCGTTCGCCGGGGTTGGTCCGGTCGACGGGGACGTAGACGGCACCGGCTCCCGCAATCCCGAGGACCGCGGTGACGAGATCGAGTCCAGGAGGAAGGAGAACGGCGACCGCGTCCTCGGGTCCGACTCCCCTGGCGGCCAGCGCTCCCGCGACCATCCAGGACCGAGCTATTAGATCGGCGTAGGACAGGGAGCTTCCATCTGCTTCTTCGCAGGCGGGCGCTGACGACCTCGCATGGCCGAGCACCTTTGCGAAGGCCGGCTCTGACGGGGCTGGAGGCGGGCCGGCTGACCATCCCGAAAGAAGCTCCCGCTCATCGGAGGAGACAATCGGGATTCGCCGGAAGGGCCTTTGGGGGTCCTCGAGGGCTCCATTGATCAGGCTTTCAAGATGCGAGGCCATTCGTGCCGCCGTCTCACGTCGGAACAGGTCGGTCGAATATCCGAAGGAGCCCTCGATGCCGTCATCCGTCTCTTCGAACTCGGCAGTGATTTCGAAAGGAACCGAGCTCTCCTGAAAATCGACACGTTCGGCCTCGAGAGTTCCAAAAGGCCCCTTTCGCCGTCCGTAGTTCTGAAGAGCGACGAGAACTTGGAATAACGGGGTGTGGCTTGCCTCGCGACGCGGATGCAATTCTTCGACGAGCTTTTCGAAGGGAATGGACTGGTACTCGAATGCGTCGAGTGCAGTCTTCTGAGTCAGAGAGAGCAACTCCTTGAAAGTCATGCTCTTGCCGGGAGAAACGCGCAGCACGACCGTGTTGACGAAAAACCCGATCAGGTCCTTTACTTCCGGACGGTCTCTTCCCGCCACCGGTGTTCCGATGGAAATGCTTTGCTCACCCGAGTAGCGCTCGATGAGCGCAACCATTGCTGCAACCAACACTGAAAACTGTGTTGCGTTGGATTCCCGCGCCAGATCGGCCACAGCGGCCGAAACATGTTTGTCCAGCGTGATTGCGACGGAGTCTCCCGTATAAGTGAGAGCCGGGGGCCTGGGGTGATCGAATGGGAGGTCGATCGGAAGGTCGCCGCCTCCGAGGCGCTCTTTCCAGTGGGAGAGCAGATTCTCCAGACGTTCCCCGGTTAGAGAGCTGCGCTGCCACGATGCGAAGTCGGCGTACTGGATGGGCAGTTCCGGAAGATTCGGCTCCCGATCTTGCTTGATCGCCGCGTAAAGCTCGGAGAGATCGCGCCACAAAACATCGAGCGACCACCCGTCGGAGATCGTGTGATGCGTCGACGCGACGAGAAGCTGAAGGTCGGCTTCGGCCTGAATCAGGCCGAATCGCGCAAGGGGACCGTGCTCGAGGTCGAACGATCGTTCAGCAAAACGCTTGGCACTTTTCATCGCGTCGTCGCGCGAGCCTGCATTCATGACCTGAAATTCGGGGGGCAAAGTCTCATGGACGGCCTGTGCAAGGTCGCCCAGTTCGCGGTCGAACGTCGTCCGAAGAGTTTCGTGACGCTCCACCAGCGAGGCGATAGCCGAACTAAGGGTCTTCGAGTCCAGCGTGCCCTTGATCTCGAGAACGATGCTCGAGTTGTAAACGGGCGTCGCGGGATTCAGCTGGTGAAGAAACCAAAGGCGCTCTTGCCCGAATGAGGCGGGGAAGCGCGTGACGCGCGTGTTTACGGCCGGGCTACCGGTGTCGTAGTGGGCGCTAGGGCGCAAGAGATGCTCACAGCGGCGATGATGTCAGGC
>DATLOJ010000032.1:0-6481 GCA_035536315.1 Actinomycetota bacterium | reverse complement strand
ATGCTCCCCGCCGCCTGACCCGCGGGCCAAGCCCCGATAAAGTGACAGCGATATGAGACAGGCAGTGATTCTGGCCGGCGGCCAGGCGACTCGGCTGAGGCCGTACACCGACGACCGCCCCAAGGCGATGGTGGAGATCGCGGGCACGCCGATCGTGGAGCATCAGATTCGGTGGCTCGCTGAAAACGGCGTCGAGCAGGTGGTGGTCTCGTGCGGCTACCTTGCGAACGTGCTTCAGGACCATCTCCGAGATGGAACCGAGCTGGGAGTGAAGATCGGGTATGCGGTAGAGGACGAGCCGCTCGGACGCGGCGGCGGACTCAAGTTCGCGGCGAAGCATCTTCCCGAACAGACCGAGCGCTGGATGGCGCTGAACGGAGATGTCCTGAGTCGATTCGCTCTAAATGAACTGGAGACAAAGCACTCCGAGCTGGGGGCCGTGGCGACAATCGCACTTGCGCAGTACCAAACGACGTGGGGCATCGCCGACCTCGAGGGCGATCTGATCAAAGGCTTCGTTCAAAGCCCCAAGCTTCCTTATTGGATCAATGCCGGGATCTACTGCTTCGAACCGGAGCTGACCGCCCTCCTTCCCGACAAGGGTGACCATGAAGACTCGACCTTCCCCGAGCTGGCCAAGCAGCGAAAGCTGGGGGCCTACCAAATTGATGGCTACTGGCGCGGCATCGACACAGTGAAGGACGTCAAGGAAGCATCGAAAGAGCTTTCCGGTTAGTTGATCGAGAAAGTCCCTTCGGATCTCGCCCGGATATTCGACCGCTTCATAGTCACCGAGTACGCATACTTCACTCCCAAGGGCGAACCCCTGTGCTGGCCGGTCACTCCGTACTGGAACCCCAACAAAAACATCATCTCGATTGCGACCGGGTTGGCCTACCCAACCAAAGCCGACTACGCAAAGAAGAACCCGAAGGTTGCACTGTTGTTCTCCGCCTCCAAAGGTTCCGGGCTGCCGGATTCGACACACGTTCTCGTTCAAGGAGACGCCACGGTCAGGGACGAGAACATCCAGGAGAACACCGACCGCTACGTATCCGAGATGCGCAGGAAATTTCCGCAGGCCCGCCTTGCACTGAACGGCCTGACGGTGAAGATGCTCGACTTCTATCTTCCGCGGCTTTGGGTCGAGGTCTCGCCCGTGCGAATAATCTCGGGGGCCGGATCCGGACGGTCCGTCATCGGCCCTCCGTTGCCCGAGCCCGTTGCAGAACAAGCCCATGATTCGAAACCCCTTCCCCGAGATGAGCTGGCCGCGCTCTTCAAGGTCGCGTCGAAGGAGGAGACGGGAGTCCTGACGATGAAGGGCGGTGATGGATACCCGTACATGCAACGGGTGTACTGCGCTCCGGCCCGCGACCGGCTGGAGATCGATGCTGCGCCGGCCTCAGGCCCCGCCTGCCTCACGCTTCATCACCACAGCCTGGCGGGGACTCGGTTCAGCGCCTACCTCGCTCGGGGCGCTGTTCTGGAGGAAGGGGGCCGCCACTTCTTCGTTCCCAGAAGGCTCGTCGGCTTCTTCGGAAACGGGGCGGTCTTTCCACTGTCCGTCATTCCAAGCGTTCGCAATCTTCGCAAGCGTCTCCGGAAGGAGCTGGCCAAGAGAGACCAGCCGATGCCGATTCTGCGAGTCCCTTGACTCCGGGAATCGGCAAATGGCCGTCGCCGGTAGGATCAGCCGATGGCCAAAACCGAAGATGGGCGTAAAGCCCCCGTAAGCAAGGGCGAGGACGGCAGAGCCGCCGGAACTCCGAGCAAGGCCGCGCCGCACAAGATTTCTGTCGAGCAGCGCATCGAGCAGGTCAGGACGCGCAAGCAGGAAGCTCTGCTCGGTGGTGGTGAGGAGCGAGTAAAGCGGCAGCACGAGCGCGGGAAGCTCACGGCTCGGGAGAGGCTGGAGATACTCCTCGACCCCGGAACCTTTGTAGAGACGGACATGTTCGCCCGCCACCGTGCAACCGGCTTTGGTTTGGAGAAGCGAAGGCCTTACGGAGACGGGGTAGTCACCGGATGGGGCGACATCGACGGGCGCAAGGTGTTCGTCTTCTCCCAGGACTTCACCGTCGAAGGTGGATCCCTTGGGGAGGTCTTCGCAGAAAAGATCTGCAAGATCATGGATCTGGCACTCGCAACCGGCGCCCCGGTCATCGGCCTGAACGACTCAGGCGGTGCAAGGATTCAAGAAGGGGCCCCGTCGCTCGCCGGGTACGCGTACATATTCGACCGCAACGTTCGGTCGTCCGGAGTGATCCCGCAGATATCTGTGATCCTCGGCCCCTGCGCCGGGGGGGCCGTTTACTCGCCTTCGATAACCGACTTCGTTTTCATGACCGAGGGCATCTCGAACATGTACATCACGGGTCCTGCCGTCATAAAGCAGGTCACCGGCGAGGAGGTCAGCCAGGAGGAGCTCGGCGGAGCGATGACCCACGCCAGCAGGTCTGGAGTCGCGCACTTCATCGGTGCCGACGAGGAGCACACGCTACAGATGGTCCGCTACTTGATGAGCTTCATCCCCTCGAACAACCTCGACGATGCTCCTTACTTCGAGCCGGAGGACGATCCCGAGCGCACCGAGACGGCTCTGCTCGATCTAATGCCCGACGAATCCAACAAGCCGTACGACATGCACGAGGTCATCAAGCTCGTCTTCGACGGCGGGGAGTTCTTCGAGGTGTTTCCGCACTGGGCGGGCAACATCCTCACCGGATTTTCACGGCTGAACGGGCAGTCCGTCGGCATAGTTGCGAACCAGCCACAGGTTCTGGCGGGAACTCTCGACATCAACGCATCGATCAAAGCGGCCCGCTTCGTGCGGTTCTGCGACGCGTTCAACATTCCGTTGATCACCTTCGTCGACGTGCCCGGCTTTCTTCCGGGGGTGACGCAGGAGCACGGCGGCATCATTCGTCACGGGGCAAAACTGCTCTACGCGTTTACCGAGGCGACGGTTCCAAGAATCACGGTGATCACAAGAAAGGCGTACGGGGGCGCGTACGTCGTTATGAACTCGAAGCACATCCGCGCCGACGTGAGCTTCGCGTGGCCCACGGCGGAGATCGCGGTCATGGGGGCGGAAGGGGCGGTCGAGGTCATTTACCGCCGCGAGCTGGAGAAAGCCGACGACCCCGAGAACAAGCGGGCCGAGCTGGTAGACGAGTACGTCGAGAAGTTCTCGAACCCATTCGTCGCCGCCGAGCGCGGATACGTCGACGATGTTATCGAGCCGCAGGACACCAGGCCCCGATTGATTAAGGCCCTCGAGATGTTGAAGAACAAGCGAGAGTCAACCCCGCCGCGCAAGCACGGCAACATTCCCCTTTGACAAGCAGGAGGCTGGAAGTACTGAGCGGCTCCCCCTCCCCGGATGAGCTGCGGGCCGCCGAGATGGCCGTAGGCCTCCTAGCCGAGCGTGTGAGACTCAGGGCAAGGCCATCCAAGTGGAGACTCGCGGGCCGGAAGAACGCAACCGCAGCCGGCTTCCGTGAACAAACAGCCCGTCGCAACGGCAGAGGCGACGCCAAGTAGGGGGCCGCCCCGAGCGCGTTTTTTCACATGAGAAGCTTTCTCCTGATTATTCCTCGCGCTTTTCGATACGCGATGCGCAATAGAAACGTCTTCTTGACGAAATAACGCGCCCCGCGCGGGGCTACAGGCCCGCCAACTCGACAACTTCCCCTTCGCTACGGGGTTGAGGAATGGGCAGCCCCTCGTCGATCAAGCCTTGGATGTGAAGGTCGATTGCTTCTCGAATTAGAGCTAGGGCTTCCTCACGGGTATCTGCGACGGCAGCGCACCCAGGAAGGTCCGGGACCTGTGCTCCCCAGCTCGTATCACCACGCTCGAGAATGACCGTAAAGCGCATTACCGCTCTCTCCATTTCTTGAGGCCAGCCTGCTTAAGGATGGAATTCAGTGTACCGCTGGGGACATCAGCCCCCGGTTTTCCGGCCATCGTGACTAGCCCGGGCTTAGTTGAATGTTTGTATTGACGGTGACTTCCGCGCGTTCTCGAGAGCATCCAGCCATCGCTCTCAAGAAGCCGGATCACCTCGGAGACTTTCACAGATCGATGCTACGGACGGATAGTGACAACCCTTAGCCGAGGCGACCGGAAGTAACCGATCGCGTGGACAATTTCGAGGAGAAATCTCCTTCGTCCTCATTTCATTACTCCCATGAGACATTTCTGAGGGCGAAGAGGCTTCGTCCCCGAAAACGCGCGGTGCCCGCTTAGTAGGCGAAGAAGCCTTGGCCTGCTTTTCTTCCCAGGTAGCCGGCTTGGACCATGTAGTCCAGTAGCGGCGAGGGCTTGAAGGCGTCTTCTCTGAATTCCGCGTGAAGCGATTTAAGGATTTCCAGCGTTACGTCCAGGCCCACAAGGTCTATGAGTTCGATCGGGCCCATCGGATGCCTGCAGCCAAGCCGCATGGCCGTGTCGATGTCCTCCGCCGACGCGTAACCCTCCTCCAGCATCTTCACCGCGTCGTTGAGGTAGGGAAACAGCAATCGGTTGACTATGAAGCCTGCTCTATCGCCGCAGAAGACCGCGTGCTTTCCCATTTTGATGACCGCGGCCTCAGCGTCGACAAGGGCCTGAGCGGAGGTCGCAACCGTTCTGACTATCTCGACCAGCTTCATCAGGTTTGCGGGGTTGAAGAAGTGCAGGCCCATCACCTTGTCCGGGCGAGATGTGGCCGCGGCCATCTCCACAACCGGGAGCGATGACGTGCCCGTTGCAAGGAGCGTCTCGGGCGGAGCTGCCTTGTCCAGCGCGGCGAAGATCTGCTTCTTCAGGGCCATGTCCTCGGCCACCGACTCGATAACAAGCCCGGTCATCGCTGCCTGCTCGAGTGTGTCGGTGAATGAGATGCGCCGCAGCGTTTCACCTCTTTGCTCGGCAGGGACCTTTCCCTTGTCGACCGCGCGCTGCGTCGACTTTTCGATTCGTTCGCGTGCAGTCCTCAGTGAATCCTTCGAGCGACCCCTCAGGACCACATCGAAGCCCGCGGCTGCTGCCACTTCCGCTATGCCGGTCGCCATCACGCCCGTCCCGACAATCCCTACCGAAGTTATGTCGTTGGTTTGTTCGGCAGAAGTGAAAGCGGCCCCCGACCTGTTATCGGCCACGACCCGTGGCGCGTCGGGCTCTTCGTACGTGTAAAAACCCTTACCGGTTTTACGGCCAAGGTAACCCGCCGTCACGAGATGACGGAAGGCCGGGGACGGAATATAGCGCTGGTGCTCGAACTGACGGTGGAGCGATTCGAGGATCTCCGCACATGAATCGAGGCCGACAAGATCGAGCAGAGCGAGAGGGCCAATCGGGTGGCCGGCCCCCAGGCGCATGGCGGCATCGATGTCTTCTCTCGATGCGAAGCCGGCGTCCAGCAGCTTTACGGCTTCGTTGAGGTACGGGAACAGAAGCAGGTTGCCGATGAAGCCGGCCCGGTCGCGGCAAACGACTGGAGTCTTTCCGAGGCTTTCGACGAACGATTTTGCGGCCTGCACGACGTCGGGGGCCGAAGTCACCGTCTTGACCAACTCGACGAGCTGCATGACTGGTGCAGGGTTGAAGAAGTGAATGCCCAGCACTCGCTCGGGCCTTTGAGTCGCAACCGCAAGCTCGATTACAGACAGCGACGATGTGTTGGTCGCGATGATCGCGTCAGGCGAAAGGGTTTCGTCAAGCTCTCTGAAGGCCTTGCGCTTGATGTGCGGAAACTCGGGAACGGCCTCCACCACGAGGTCTGCATCGGCAAGGCTCGACATCACCGTGCTGCCGGAGATGCGGCTCAAGACTTGAGCTCGCTCCTCCTCCGACATCTTTCCGCTGGAGACCCCACGATCGATCGAATGCTTGATTCGTTCGAGGCCCTCGTCGACTCGAGCCTCGTCGACCTCCTTGAAGACCACCTTGTAACCGGAGCGAGCAACGATCTCGCAGATGCCGGCCCCCATGGTGCCGCAGCCGAGAACTCCAACCTTTTTGATCTCCATTTGATGGCGAGTGTAGTTGCAGCAGGAGCCGGGACGGAAACTGGAATAACATCTTCCGTAATGGCCGACCCCCACTTTCAGAAGCCCCCCGACCTCATGGTCGCGGGACCGGCTCAGCTTCACGACGAGGACCTCGACATATTCGGCGGCCAGATGCGTGCCCACTTCGGGGACGAATGGATGCAGATCCACGACGAGGCGCTCGACAACGTTCGCCAGATCCTCGGAGGAGCGGAAAAGCCCTACCTGGTTCCCGGTAGCGGGACGACCGCGCTGGAGATGGCAGTCGCAAGCATCTTCGAGCCGGGACAGAGAGTGGTAGTGGCCGATACAGGTTTCTTTGGGAACCGCCTGCTCGAGGTTGCGGCCGCGCTGGAGCTCGAGGTAACCAGAATCGAGGTCGAGGTTGGAAAGGCCATCGACCCTTCACAGATTTCGGACGCTTGCGAAGGAGCTTCAGGAGT
>DATLOJ010000031.1:0-4716 GCA_035536315.1 Actinomycetota bacterium | reverse complement strand
TTCACGCCCTTCAAGACCCAGTCCCTGTTTTCTTCGTACCGGAACCAAACGTCCCGCAGGGAGATTCGGCCCGCGACCTCCGGAACCTCGATTGCGTCCGGCGCGTCTCTGACGTCGGGCTCTGTGTCGAGCACTTCCCAGATTCGCTCGCACGCCGTGCGGGACTCCTGAATGCCACCGAGGATCCAGCCAAGGGCGTCGAGTGGCCAGACGAGCATCCACATAAGGCTGATGAAGGCGGCCAGGCCCCCGATGGTGAAGGGCCGGCCCATGTCAAAGCCCATGAAGGTGCTCTGGCCCGACATGATCATGAAACCACCGATCAGCAGAACCTCGATCACCGCGAGCTGCGGAAAGATGTCGAAGGTTGGCCAGGTCCAGGAGTTCAACTTGACCGACTTCATCGCAGCGTCGTGGACGCCCTCCGCCTGCGACTTGAAGTTCAGCAGCATCCGCGGGCCCCGGCCGAACGCCTTGATGATCCTTATTCCAGAAGCGGCCTCCTCGATGGTCGTTCCGAGGTCGCCCTCGCTGTCCTGAATCTTTCTGGAGATGCCACGGTAGCTGCGCGAGTAGTGCCAGCTGATCCAGAACACAGGCAGCAACGTGATGCCCACAACCGCCGCGAGGACCCTGTTCTCCCTGAACATGACCGAGATCACGTAGAAGAATTGGAACGTGAGGATTACGAGGAAGGGCAGGCCGAAACCGACAAAACGCCGAATCGAGTTGATGTCCTGCATCGCGCGGGACAGAAGCTGACCCGACTGCCATCCGTCGTGGAAGGAGACTGGCAGCGATTGCAGGTGGTTGTAAAGATCGTTTCGGAGGTCGGTTTCGACAGAAAGGGCCACCTTGGAAAGCGACAGACGGCGAAACGAAGCCAGCACAACCTCGATCGTCCCGAGCAGCACAAGCAGGCCGATCAACGGCATAAGGCGCCCGCGCTGGGTCACGTCCTTTAGAGGCCCGTCGATGATCGCCTTCTCGATGAGGGGAATCCTGGTTTCGAACAGGATCTCGACCCCTCCAAGGAGGATGGCGAGGATCATCGGGAACCGATACCTCTTGACGTATGGAGTTATTCGTAAGAGCGCAAAGTTGCGCATGACTAAATCCTTAATTCAGCTGACATCGATTGCGATGCGGAGCGCCGGTTGGCTGTTTCTGACGCCTGCGAGGAGGTGTCGGGATGGCGCGCTGCGCCGCTTGATGGAAGGGAGACCCCGGCCGACCGAGCGGTTAGCTTAACAAAAAGTTTGCAGAGATGAAAACTACTGCGAGTAAATAACCGAAGTTAAACGAGCTCGTTCCAGGCTGAG
Organism: Actinomycetota bacterium; assembly: GCA_035536315.1. Taxonomy (GTDB): domain Bacteria; phylum Actinomycetota; class CADDZG01; order JAHWKV01; family JAHWKV01; genus DATLOJ01. The sequence continues at coordinate 3,394 of DATLOJ010000031.1, read as the reverse complement.
TAGCGCTCGACCTCGCCCCTGACCGTTGCGAAGAACACCTCTTGAATCTTCTTCGTCATGGGGCCCGGGTCTCCGAGATCACGGTCGTCGACCGAGCGAATCGGCACTACCTCGGCCGCCGTTCCCGTCATGAAGACCTCGTCGGCTGTGTACAAATCGGACCGGACAAGCTCGCATTCCTGGACCGTCATTCCGAGATCACGTGCGATCGTCATGATCGTGTCCCTTGTGATTCCACCGAGCGGCCCCGCCGAAAGCGGAGGAGTGCAGAGGGTGTCGTCTCTGATCATGAAGACGTTTTCGCCCGTCCCATCGGTCACGTTTCCTGCTGCGTTGAGCATGATCGCCTCGTCGTAGCCGGCCTTTTTGGCCTCAACCTTGGCCAGGCCGGAGTTGAGGTACTGGCCGGTGGCCTTCGCAGCGGGCGGGAGGCTGTTGTGCCCGTACCGCTCCCACGACGAGATCATCACCTTGACGCCCTGGCTGAACGAGTCCTCGCCGAGGTACGCGCCCCAGGCCCATGTGGCAATCAGCACGTTCACGGGGGCCGGAGTCGGGTCAACGCCCATCTCTCCGTAACCGTGATAAACGAGGGGCCGGACGTAACAGCTCTTCAGCTCGTTGGCCCTGATCGTGTCCTTAACGCCATCGATCAGCTGCGGAATGCTGAAGGGCATGTCGATCAGGTAGATCTTTGCGGAGCGGCCCAGCCTTTCGATGTGCTCGGTGAGCCGGAATACGGCCGGGCCCTTCTTGGACTCGTAGCAGCGGATGCCCTCGAAAATCCCGGATCCGTAGTGAAGCGTGTGAGTCAAAGCGTGGACTTTTGCGTCCTCCCACGGAACGAGTTTGCCGTCCATCCAGATCAGCTTGGTGGGGGTGACGGGCATCGAAATGACCTCCTATTAAGGGCCGCGGGAAGCAATATTGATTCTAGCCGGAGGCCGGGAAATCGGCTTTGGATCTTTGGCCGCGCGATTTGAAATTTCTTCGCGACCTTGCTGCGGCGGGCCGAGTCGTTCCTACCTCGACCTGGTCCAGCTGAGGTCCGTCTCCGCGTCCCAGGCTCGACTAGGTCCAGATCCCGCGCGGGCGGGCTGCGGCGGGCCGGGCGGTCAGGCCCCCAGGTCTATGAAGTGGACGTCGGTGGCGCCTATGGCTTTCGTGATGTTGCCCAGCACTTCCGGCGGGATTGCAGAGTCGACCGTCAGCCCCATGAGGGCCTCGCCGCCGATGTTTTCCCTGCTCACTTGCATGCCGGCGATGTTGATGTCGGCCTCGCCCAGGACTGTGCCGACCTTGCCGATGACTCCGGGCACGTCCTGATAGCGGAGGAAACACATGTAGCGCTCCGGCTCCATCTCGAACCAGTAATCGAACACCCGGACGATGCGCTCCTGGTCGTGCTTGCCCACGAGTGTTCCGGCGACGACGATCGGCCCCCGCTCCCCCTCGACGGTGAGCTGGACGAGGTTTACGAAATCTCGTGACGTGGGCGACTTGGTTTCGATGACCTGGATCCCGCGTTCGGCTGCGATCAAAGGTGCGTTCACGAAAGTGACCGGCTCGTGAACGACCGGCGCGAACAGACCTTTGAGGCCCGCGAGGGTGAGCACCTTTATCTCGTGCTCTGCGACGGTCCCGAGGTACTGGAACTGCACCGACGACAGTCCCCCGCCGACCAGGCCTGCGGCGATCCTTCCGAGCTTTTCGGTCAAAGACATGTAGGGACGAAGCGCCTCGACGTAACCGGTCCCGCCCGAGACGTTCACGGCGAACGGTGCGAACTCTCCGCGAAGAGCGAGCATCACCTGCTCGGCAATAGCGGCCCCCGCCTTCGCCTGGGCCTCCTCCGTCGATGCGCCGAGGTGAGGCGTGACGATGAAGTCTTCGATCTCGAAGAACGGGTGGGGGCCGGGAGGCTCCTCGTCGAAAACGTCGACTGCCACTCCGGCAATGATCCCCTTCTCATATGCATCGACCAGAGCAGCTTCGTCGATCAGCCCACCACGTGAGGTGTTGACGATGCGAACGCCCGGTTTCATGAGGGCCATCTGCGCCGCTCCGATGCTCCCCTTGGTCTCGGGATTCTTCGGAAGGTGGACGGTGAGGAAGTCGGCTTCTCGCAATACGCCTTCGATTCCGTCGGCCACCTCGATCCCCAGCTGAGCGGCCCGGGACTTCGAGATGTAAGGGTCGTAAGCAACGAGCCTCATTCCGAACGCAGACGCCCGCTGCGCCACTAGCGTGCCGACTCTTCCCAGGCCGAGGATCCCCAGAGTCTTGCCCTGAAGCTCGACTCCGGTGAACTTGCTTCGTTCCCACTTGCCTGCACGGGTGGATGCGTCTGCCGCGGGGACATTTCGCGCGAGCGAGAGCAGAAGGGCCATCGTGTGCTCGGCCGCCGAAAGGACGTTTGACTGCGGTGCGTTGACGACGACTACGCCTTTGCGAGTGGCCGCATCGACATCGATGTTGTCGACACCAACTCCGGCCCTGCCCACGACTTTGAGGGCCGATGCGCGCTCGATGACCTCAGCATCGATCTGGGTCGCGGAGCGAACGATGATCGCGGAGTAGTCGGCAACCGAAGCCAGAAGCTCGTCCTTACTCAGGCCCACGAGCACGTCGACCTCGAACTCGGTCCTTAGCTTTTCGACCCCCTCGGTAGAGAGCTCTTCGGCGATTAGGACTTTCAGATCAGGCCCCCGCGAATGTCTCTTCGGCCGCCGCGACTGCTGCACCGAACTTCACCGTGTAACCCAGCTCCGCCAATACCAGCTCGAGGGCTCCGAAGAATCGGATGATGTCCAGCGGTTCGAACCAGCCGAGGTGGCCGATGCGGAACACCTGGCCCTTGAGCGGTCCCTGGCCCGGGGCGACGATGATTCCGTGCTTCGAACGCAGCAGGCCGACGATCTGCGAATCGGTGAGGCCTTCGGGCGTGCGAACAGTCGTGACGACGACCGCCCTTTCCGGGTCCTCGCCCATCAGATCGAGGCCGAGGGCCTGAATGCCGGACTTCACAGCGCGGGACAAAAGGACGTGCCTTGCGATGATCTCGGCTCTTCCTTCCTCCTTCGCCTTGCGGACCGATGCGACCAGGCCCGCCAGCACCGACATCGCGGGAGTCCACGGGCTCTCCGAATCGGGCCGGTCGAAAGCTTCCTTGTAAGCGGTCCAGTCCCAGTAGAAGCGGGGGGCCATTGACTTGCGATGGGCTGCCCACGCTTTCTCGGAGATCGCTACGAAAGCGATTCCCGGGGTTGCGCCGAGGGCCTTCTGCGAACCACCGAGGCAAACGTCGATACCCCACTCATCCATCTTTATGTCGACTGCGCCGGCGCTGGAGATCGCGTCGAGGACCATGAGCTTTCCGCGTTTGGATACTTCC
>DATLOJ010000030.1:0-5817 GCA_035536315.1 Actinomycetota bacterium | reverse complement strand
GAACGGAACCGACAGTTACTAGTCGATAGTCGAGCGGCCGACGGGCCGCTCAGTTAGAGCTTTCTACTCCAGGTAGTCCCTTAGCTTTTGCGAGCGTGAGGGGTGGCGCAGCTTCGAAAGAGTCTTCGACTCGATCTGGCGAATCCGCTCCCGCGTGACTCCGAACTCCTTGCCCACCTCTTCGAGGGTGCGGGGCGTTCCGTCGTGAAGACCGAAACGCAGCTGGATCACTTTCTTCTCTCTCTCGCTGAGGGTGTGCAGAACGCTCTCCAACTGTTCCTGAAGAAGGATGAACGAAGCTGCGTCGAGGGGGACCACCGCGTCGGAGTCCTCGATGAAGTCCCCGAGGTGCGAGTCCTCCTCCTCACCGATGGGGGTCTCGAGCGACACGGGCTCCTGCGACACCTTCATGATCTCGCGGACTTTGTCTACCGAAAGCTCCATCTGCTCCGCGATCTCCTCGGGAAGCGGTTCACGGTTCAGGTCCTGCATGAGCTGACGCTGAATCCGCAGGAGCTTGTTGATGGTCTCGACCATGTGGACGGGGATACGGATCGTGCGGGCCTGGTCGGCGATTGCCCGTGTGATTGCCTGACGGATCCACCAGGTTGCGTACGTGGAGAACTTGTAGCCCTTGGTGTAGTCGAACTTCTCGACCGCTCTGATCAGGCCCAGGTTGCCCTCCTGGATGAGGTCGAGGAAGAGCATTCCGCGGCCCACGTAACGCTTAGCGATTGAAACGACCAGGCGGAGGTTGGCTTCGACGAGCTTGCTCTTTGCAAGGATCCCGTCGACCTTGACTCTGGACGCAATTTCACGTGCCTTGTCCTGGCTCAACTTGCCGTTCATAGAAAGATGGAGACGGGAGCGCTGTGCGAGTGATACCGCGCGGTCTGCGCTGAATTTCTTGGGGTCGTTGAGCATGTCGACGGACCAAAGACCTGCCTCGATACGCATCGCGAGGTCGACTTCCTGTTCGGCAGTCAGAAGGGGAACTTTCCCGATCTCCTTGAGGTACATCCGGACCGGGTCATTGGTTGGAGCCTTGAGAAGCTCGGCGTCCCGGCGGAAATCGACGTCCTCGGTGCCGGCCCCGGGTTCATGCTCTACAACTTCAATGCCTTCTTCGGCGATGAGGGAGTAAACGCCGTCTACTTGCTCTGCTGAAAGGTCGAGGTTTCCGAGTGAGTCTGCAATCTCGTCGGCTGTGAGCCAGCCCTTTTCTTTGCCTCGAGAAATTAATTCCTTTACATCATCAATCTGAGTGTCCTTAGCCATCTTCCCCCCTCGATTCGATGCTCCTGCGCAATTCGTCTAGGTGCATAAGCTCCTCGAATATTTGATTGTGCTCTTGAGGCTCAACCTTGGAGTCAAGCCGGGCGAGTCTAGCCCTTAAATCGTCAATTCGCCTCGTTAACTTGAATGCTTCCAACCTGCTAAAAACTTCTTCCTCTTCTCGGGCGGTCATTGGGGCAAGCGCAAGCTCTGCGGCGAGTCTTCGCGAGTCGTCATCCGGCAGTAGATCCATCACGGACGCCGCGTAGTTCGTACCGGTGCTTTCACTTAGTGCCGTCCACAAAACTCTGTGCGGTTGCTCGGTGAAGTGGTCGGTCGTTACCCAGTCACGAGCCTCTTTTAATCGCTCTGCGGAGTTCAGAACTATCGACAACGCCTCTCGTTCGACTCTTACATGACCCGGCTGCCGCATCTGTCTTGGAGTTGCGGACTCTCGCCTTTCGCCGCGGTCCAGATCCGACAGTTCCAGCTGAATCTGCTCGGGTGCGACCCCCACTCTTGCCGCGAGCCAAAGACCATGCTCACTTCGCGCAACACGGTTTGGCTCCCATGACAACAAAGCCACGGCGGATCGAACAGCGCGGGCCTTACCTTCGGCGGTGTCGAGCTTTTGACGCTGCATCTCTTGCTCCAGAACGAACCGCATCAGCGGAACGGCCCCGTCCAGCATCGCCTCGACGGCGTCATGCCCTTCCTCGAGGGCTACATCGGCGGGATCCTTGCCTTTCGGCGGGGGGGCCACCAATACCTCGAGCCCAACTTTCGCGTGTATGCCGAACCCCCTCTCCGAAGCGATTGCGCCGGCAGCGTCTGCGTCGAATGCCAGCACTACCCGCTCGCAAAATCTCTTGATCAGAGCGAAGTGCTCTTCCGACAACGCCGTCCCGCAGGTGGCAACCGCGCATGGGTACCCGGCTTTGTGGAGGCCGATCACGTCCGTATAACCCTCCGTCACAATGGCCGTTCCGCCTTTGACCATGTCGGCCCGCGAGCGATCGAGTCCGTACAGCAGCTTGGACTTCTGGTAGATCGATCCCTCCTGCGACGGAGAGTTCAGATACTTGGGCTGGTCGTCCCCCATCGCCCTGGCGCCGAAGCCCACGATGTTGCCGGATAGGTCCGGAATCGGAAACATCACCCGCCCCCTGAACCGGTCGCGGTGCTCTCCCCTTTCGCCGACCAGCACAAGGCCTGCATCGACCACCTGCTTGGACGTGAATTTCTTATCGAGAAGATGCCGGTAGAGCGTGTCTCTGCCCGGGGGCGAGAAGCCCAGCTGCCAAGCCTGGGCGTCCTCGGGAGTCAGACCGCGGCCCTCGAGATACTTTCGCGCGGCAGCCGCCTCGGGCCTGCTCTTCAAAAACTCGGAGTAAAAGGCTGCTGCCTCTTTGCACGCCGCGATCAAAGCGGCTCGGCCCCCTTCCTTCTTGGCTGCACCACCCTCGAATCGCAGAGTCATCCCGGCGCGCTCGGCGAGGCGCTCCGCGGCCTCGGTGAACGTCATCCCCTCCGCCTCACGCAGAAACGTGAAGATGTCGCCACCCTTTCCGCAACCAAAGCAGTGAAACAGCTGCCGCGCTGGGTCGACTGTGAAGGACGGCGTCTTTTCCTGATGGAAGCAGCACAGGCCTTTATAGGTCCGGCCGGCCTTCTTGAGGCTCATGTGGGCGCCGATGACCTCGATGAGGTCTGTGCGCTCGCGCAGCTCCTGGATGTCCTCGGTGACTATCCTTCCGGGCAAATCTTCCCCCTTGGTCGGCAGGACTGTTCGAGCGCGAGCTCATTCGAACCGGCTTGGGGGAAGCGCAGCGACTGTACCACCGAGAACTAGACGCTAAGAGGTGCCGATGATCCTCTGGTACTGGCGCAGAGCAAAGCGGTCGGTCATTCCGGCAACGTAGTCGACAACGCGGGCCTGATCGTCATCCTCGCCCCCCTCTTCAATCTGGTCGGGGTGGTCAACGTAGTGAGCCAAGACGGCCTCGAGCAAGGCCACTGCCCGAAGCTGCTCGGCTCTGACTTCCGGGCGCTGATACACGCTCTCGAACATGAACGCCCGCGTCTCGTTCAAAGCCTCCAGAACGTCGTCTTCCATCCCGACCTCCCCCTCACTAATGCTGTGAGCGACAACCGAACCTGCCATCGTGTCGATGCGGTCGGACGGCGTCTTCCCGAGAACGCGCCTTGTTATCTCCGGCAGCTCTTCGGAGGTCAGGACTCCCGCACGAATCGCGTCATCGATGTCGTGACTGATGTAGGCAATGCGGTCGGCGAAACGGGCGATTTTCGCTTCCTCGCTCTTGGGCATTGGCATCGACCATGTGTGGTTAAGGATGCCGTCCCGAACCTCGTTAGTAAGGTTCAAACCCGGGCGGCTTCCACGCATTTCGAGAAGGTCGACGATACGGAGCGACTGCTCGTTGTGGCGAAACTGCTTACCCATAAACTCGGACAGCACCTCTTCGCCGAGATGACCGAACGGGGTATGGCCGAGGTCGTGACCCAGGCAGATGGCCTCGGCAAGGTCCTCGTTAAGTCTGAGAGCGCGAGCTAGCGTCCTGGCAATCTGTGTGACTTCGAGAGTGTGAGTCAGGCGGACGCGGTAGTGATCGCCCTCGGGGGCCAGGAAGACCTGCGTCTTGTGGGCGAGCCTGCGGAACGCCTTGCAATGGAGGATTCGATCTCGGTCCCGCTGAAAGGCCGTGCGGAATGGATGCGGCTCTTCTGTGACGGCACGCGTGCTGCGCGAAGAAAGGGTCGCGGAAGGCGAGAGGTACGCCTTCTCGCGCTCTTCTATCTCCTGACGAATATCCACTTTTTCAGATGGTAGTGGCGGGGTGTGACACCCAGTTCCTAACGAGAATCGGAGCCTGCGACTCCCTTGTCCTTCAGGGCCGCATGCGCTGCAGCCACGCGCGCCACCGGGACTCTGAAAGGTGAGCAGGAAACGTAATCCAGGCCGGTCTTGTGACAGAACTCCACCGAAGAGGGGTCACCTCCATGCTCACCGCAGATGCCGACCTTCAGATCCGGTCTGCCCTTGCGTCCCTCCTTGGTTGCGATCTGGATGAGCCTGCCCACTCCGGGCTGATCGATTGACTCGAACGGGTTCACCTTGAGCAGGCCGCGCTCTAAGTACTTCGGGAGGAACTTGCCCTCTATGTCGTCGCGCGAGAAACCGTATGTCGTTTGCGTGAGGTCGTTCGTTCCGAAAGAGAAGAACTCCGCGCCTTCCGCTATCTCCGCGGCCACCAAACATGCCCGGGGAAGCTCGATCATCGTTCCGATGAGGTAATCGACTTTGACTCCCCGCTCGGTCAGCACCTCGCGAATGACGGCCTCCGACTCCTCGCGCAGCAGGTCGAACTCCTCCCTTACTGCAACGAGCGGAATCATGATCTCCACAACCGGCCTCTTTCCCTTGGCCTTCACGTCGCAGGCCGCTTCGATGATGGCCCTGACCTGCATGGCGTAAAGGGCCGGCTTGACTACGCCCAAGCGAACGCCTCTCATCCCGAGCATTGGGTTCGCTTCCTCGAGCCGGATCACGTTGGATAGCAGATCCTTTTTCTCAGAGATCTGCTTCTGCAAGGTCGCACGCCCTTCGTCGTCTGCTCCGCGGGATTCGAACTCCAATCGCTGGATATCTAGCTCGAGCTCCTTCGAGGACGTCAAAAACTCGTGCAACGGCGGGTCGAGCAAACGGATCGTCACGGGCAGGCCGCTCATCGCCTCGAAGATCCCTGCGAAGTCGGCGCGCTGTACTTCGAGAAGCTCGTCGAGGGCCGCCTGCTCCTCCTCGGGGGTGTCCGCGAGGATCATCCTTTGCACGATCGGGAGCCTGGCCCCCAGGAACATGTGCTCGGTTCGCGCCAGCCCAATTCCCTGAGCCCCGAACTCGCGAGCCCTTGTTGCGTCCTCAGGAGTGTCGGCGTTGGCACGTACGCGCATGCTCCGCAGTCCGTCGGCCCACTTCAACACTTTCTGCAGGTCCTCCGAGATCGCGGGGGCCACGAGAGGCACCTCCCCAATCACGACCTCGCCTGTGCTTCCATCGATTGCGATGAGATCGCCTTCTTTGACCGTCTGTTTCCCCACCGAGAACTGGCGCTTCTCCAGATCTATCTTGAGCGCCTCAGCACCACAGACTGCCGGCTTCCCCGCGCCGCGAGCGACGACGGCCGCGTGGGATGTCTTTCCTCCCCGTGAGGTGAGGATTCCTTCAGACGCGTACATCCCGCCGACATCGTCGGGCTCGGTCATCGGCCTGACGAGAATCACTTTCTCGCCCGCGGCCGCCCACTCCTCTGCGGTGTGCGCGTCGAAAACGGCTTTGCCCACGGCCGCGCCGGGGGAAGCGTTGAGCCCGGTGGTCGCCACTTCGATCTTGGCTTTGGAGTCGAACTGCGGGTGGAGCAGCTGGTCGAGTGATGCCGGGTCGATTCGAAGGACGGCCTCTTCCTTGGTGATCATCCTTTCCTTCTGCAGATCGACGGCGATCTTCAAGGCTGCGGCTGCAGT
>DATLOJ010000029.1:0-52972 GCA_035536315.1 Actinomycetota bacterium | reverse complement strand
TCCCGTCGAAGCCCCCGAGGGAACCGTCGCCGCTCCTTCGGCCCCGCCTTTCAATCTAATTGAGCATCCGACCGTGGGAGTTCCTCTGGAGTCGAGGGCCTCCCAGGCAAACACTCGCTCGATTGCGGTCGCATCGCCGCTCAAGCCACTGCCTCCAGGACGTTGTACCAGGCGGCCTCGACACGGTGCGGCTCGCGCGCAAACGCTTCGCCGAGGTTCACAACCTTGTCCTGTTCATCCTTTGTCAGATACTCGGCAGGAGACTTCCCCAGCACGCGTGCGAGCAATAGACAACCGGTTTGTCCAACAACTTGCATCTCGGAACCGATCAGTCCGATGGGGGCGGTCTTGAGATAAGAGCTCAGCAGCAGGACGAAGGTCGTGTGGTAATGCGCGGCGTCCGCTGGCCGGTGAATCGCCTTCATGATCAAGTGGCTCATCATGAAAGCAAGATCGAAAGCCGGGTTTCCGTAGTGGGCAACCTCGAAGTCGAGAATCCAAACGTCGGACGAAGTGGGGCCGACCAGCACGTTCTTGGGCGAGAAATCTCCATGTACGAGACACCGTCTGACATCCCGTAGCTGCTGAATGTAGGGATCGATAACCGACTCCAAATCAGGCCTGCTGCGTATTACCGATCGGTGGTAGGGATCGAGTCGCAGCTGATCGAACGCCCCCAGATCACCGAACTCTTGCTCAATCTCGTCCGAACCCCCGGTCGAGGCATGCCAGGTGCCGAGCAGCTTGCCGAGTCTGGTGCCAACCTGAGTGTCGATCTCGCCGCTCAACAGCAAGGTCTTCCAGTTCTGCCACCTGGGCGGTGCGGCAGACATGGTGATTGCGTGTCCCTCGCGGTCGATGTCGAGAACACGGGGTACTGCATCGGGCGTTAGCTTGCCAAAAATCTCGAGAGCGCGCCCCTCTGAAACTGCCCTATCCGTTTTGGCGAACCACTCTTGATCGACCCGGAGCTGTGGCAAGGCCTGCTTCACGACCATCTGGCCTTCTTTTGATCCAACCTTGAGAACGATGTTGGAGATGCCACCCTCCAGCTCTGACGCTTGCGCGGTTGAACCGCCCCCGAGCACGCCGCGCGAAACGAGGTAACGAACCACCGAGGAGGGCTTTAAAAGATCGGGCACTACTGGAAGAAAGGCTCACCCTCTTTTGCGTACGTGCGAGCCACCTCCTCGTTGAGCTGCATGCCTAAGCCGGGACTAAGGGCCGTCACGACTGCCGTTTTGATGTCCACTTTGATCATGTACTCGTTCAACAGCTCCAGCCGTGATAGTCGGAAGCCGTGCGATCATATGGGCCCACAGTACCCAACCGAGGCCTAATCCCGCCTCGAAGTCTTCTAGCCTGCCTTTCCGCCGGCGTCTGGATCTTGATGGAGGTGCAGGTAAAGATCCGCGAGGGTCGTCCCCTTGGTAGTGATCCGCATGATTTGCTCGTCTGCCTTCCGCACAGCAACCAACTCACTCTCGAGATGGTCCGGATCGACATCGCGGGTTCCAGCGGTAGTTTCGATGTGCACCCTCGGCGTTAGGCCGCTTTCCCGGAGCAACTCTAGAAACGCGCCGGTGGCCAGGACCTTCCGCTCGCGCATGACGACAACGTCGTGTATGAGCTCCTGAAGCTCAGGCAGATCGTGTGAAGAGATCACCACAGTCCTGCCTTCTTTGACCCATCCTTGGATGGCATCGGTCATCGTTCTGACAGACTGAGGGTCAAGCCCCGAGAAGGGCTCGTCGAGAAGGATCAGTTCCGGCTTGTGCATGATTGCCACCGCCACACCCAACCGCTTTCGAAGGCCGGTTGATAGCTCCCGTACGTACTTGTCCCTGTGCTCGAGTAAGTCCATAGCCTCGAAGCTTTCGAGTGCGTCCTTATCCGGCATCCTGTGCATGAGCGAGAAGGTCCTCACAACCTCACTCACTTTGAACTCGGGGACAAAGCGAAGCCGATCCGTGAGAATTCCAACCCGGGAAATGAGCTTGCGGCTGCGGGGAGGGCTCCCCAGCACCTCGATCGATCCGTGCTTCAGCTTTTTCAGGCCTGCAATCAGCAGAAGCAGCGTGGTCTTACCCGCTCCATTGTGGCCCACGATTCCGCTGACCGTGCCCTGCCGAAGTTCGAACGAGACGTCCTCGAGGGCTGGCACGGCAGGGCGCCGAGGGAACAAACCGCGTGCAGGATACGTGAAGGAGACAGAAGAGACCCCGACCGCGGAAGCGCTCAAAGCCGGTCCAGGACCGCGAACTCGAAGCGCTTCGCGCAGATGGTCAATCCGGCAGACAGCCATAGGAGAAGAACCGGGTAAAGAGTCCACGGCAGGGATCTCCCAAGAATCCCGTTGTTGAATGCATATCCGGTCCCAATCAGTGGAACCAGGTGTCCGAGCCATCCAAGCTCCGGCTGATGCGACAGGGTAGTGCCGAATGCAATTAGTCCGAGTAGGACCATATTGGCGGGCAATATGAGCAAACGCGGGACCAGATCGAGACCCATCATGGTTATTGAGATCGCAGCAGCCGCGAAGATCAGGGGAGTGACTCCTGAAACCGACACAGGGGATTGACCTAGTGAGACCCTGATCCCCGCGCTCAATGCAAGCAATAGCAGAGTTGTGCCAAGAAACTGGATCAGCCACTTGCTTGCTATCAGGGTCAATGAACTCGCGTGAGACCTGAGATAAACGGCCGCCGTTCCTGAAGTCAGATCACGACTCAGAGTGGACAGATTGCGAGCGAAGGCCAGGATCACAAACGAAGTTCCTGTAATTGCCGTCCCCATGGCCTCCCTTCCCAGGAAGATGAAGGCCGCCGCAGGGATCAAGAGGGCTGCTCTTTGCGTCCAATTGCGCCGCAGGTAGATGGCCTCGTAGAGAATCGCCCCTCTGAGGGGAGCAAAACGATCCAGGGTCGTACGTTCAGTCAACTGTCGACTGCAGGCGTCTCGCCAGGAATTCCAGCGGGTGCTCGGCCCGCCTTCCTGAAAGATCCGCTATCTGATGTCTGCATGAAGTTCCGGTCGCTATGACCGCCGTTGAAATGTCGGCTGAGCGGACGGCCGGAAGAAGGACCCTCTCCCCCATCGCCCGCGACAGGTCGAATCGCTCGGCCTGATAGCCGAATCCGCCTGCCATCCCGCAGCAGCCGGAGTCGAGGACTTCGACATCCAAATCCGGAACCAGCTCGAGGGCCTTCTCCGTGGCCCCCGTTCCCCAAAGGGCTTTTTGATGGCAGTGCCCGTGGAGGACTGCACTCCCGCCAGGCTCGAACGAAAGTGCATGCGCGTTGTCGGCAACCCACTCTTCGGCAAGGACGCACCTTTCGGCGATGTCGGAAACATCGCCAATCAGTGTTTTCCAGTCGTCGGTCACTGCCGACATACAAGAAGGCTCCGCAAACAGGATCTGTCCATCGATTCTGCGAAGAGCCTTTGCAGACCGGTGCGCGGCCCGGCGAGCCTTTTCGATGTAACCCTCGGACAGCATCGTCCGTCCGCAACATCCCGTTCGGGCAAGGGCGAGCTTCCGGCCCCCGGCTCGTATCAAAGTCGCGGCCGCCATCCCGATAGAAGGCTCCTGGTAGGTGGTGAAACAGTCGGGGTAAAGGTATGCGTCGCCTCGCTTGACTCTGATCCTTTTGGTCAGCGGTTTGCGATCTATTGCGGGCATTCGCCGCTGGGGAGCTATTCGCATCCGTCGCTTCATCCATGATGAAGACTGGATCTTGTTTGCGATCGGAGCGAATGGTGCGCCCAACTGTTGGAGCGTTCGCAGGTTCGCAATCGAGCGCTGCATCGCGGTCGCACCTTGATTTCTTCTCATCATGTCGAGCCACTCGATCTTCATACGGGCCATGTCGACGCGTGCGGGACATTCGGTCTTGCATGCCTTGCACATCACGCATGTGTCCATGACTTCGGCGGCCTGGTCGCTAGATAGATCGTCGAGGTCGAGCTGACCCGCCACCACAGATCGAAGAAGGTTTGCTCTGGCGCGGGTGCTGTGCTCCTCGAGCCCGGTTGCGGCGGCTGGAGGGCACATCGTTCCGCTAATTCGCTTGCGGCACACACCTGCGCCGAAGCATCTTTCCGCTGCGGAGGCAAAGTTGCCCTGGTCGGAATAGTCCATCAGAACCTTGAGCTCAATGGGCTTGTATGAGGGGTCGTAACGCAAAGCGGCTAAAGGCTGCGGGCCGTCGACGACCTTGCCGGGGTTCAAGATGTTCGTCGGGTCGAATGCACCCTTGATCGCCTTCAAGGCCGAGTAGATCTCATCTCCGAACAAACGCCGGTTCCAGTAGCTGCGCACAAGGCCGTCACCGTGCTCGCCGGCCATATCCCCCTCCCAAGCCTTGACCAGGTCGACCGTCTCTCCCATCACCATGTGCAGCCGGGCAATCTCCTCGGCGCTTGTCAGGTTCACGAACGGGCGGACGTGAACGAGGCCCGTCGACGCGTGGCCGTACCAAATCGCCTCCATGTCATGCGCTTCGAACAGCTCCTCGAACGCCTTGATGAATCCCGGAAGCTTGTCGACCGCGACGATCGTGTCCTCGATGAACCCCTGAGGAAGAAGGGGGCCGCTGGCAACGGTAGACAAAGCGCCGACACCGGCCTCCCGCACCGCCCACATCCGCAGCCACGAGTCGGGGTCCGCAAATCGGCCGTTGTAGCGCACGCCTGCGCAGCCCGAGAGTGCTTTGTCCATGCGCTCGAATCCCGATGTCGCTTCCGGGAAGGAAACCCCCTGGTACTCGACGAACAGCAAAGCGCCAAGCTCCTGATCGATATCCGCTACCGCACGGGCATGGACGGGATCGCGTCTCGCAAGCTCGAGCATGGACTTGGAGACGAGCTCGACTGCACACGGCCCCGTTTCGACGAGGGCCGGGACAGCCGCAATGGCCGCATGCATGTCGGTGAAACCGACAACGGCAAGTACGCGCGCCTCGGGAAGGTCGGTCAAGGAAAGTTCGACCGCAGTCATTAGTGCGAGGGTTCCCTCGGACCCAGCCATGAGCTTGCCCGCATGGGGCTTGTCGACTGCGAAATGCTCGAGCTGATATCCGGAACCTCGGCGAGCCAGCGAGAAGAACTGGGGGCCGAGTTCCGGCGCGACCTGCTGTCGCACTCTCTCTAGCTCCTCGATGATCGAAGAGGGAACGCCGGCCGATTGCAGAGTTCCATCGGTCGATTCCCTCAGCCGCATCTCCTCACCGCTGGGCATCACGGCCTCTATCCCAACGACGTGATCGACCGTCGCGCCGTACACGATCGAGTGCGTTCCGCCAGCGTTGCTTCCGACCATTCCTCCGGCCGTGCACTGCCTCTTTGTCGCGGGGTCCGGCCCGTACTCGAGCCCCAGCTTGTTTGCCTCTAGGTTCAGCTGATGCCAGGTTGCGCCAGGCTCCATGCGCGCGGTCTTCGACTCGACGTCGAGCCACTCGATGCGGTCGAGACGGCTGATGTCGAGGTTCAACCCGCTCCCGCAGCATTGGCCGGAGAGTGAAGTTCCGGCCCCCCTGGTCGTGACCGGCAAATCGTGTTCGACGCAGACTTCGAGGGCGGCCGGGATGTCGTCGACCACTTCCGCCACCAGGACTGCCGCCGGTTCGATTCTGCAAGGGGAAGCGTCTGTTGAGTAAAGAGCCTTGGTAACTCTGTCGGTGTAGACCCTGCCTTTGACCCGGCCCTTCAGCGCGTTGACCGCGGCTTCTAGGCGAGCCGGCGAATTCTGCGCCCCCACCGGCCTACCTTGCTTCTACGGGGTTCTCTAACGCGCCGATTCCGTCGATCTCCACGACGACCGTGTCTCCCGGCTTCAGATAAACGGGCGGCTTGCGGGCGAAGCCCACTCCCACGGGAGTGCCTGTTGCGATCAGGTCGCCCGGCTCGAGAGTGATCGCTTCGGATATGAAGCTGATGATCTCGTCGACGGGGAAGATCATCTGAGCCGTCGAAGAGTCCTGGAGCCGAGTTCCGTTGACGTCGCATCGAATACCGAGCGTTTGCGGATCCTCGATCTCATCTGCAGTGACTATCCAGGGACCAATGGGACAGAAGGTGTCGAGCGTCTTGCCCCTCACCCACTGTCCGTCCGCGAACTGAAGGTCGCGGGCCGAGACATCGTTGACGCATGTGTAACCAAGAACGTAGTCGAGGGCCCTTTCCCTTTTTACTCCAGACGCCGTCCGCCCGATAACCACACCGAGCTCCGCCTCGTAGTCGCACTCCTTGGTGATCGAGGGAATCTTGATCGGATCGCCGGGGCCGATAACCGTGTTGTTGAACTTCGAGAACAAGATGGGACTGGCAGGAATCGGCATCCCCGACTCCTCCGCGTGGTCCCTGTAGTTCAGGCCGACACAAATGATCTTGCCCGGCTCGGGAATGGGGGCGGTGAGGTTCAACTCATTCAAAGGCCCGACCTCGTCGCCCGGCTTGTCATCGAAGAGCGACGGCGTCTGACGGACGACGCCGTTTTCGGCGACTCCGGTGAGAGCTACGCCGTCCTTCTCATAACCAACGAGCTTCAAGCCTTAATCTCCGATCATCGACTTTTCACCCGGTCGTCATCGGGTGCGTGAAAGTATCACGACGGCCGGGAACCTCCGACAGTTTTGGACGCTTCCGTTAGGCGCGGACCGGCAGCTTGCCGAGGCCGTCGAGAAGCTTGGAGGCCTCCTTCGCCTTCTCGATGAGAACCGGGACGAGCTCATCCTGCTTCGACTCGAAGCGTGACCGCGGTGCCGAGATGCTTATAGCCGCGATCGGAAGGTCGGAATCGCCGAAGACCGGGGCAGCCACACACCAAACGTCGTAGAGCAGCTCGCCGCGGTCTACTGCGAACCCCATCTCCCTAACGAGTGAAAGCTCAGCCTTGATGTCCAGGACGACCGTGTGCGTGCTCGGCGTGTGCTTGACGAGGTCCGCGGAGTTCAGGTATTTGTCGACTTCTGTCTCGGGCAGGTAGGCAAGTATGGCCTTTCCCAAACCCGTACAGTACGCGGGAACTCCGGCCCCCACGCTGACCTCTATGCGGTAAAGCTCGTTCGATTCCAGCTTCTCGAGGTACATGATTTGTCCCTCGCGGTAGACACCCAGGTTCACCGTCTGACCGCAAGCGTCGAGAATCTCCTCGAGTATCGGAAGCAGAACCTCACGAAGGCCCATTCGGGACCTGACCCTGTCCGCAAGAAGGAGAATCTTCGGCCCGAGTGAATAGCGCCGTGTGTCGGGGTTGCGCTCCGCCAGACCCGACTCAGCCAGGCTGCGGACGAGCCGGTGGGCCGTCGCGGTGGTCAGGCTGAGTTGTCTTCCAATTTCGGAAACACCCATTTCCCCCCGCTCGGACAACAGGTCCACAACCCTCAACGCATTGCCGACCGATCCGAGCACGGGCCGGACTCTATATTCCACATACCGAAAAATCCACCCTGCGAGGTTCCCCTCCGTCTCGCATTAACGCGGCACTTCTAGCTCGCCGATGGGACCCCTTCGGCCTCGGCGATCAGGGCCTGGAGGGAGGTCTCCTCGAGCGACGAAAGCTGGATGTCGGCCTGGGAAAGATCGAGGGAGTCGGTGACCCTGTTCGGAACGGCAACGCAAAAAAGGCTCGCCGCCTTCGCCGCTTTTATTCCGTTCGGCGAGTCCTCGAAAGCAATCGCCTCAGCGGCCACGACTCCGAGGCCGCTGAGCGCGTTCGAGTACAGAGCAGGGCTCGGCTTGGCAACGGCGCGATCCCCATCCGCCGAGACGATGATGTCGAACTCGTGCGGACAAGCAATGCGCTCCAGATTTTTCTCGATCCAGGACCGAGCACTGCTTGTAACAATTGCAGTCCTCAGACGCAGTTCACGACTTTGCTCGAGGCAGGCCTGCACCCCTGGCCTCAGTTGTTCGGCCTCCAAAAGCTCCATCTTTCGAGCAAGCCTTCGCGCACGCAACTCGTCCTCCTCGAGATCTAATTCGGTCAGATCCCGGAGTTTCGCCATCGGGTCGAAAGGGTTAATAGTTCCGACTACAACGGACCACTCCTCCAGAGTCAGATCATGGCCGTGCTCTTCGTACAACTCCGCCCACGCCTTGTAGTCCGACCACTCGGTCTCCACCAGAAGACCATCGAAATCGAAGAGCAATGCCTTTATCTGCGCCATCGTCAGACGATGTCCTGCGTTCGGAGCCTCCACAGGGCAAGGCCCATCCCTGCCAAGGCGATTCCTACGAGCGTGATCACAGCCGGCCAAACGTCTACCGACGCCTCGGGCCGCGGCACGTTCGCAATCTCGGCTAGAAGGGACTGCGTGTAAAGCCTCACCGACAAGCGCGCCGGCCCTGCGCCGACGCTGGCCACGATGCCCTCCCACAGCAGTACGTAGATAAGCCCCCAGACAAGGGCCCTGCGAACGAGAAGTCCAAAGCCGATGAACAACGCTCCGTAAGCGGATACGGCCAGAAACGATGCAAGGATCGAGCCGAGCGAAAGTGCCCGCCCGCCGCCAGTGAGCATGGCCGATATTCCTATGGGAATCACTGCAAGAGGAATGGTGACCGTTAGCACCACTCCCATCGCGGCAGTGGCAATGTGCCAGCGAGGAATCGGCCGCATCCAAAGGTAGACAAGCGTCCCTTCCTCTGCAGGGTCTCCAAGCACAGCAGACCCGAATACCAATGCAGTTATGGGGGCAAGGAGCGAGAGACCGATTCCGGTGATCAGGGAGTAGCCGGCAAGACGAACATCCTGAAAGGCGTTGTCGTCAAGGCCAACTGCCAAACCAAGAAGCATCGCAAGTGCACTAACCACCGCAATACCGGCAAGCCTTCCTTTGGACAGGGCCGTGCGCAGCAGCGCGTTGTAAATCTCCCCCATCAGCTCTTGACCAGGTATCGGAAGACGCTCTCGAGATCCTCATCAAGCGGGCTCATCTCCTTCAGCCTGATGTTGTTCTTGCGAGCGACCTTCGCAATCTGCGAGCGCAGGAGCATCACATCTTCGGTCTCTACCTCGATCTCCTCATCGGACCTCACTCTGGCCCCCACTACAAGGCCTTCCGCGATGAGTCCGGCCCCCAGCTTTGCGGGGGCTCCGCTGAGCAGCCTTATGCGGTGGGGCCTTTGATCCATCAGCCGTCTGATCTCATGGAAATCGCCCTCGGCGACCAGTCTGCCGCGGCCGAGGACGACGACCCTGGACCCAATCTTCTCGACCTCTTCCAGCACGTGACTTGAGACCACAACGGTTCGTCCTTCGCTCCCCCAGCGGCGAAACAGCTCGATCATGTGAAGTCGCTGCCGGGGATCCAGGCCGTTCAAAGGCTCGTCGAGGATGAGGATCTTGGGGCTGTGAACGAGGGCCTGCGCGACCTTCACGCGTTGACGCATTCCTTTGGAGAAGCTCCTGAGAGGGCGCTTGTCTGAAGGGTCGAGGTCGACTTCATTGATGGCCTGGACGGTCGCGTCCTCGGGGCTCGGGACCCTTTGCAAAATCGCAGCAGCTCTAACCAGCTCGAACGACGTGAGCCTTTCGAACAAGGCCTCTTGCTGAGGAACCAGGCCGATGTCGGAGAACAACGACAAGTCGTGGCGAGGTCTCTTGCCGAGGACGCGAACATCTCCCCGGGACGGTGCGGTCAACCCGCACACGATTCGCAGGAGACTCGACTTCCCAGCACCGTTGGGGCCAAGAAGCGCGGTCACTCCGGGGCCCATCTGGAATGTGACGTCCGACAAGGCGACAACATCCTTGAACCACTTGGATACTCCGTTGATCTCGATCATCGGCTCAGCCCGGTTCTGCGATATCGCAAATACAGAACTCCTGCTGCGGCTCCAGCCCACACCAAAGCTGCTACCGCGTAAAGCCACGCGGAAACCTCTGCGTATTCTCGCGGTGAGTCGAAGATGCGCTGCACCAATATGAAGGGCACGCTGAATATGTCGAACAGACTCAGCCACTCGGGCATCTCCAAACCGTTGATCAAGATTCCAACGGAGATCTGAGTCGCAAGTAGCAACATGATCATCCCCGCCGACGCGAATGCCTTTCGGTCAGTGAGGCTCGATATCGCAAGCGATATCAGGCCGTAGTAGACCGACAGGATGATTCCTGCGGCAAGCATGCGGCTCACCGTAAGCATGAAGTTGCCGAAGCCATCGGGGCCGGCTCCCTGCATCGACACACCGAACAGCAGCAAGAGGGGCGGCACCAGGGTGATCAGACCCGTCACTGCAAAAACACCGAGGGCCTTGCCGGTCAGGTACGTCACGGGGGTAAGCGGAGACGACAGGTAGAGCGAGATCACGCCCGAACGTCTGTCGGGACATAGCACCTCGGGGGAAACGAGCGCGGAGAAGATGAGAAGGCTTATTCCAACGAGGCCGTAGTACTCGTCGAACGCAGGGACAATCTCTTCAACTCCGATCGGAAACAACGCAATGATCCCGACGATCACCACTGCAGGAAGAAAGGCGATCGCGATCGTAAGAATCGGAAGGAGCTTCGCCCAAACGCTTCGCCGGGCTCCGAGTGTTCTCTGCATTGTGTTGAAGAACAAGCTGGTGATCGCCGACCGAGGACCGCGGCGGGGACCGTTGTAGCCGCGGAATCCCTGCCGGACAATTCGCGCTTCGCCGGTGCTCAACTCTCCGCCTCCCCGGCGCTGAGGAAAACATCCTCCAGCGATGCCCCCTTGCGAACCAGCCTGACGAGCCCGTGCTTCGATGAGCTTGCGAGAGCATCCCTAATGACGTCGTAGGTCCGGTCGCCGTCGAGGCCCACCAGCAGACGCCCGTCTGCAACCCTTACTTTCAGCCTGGACTTCCGGAGAGTCCTTGCGAGGGAGTCGGCCGGGCCGGTTACTTCTAGCAGCAGCTCGTCCTGCGGTGCGGTCAGATCACGCAGAAGTCCTCCGCCCGCCCGCCTTCCCGAGTCGAGTATCACAACCGAGTCGCAGATCTTCTCAACCTCGGCAATGAGGTGAGAGGAAACGATGACGTCCATCCCGAGCTCTTTACCGATCTGAAGAATCAGGTTCAGCATGCCATCGCGCTGGACGGGGTCGAGCCCGTTGGTCGGCTCGTCGAGGAGCAGCAGCTTCGGATCGTGCACTATGGCCTGAGCGAGTTTCACCATTTGTTTCTGACCGGTGGACATCGTTCCGATGGGGCGAAATCTCTCCTCGCCCAGGCCCGTCAAGAAGAGGACGTCGCTCGCGCGCGATATGGCCGATCGCTTCGGAATTCCATGAACCTCTGCCATGTGCCTTACAAAGTCGAACGCGCGCTGGTCGGGGGGAAGCGCGTCATGCTCCGGCGAGTATCCGAGAATCGCGCGGACCTCCGGCCCCAGCGTCCACGGGTCTTTGCCCAGGACGTGAATGGTTCCCTCATCGACACGATGAAGGCCAAGTAGCGCCCCAATGAGAGTGGTCTTCCCGGCCCCGTTCTCTCCAAGCAGGCCGGTGATGCCCTTTGGAAACTGCACGGATACGCCGGCCAGTGCCGTTGTCTGGCCCCATTTCTTTGTGACGTTTTCGGTGACGACTACCGCGCCGTACGGCTCGCTATCGTTGGGGGCGTCAGACATTGGCCGTGTAGTCTTCCACACGGTTCCTCGACCGCGCCGCGGTGCTCTCGGCCTGCGATGTCTCCATGGAGCCCACCATCATGCTCGGCGCGTCGACCGACTTAACTTCTGCGGAGGCCCACTAGGATCGGCCTGATGAGAATCACTTCGATCGAAACGATTCGCGCGGGCGAATTCCCGAATCTTTTGTGGGTGCGCATTCACACGGACGAAGGCATCACCGGGACAGGTGAGACCTCGTACTTCCCCGGCCCGGCCGAAGCGCATGTGCACGACACGATCGCCCCTATGGTGCTTGGCGAAGACCCACGAGACATCGAGGCGTTGATGCTGCGGCTCAAGCCATACGTCGGCTTCATGGGAACGGGGGCCGAGATGCGTGCGCAGTCCGCAGTCGACATCGCACTTTGGGATCTGAGAGGCAGGGTCGAAGGAAAACCTGTTCTCGATCTGCTGGGAGGCGCGAAGCACGACCGGTTGCGCGGATACAACACGTGTGCCGGCTACCGGTACATCCGGCAGGGAAACCAGGCCGTCAGCAACTGGGGGGCCGAGACGCTGCAAGGTCCCTACGAGGACCTCGAGGGGTTCATGCACAGGGCCGGTGACGTGGCTCTCTCACTTCTCGATCAGCGGATCAGCTGCATGAAGATATGGCCGTTCGACCCCGCAGCAGAGGCAACCGGCGGGACCAGCATAGACAAGACCGCAATGGACGAGGCCCTCGGTCCGTTCCGAAAAATTCGCGAAGCTGCCGGCGACAAGATGGAGGTAATGGTCGAGCTCCACGGCCTATGGGAGCTGAAACCGGCGTTGGAAATAGCCAAGGCCCTCGAAGAGTTCGAACCTTTTTGGATAGAGGATCCCCTTACTCCGGAGCACCCCGGCGCACTGTCCGAGTTTCGCTCGGCCACATCGGCCAAAACGGCCGGGGGCGAGACCGCCGGCCCCCGAACCCAGTTCAAGAACCTGATCGCGCATGAGGCCTACGACGTCGTGATCTATGACCCGGCCTGGTGCGGCGGAATCACGGAAGCCGTGAAGATCACCGCGATGGCAGAAGCGCGGGGCCTTTCAACGGCACCGCACGACTGCCTCGGTCCCCTTGAATACCTATGCGCTCTCCACATGGGATTCGCTGCGAGGAGCACGCTTATTCAAGAGTCAGTTCGCGCCTTCTACAGCGGCTGGTATGCGGAGCTGGTCGACTATGTTCCAACACCTGCAGGCGGTTTCTTCACCCCCCCATCGGGAGCGGGCCTGGGGGCCGAGCTGCTTCAAGATCGCTTCCGACGTCAAGATGTCACCACCAAGCGGACCTCGGCTGAGGGACAACCGCAGGCGTGACCTGACACTTCGGATCTCGATGGATCAGATCCGGTTTGGCAGCGTCGGGGGGCGGGCTACTTTTGGTAGAGCTCCCTCAGCGCTAGCTGGCCCGTGGCTATGTCGGTGAAGGACTCACTTGCCGAGTCGATCCTGTCGGTGTGCAGGAAGTGCACGACGTTGTTGAAGAAGACAGGCACGGAAGGCAGCTGCTCGCAAACGAGATCCTCCGTGTTCTGATATTCGATCCGAATGTCCTCGTCGGTGGGGGCCGTCCGAGCGTCCTCCTTCAGCTGTCGGTCGATCTCTCTGTTCGAGAAGCGCATCAGATTGTCCCTGCCGATGCTCGACGAATGAAACAGCGGATACATGTAGGTGTCGCCACTGGGGTACTGCGGCGCGTATCCCATTCGAAACGGTCCGTCGAATCCCGGTTGCCCCGCTCCTTTGGCGACGTATTCATCCCAACCCATCGGGGTGAGCTCGAAGTTGACGCCGAATGCGGCCGTCCACTGCGCGGCGATCGCCTCGACCATCGAACGGTTTCCCAACTCGTCGTTGAAATAGAACTTGAATGTTGCGCCCGCAAGGTTGACTCCGGATTTGCGCAGAGACTCCTGCGCAGCCGGGATATCGGCCTTCGTCTGAGCGCGGTCTCCACACCCCTGATCCCTGTAGAGCTGCCCGGTGGTCGGGGCGATGTATCCCCTGGCCGGCGTCTTGAAGCCGGCGTAGAGAGTTTGAGCCAGCAACTCTCGATCGAGGGCTTGACTCAGGGCGATTCGGAAGTGGCGGTTGTTGAACGGCGCAGTGGCGGTGGGCAAGCCGATGTACTCGAGCGTCCCGGTCGTTGCTTTGATCTGCTGCTCTGGCGGGACCGGCGCTCCAGAGATCAAGAGCGAAGGCGTGCCTTGAGCGGCCAGCAGGTTTCCGTTCTGAAACTCGGGCAGCTGTGACGGCCTGTCGGGGAACACCCGAAACTCGATCGAATCAAAGTACCCCTTTCCCCCGCGCGTATAGCCGAGGTTTTGGCCGTAGTAACCATCGAACCTGTCGACTCTTATTGAAGGGTCACCTGGCTTCCAGTCGCCGGCGAGCTTGTACGGGCCGGTGCAGATCGGCCGCCGCGCATAAGCGTCCGGATCCTCCAGGACCTCTTGCTTTGGTACTGGAGAGGCGAGCGGATGGCTGAGGAGTCTGAAGAAGTCCGTTTGCTCCAGCTCGTCATTGATCCGAATTTCGAAAGCGAAGTTCTCAACCACGCGCGCCCCTGCAAGCTGCTCCCTGAACCTCTCGTCGATGTCTTGATCCTCGACGTCGACGTCGCCGTGAACGAACTCGTATCCCAGTACATTCTCTAGAAGCGTGGCGACTGGACTTCCATACTCCCTGCTGGCTACGCGGGAAAGAGCGAAGACCACGTCGTCGGCATTGACCTCCCTGCCGTTGTGGAAGCGGACACCACGGCGGAGTTTTAGGAAGTAAGTCTTGCCCCCATCGGAGGTCAGCCACGAGTCCAGAATCGCCGGCTTGGGCTCGCCTGTAACTGGATCGATTTGAATCAAGGGATCGCAGATCGTTCGGATGATCAAGTTGCCCGAAGCTTCGAACGTGTCCGCCCCGCTCGACTCGAGAGTCAGCGGCTCGGTGACTCCAACGGTGAGGGTTCCGCCCGTCTTTGCCCCCGGCTTAGCCTCACGCGCCTTGACCTCGCCCTCTCCGGTGCACGCTGAGCCAAGGACGGCCAGCAGACAGACAACAGCTGCCAGGCGCGAGCCCTTACTTATTGCGGTTCTCTGCCGCACTTAGCCCTGCCTCATTTGGGAGGCTTGGGAACGCTGTTGATTGTCGCCTCGTTACAGTTGCTTATCTGGTTCCCGTTGTCCGTGCCCGACATACAAACATTGTCGTAAACGATTAAGCCTCCGAACTGCGTGGCGACCGCATATAGAGCCCTGAAAGTGATGTCTTTTCCCGGGCCGACTATGCGGCCTCCGGTCACCTCTATCAGCCACGCCTGGATGAACTCCCCGCAGGCGTCTATGCGCACCACGGCCTCAATGTCGGGGTCCGTATTGACGTCATCGCCATCTGCCACCTCGATTCCGATTCGCGCGTGAAAGAGCATGGCCGTTCCGTCCGGATCCGTCCCGGCCGTATCCCAGTTTTTGCCGGGCTCAGCCGGAAACTCGATCAGCTTGAGACCGGGCCCAACCGGGTCAAAGGGATCGGCGGACCCGTCTGGATAGCGCGTGACGATCTGCCGGATGAACAAGCCGGCTTGCGAGGGAATGGGCGACTCTGGAGTCACCGAGTAATGGGTGGTCGTGGTTCGGTCTCCCTGCGGAATCTCTACCTGGAAGCTGAAACCACCCTGGTCGCTCCTCTGAGGGTTCAGCACCTTGCGATCACTCTCGGCTGGGTATGCCCCTCTGACGACCTTCCCATTCGCCGTGTTCGTCACCGCAAAGGTTCCGTTGTTACGGAATTTGTAACTCGCAGGCTGCGGGGCCTGAGTGGCTCGGTTGGGCGCTCGCTCCTTGGGCGCCGTGAACGGATGCGCCTCGGGGCAGGGCACACGAATGGGTTCGGGCGGAAGCTCGCGTGTCGGAGGCGGAGGCTGCAGAAAACCGGGGAACCCCGGAGTCAGGTTCGCGGACGGTGGCGGAGGGGGTGCCGGCTCGGGCTGGGCCCCCAAGATTACGTCGGTTGGGTACTCCTTGACTCCGACCTCGAGTGGAATCTTCGGCCCCGCGCAAGCTGTTCCAAGCAAAACCAGCAAGGCAAGAATCGCGATGACTCTGAGCGACTTCATCCTCGCGACGATAAGCGCGCTCCGCACCTTATTCCTCACCTCCCCTTCTAGGATCGAATACGTGAGACGGTGGCTTCTCGAAGACCTCACCGGCCTCTTCACCACGCTGATACGCGATCAGGGCCGTAAAAATCCTTCCTGCCTCCTCGAACCCTTGCTGTGCAACGAGCAGCTCGAAGTAGCGGCCGTTCCCCGGAAACCACATGAAGAATCGCTGCTCCCCCGTGCGCATCGTGTAGATGCGTTCCGCTCCGATGCGGGTGAGCTCGAACCGGCCCGTTCCGATCCCGCGCAGGACGCCCTCACGCACTTCCCTTCTGGTCGCACCGAAACCGGGTTTGAACGGAGCTATCTGCAGAGACCCGACGATTTGTGCCCCCTGCCGAATCGAAAACACCTGGCCGTTCGGCTGGACCAGCGCGGCCTCGCCCGCTCGCTTGAACGCCCCCTCCACGTCTGCCTCGCGCTG
This sequence comes from Actinomycetota bacterium, assembly GCA_035536315.1. Taxonomy (GTDB): domain Bacteria; phylum Actinomycetota; class CADDZG01; order JAHWKV01; family JAHWKV01; genus DATLOJ01. Next base: position 36,766 of record DATLOJ010000029.1, on the reverse strand, counting down.
AAACACAAAACCCTCGATCTCGGGCGGCGCGATCCTGTTTGGAAGAACCGGGCCGGAAAGGACAGCAGGCGGGGGGCTGCCGCACGAGGCCAGAAGCAGGGCCGCCAGCAAAAGGATCGAACCCGTTGGCAGAATCCTCTTCAAGCGCTTCACCGGACGCACACGGAAGCGCTTTCTGATGGCCCCCCTGAGTGCGCCGCGCCTTGCCCACTTCGGCCACAAGTTCGGCAACTCTTCGGAGTAGGGGTTACGCAGGGAGGTGCGCGAGCCGAACGCCAGCATGCGGGTAATCAGCGACTGCGCTCTGCGAAGCCTGCGCGTTACCGAAGCAGCCATATCCTCCGCCGCCTCTGCATCCTCGGGCCGCAAGTCGCGTGCCAGGTCTCCCCAAAGCGCGCGAGTCACGAGCCACGCAAGCTCCTGATGCTCGTCGTCGACCTCCATGACCTGCAGGAACTCTAGAGGCGTGAGGATCTCGTCGCCGATGTTCAGGTCGTTCGCTGAGTCGCGAAGCTCCGCATAGGCGGCCGCGACACGGGCACGCAAGCCCTCGCGCGTAGCCCATCGTCGTCGCTTGACCCTTCGAATTGCCTTCAATGCTCCGGGGAAGAAGGCCCATAACAACAGCAGGGCCGTCACGATCGGCAGAGAGACCAGGAACCAGTACCTGACGTAAACGTAAAGAAGCGTGATTGTCTGGAGCTTGATCGGAACGTAAACGACAAGTGCGAGCTCTTCAGTCGGTTGGACCGCCGGGTTCTCCTGCTTCTGCGACTGGCTCAAAGAGGCCTTGGCCCTTGGTGGAACGCCCACGATCGCAACCCAGCCGTGACCTTCGAAGTAAGCCTCGAGCCAAGTCGAGCCGTGACGCGGCCTTACTTCCCATAGGTTGCCGGCGGGGTCGGGCTTGTCTCCGCCGTAGAACCCATAACCGATTCTCGAGGGGATGCCCGCCCACCGGGCGAGTAGGGCTTCTGCCGCGGTGATCTCGTACGGGCTTGCTTCGGCCCCCGAAAGCATCTCGGCCACGCGACCCGCGGGAACGTCGACCGGGTTACCGGCCCCCGCTGCGACCACCTTTGCGTAGAAGGCGTTGCGGACGAACTGCAGGCGGTCCCAGTTATTCGTTGGTGGAGCGTCGGCAAGAAGGGTCACGACCTCGTTGGGAGGCGGCGGCACTGCCAGGTACTCCTTCATCCGCGCAGGGGCCGCGGGGGCGAGGGAAAGGGCTTTACCCCCCGGGGACGCCGGAGCCTCGACGGTGTACTTCATGCCGGCCTGGGCGCGCGATTCGGGCAGGCGGAACATCTGAGTGCGCGGGTCGAACTGAAGTGCAAATCCGGTTCGCTTGAAGTTGATCGTGTTGGCGACGTTCGGCAGGACATGGCCCTCGACGTCCTTGATCGTAAAAACCGCGCTGAAACGCGTTGGTCTTTCCGGATCCTCGGGATCGGGCGCGGGGAAAGCCTTGACCTGCGGCGACTTAATCCGGCCGTTCGATGGGACGTCCTCGAACCGGCGTGAGTCGTATGGAGGCAACAACCATGCGCCACCCTGGTAGACGTCGAGAACTCCCAGCCGCCACGGGCCCGGCCTGTCAGCCTGAACCGTGAATAGCACGCGGTCCGCCTGAGGCGGCTGAACCTCCGGCTTCTTCGGAGGAATGACCTGATCGCGGTCCGGCTCCGGGAAGAGGAACCCAACCTGACTCAGCAGAACCAACAGGCCGACAAGCGCTGCAAGGATTACACCGCCGCGGGCAAAGCGTCGCAGCTCGAACTGGCCGGACGTCGCCCCTTCCTGCGCGAGCTCCACCCCATAGGAGACGGCGAGCGACGCAACCAGAAGCACGAGCGCGATACCACTTGTGAGCAGCGTCCCTTCTTTCGGCTGCACAAGAGCGGCGGCAAAGAGGAGCGGAATCGGCATGAAGATTCCCACCTTCGGCTTGTTTAGAGATGTCGCCAACGATGCGGCAGCTGCGCCGAGGACGGATATGAGGACGAGGAGGATGAAGCGCCAGCCGGGGTCGAACGGGATCGGCGGCTGAGCTACCCCGCCCGTCCTGACCGCTTCCGCGACCAGTCCCGGAAGGGTCGCCGTACCTTCTCCGGTGAACGGCAGAACCAGAAGGGCTCCGACTACGAGAGCAGCCGGAAGCGCCATGTACTGGATGATGCTCGGGCGCGCGCTTCTGTAAGAGAACGCAACTATTCCAACGCCAATGATCGCTCCGAGCACGGCGACGCCGCGAGCAAGCGGCCCCCGGAAGACGCCGGCCGCCATCCAGCCTGCTGCCGAGACTGCAAGAAAGATCGCGAGTGATGTGAGAAGGATGCTTGCTTGCTGGGGACCTTCCGGCTGCGGCTCTTCCGGCCCGGGGACCTCCGGCTGCGGCTCCTCCGGAGCGGGAGCTTCCTCGACGCGTTCGGGAGTCTCTATCGCCATCTATCTCTCCCGGCGAACGCCGGCACCGGCCAGTCTGCGGAACGCAGCCTCTAGGGGAACCCCCGGAGCGATCTCCACTACCAGAGCCCCTAGTGATGCTGCCCGGTGGGCGGCTTCCGGGTCGGTGTCCTCCCATAGAAGGATCGCCATGACGAGCGACGTTCCTTTGTCCATCAAGAGTCGGAGACGGCTCGCTGCTTCCTGATCCACGTGGGGCGTGATGACCACGTTGTGAAGGTCACGTCTCGCGTCGAACATCAAGCGCTCGAGCAGCTTGCTAAGAGTGACCTTGCTCGGCTGAATTCGTGCGAGGTTATCCAGCAGTTTCAACCGGTCGCGCTGACCGCGCAGCTGGTCCGACAACCTCCCCTCATTGGTTTCGACTGTGACCCCGAAACCGTCACGAAGATGTTTTGCGCCGAGGGATGCGCAGGTTTTGATCGCCGTCTCGAAAGTGTCGCTCGGATCACCCGGGCTGTGGTACTTGATGTCGGTGTCGAGAATGATCGAGACGCGGTCGGTGATTCCTTGCTCGGACTCCCTGATCAGGTACTTTCCCTGTCCGGTCAACGGGTCGATGGTTCTGGCGCTGGCTCTCCAGACGATTCGCCGAGGGTCGTCGCCTGGAACGTAGTCGCGCATTCCGTAGAACTCGAATCCGGTAGGCCACGGCTTAGAGAACGGGGGTCTGATCGGCGGGTCCTCCCACTCACGAGTGCTGACTCTGTCGTGCACCATCTCGGTCAGCGGATGGACGATGATCTCTGCCGGTTCGTTGAGGTCGATGCGCCTTCTAGTGAGGCCGAACGGGTCGCTCCAGGTTGCGGTCAAAGGTCCGACTTTGTAGACGCCGCGCAGCTTCGGAGAAAAGCTGTAGACGTGCTTCACTTCCTGGCCAGACGGAAGCGAAGGAATGGGCACTCTGACCGATGTCCCCAACTGCGGGTGAAGGATCTCCTCCAGAATCACCGTCGACAGGCGGCGCTTGGCGCGAAGGGTGATCTCCACGTCGACCAGCTGCCCTTCTCTTACTCTCATCGGCAGGTCGGACCGCTCCGCATCGACCGAGAGCCTTCTGCGGCCGGCAATGATCGCAATTACGAACACCATCGCGAGTCCATAAACGAGAAGGAACATCGCGCGGCCCCCGATGAAGTAAGCAAAGATCCATCCGACGACGGCAAGCACGAGCAGCACCAGCCCGCTGATGGTTATGCCGGCACGTCTTTCGATGGCCGCGAAGAAACCCGAGCGGACGCCGGAGGCCCCACCCATCCGGGATTTCGGAGCGCTTGCCATCTAGTTCCTTACCGGCTAAATCTCAACTTAGGCGTTGGACTCCTGGCGGGAACGCTTCACCCCTACCGGCACCTTGATTCGAGTAACGACCCGTTCTACGACAGCCTCGATCGTCTCCTCTCGCAGCTGCGCGTCCGGAGTCAGGATCAACCGGTGAGCAAGGACCGGAGTAGCCAGAGTCTTGACGTCGTCCGGAATCACGTCCTCGCGTCCCTGCGATGCCGCCAGGACGCGGGTAGCTCGCATCAGCGCGAGAGAAGCTCGTGTACTTGCGCCCATTTGAAGCGCCGGGTCGGTTCGCGTCGCGGCAACCAGGTCGATTATGTAAAGGGTCACCTCATCCGACACGGTGACCTCCGTCGCCCAGTCAATCAGCTCACGCACTTCTCTTGTGTCGACTACGGGGCCGAGGTCCAGGATGGCCTCCTTCTTGCTGTTGGCCTGGAGGATCTCGACCTCTGAGTCCCTGCTGGCATAGCCGAGCGAAAGCTTGAACAGGAATCTGTCCAGCTGAGCCTCCGGCAGCGGGAACGTTCCGGCAAGCTCGATTGGGTTTTCGGTTGCAAGCACGAAGAACGGGTCGGGAAGCCGGTAGGTGACTCCGTCGACGGTGACGTTGCGCTCCTGCATGGCTTCGAGAAGTGCGGCCTGGGTCTTTGGCGTTGCACGGTTGATCTCGTCCGCAAGGAAGATGTTTGCGAAGACGGGGCCAGGCCGGAAGACGAACTCACCGCTCTTACGGTCGAGTACCGGAGAGCCGGTGATGTCGCCGGGCAGAAGGTCCGGCGTGCACTGAATACGGTTCGGCGTGGCGCTGATCGTTTGGGCAATGGCCCTGGCGAGCATCGTCTTGCCCGTCCCGGGAACGTCCTCGAAGAGGATATGCCCGTCGGCCAGGAGCGCCGTTAGGGCAAGACGGATGACATCGTCTTTTCCTTTGATGACCTTGCCGATGTTGGTGACCATCAGCTCGAAACGCTTCCTGAACGACTCAGGGGTCATTCGCCTTGTACCGCTGGATCTATCGGTCGACTTTTTTGCTGTCCTCGTCCTGGTAGCCACCTGAGTCAGATCACCTTCCTTTTCTTCCGCTGGTTGCCTTCTTGCGCTTGGCCCCAGCTGCCGGGTTTGTGGTGCTTCGCTTGCGGGTCTTCTTTACGGCTTCATCGGCCTCAACGTGGCCGTCCGCACCGTTGATCGATGCGACCACAACGTCGACTCCAAGGGCGGCCCCCACCGCCTTGCCAATATCTGACCTGGAGACAACATCCTCCGAAGCTGCCAGATACGACGCCATCACCTTTGGATGACTCGTAACTTCCTGCGGGGTGCCGGATGCTACAACCGAGCCGAGATCCATCGCTACCATGCGGTCAGAGATGGTCGTTATCAGCGGAATATCGTGTTCGATGACCAGCATTCCGCACCCGGTCTCACGGACAAGACGAACGAGCACGGGCCCGAGGTCCTCGGTCTCCGCCTGAGCCAATCCTGATGAAGGCTCGTCGAGCAGGAGCACTCTCGGCTCGGACGCCATGATGCAAGCGATGTCCACTGCCCTTCTGGTTCCGGTGGAGAGCTCGTTTACAAACTTGTCCGCGTAAGCGTCCAGGCCGAGGACGTCGATCAGGTTGTCCACCCTTCTGGTAACCCGTTTCTCGGCTCTCCTCGTGGCCGGCGTCCACAATGCGGCAGTGAGCGGGTTGCGCGCGGAGATGTGACGCTCCCTCGCGACCGCGATGTTCTCCCTGACGGTCATGGACGAGAACAGGCGAACGTTTTGGAAGGAGCGGCCGAGGCCAAGTCTTGCCCGACCATCCGGCCCCAGGTTGGTTATGTCGGTGGCTTCGAGCATGACCCTGCCCGCGTCGATAGTGATGAAGCCGCTGATCGCGTCGAAGAGTGTGGTCTTGCCGGCTCCGTTCGGACCGATGATTCCGACGATCTCTGCAGCCGAGACATCGCAGCCGGCTCCGCGCAGAGCCTGAACTCCACCGAACGAAACGTCGACTCCCTCGACTGAGAGGATGCGCTCCCGGTCTTCGAACTGCATCTTCCTGCGTGAAGCTCCAGTGATAATTCCGCTCGCTCCAGCGGCGACGCCGCCCATGAAGACCGAGCGAACCAGCTCGGGCTTACGCATTAGCTCTTCAACGGACCCATCGAAGCGAATCTCGCCTTTCTCCATGAAGACGGCCCTCTTGGCAATCGTGAGGGCTACGTTCAGCGACTGCTCGACCAGGATCACGGTTGTGCCCTCTGCGTGGATTGCCCGCAACGTGTTCAGCAGCTGCTCGACGATTTGGGGAGCAAGCCCCAGTGAGAGCTCGTCAATCATGAGCAGCCTCGGCTTCATTAGGAACGACTGACCAAGAGCAACCATTTGCTGCTCACCACCGGAAAGGTTCCCCGCCTGCTGGTTGAATCGCTCTCGCAAAATCGGGAAGAAGTCGAGAACCTTCTCAAGCCCCTTCTTCACATAGTCCTCGTCCTCTCGGTACATCCATGCGGCAGTGCGCAGGTTCTCCTCGACCGTGAGTGTTGGGAATATCGCGTGGCCCCCGGGCACCATGACGATGCCGTTCTGCGCGTTCTCGTAAGGAGGCACGTGCGTGATGTCCTGGCCGTCCAGGAAGATCGCGCCGTTCGAGGCTTGCTGGACCCCCGAGATCGCGCGGAGCATCGTGGACTTGCCAGCGCCGTTGGTCCCGAGCAACGCAACCAGCTCCCCCTCCTCCACATCGAAGTCCACGTTGAACAGGACCTGAACACCGTCGTACTCGACATCGACGTCCCGGCAGACGATCATCTTCGACTTGCCGCTCGCCCTTGCTCTGCGAGCTTCCTCATCCGCCATGCTCGCAGCGCGAGCAGCTCTGATGTCGCGGTCGACACCGCCGGCCGCCGATCCGACGATCAAACCGCCTATGAGGATCAAAGGGGCGAACGCGAGCAAGCTCTTTTGGAGCCCCCAGTCCTGAGTCACACCGAAGATGATCGGAATGAAGAGAAGACCCGGGATTCTCCAGACGAGTGTTGTCTGTATGCCGAGCCCGCGCATTCGCGCCGGTACCACCATCGTGATCATCGTTATCTGGGCGGGGAGTATCAGAGCACCGACAAAGCCGACCGGCAGGAAGATGACGATCGCGAGGGGAAGGTTCGGCACGAACGCTAGAAGGACGTACGCGCCGACGGAATAAAAGGTCATCGTCATGACCAGCGTGAAGATCCTTCCCGGCTTGTACCTCAAGAGCTTCTCCGCGATCGGGGCCGAGTAGACGAGCCCCAGAAGGCCTACGACGCCGCCGAGTGTTGCCAGGTAGCCGCGGAACCGCGGGGTCAGGTGGAAGACCTCGGCCCAGTAGAGGGCCATGATGAGACCAACGCCCTCACCGCCGATGTGCAGGAAGGGTGTGGCGAAGGAGAGCCTCCGCAACGTCGAGATGCTGTAAGCGGCTCGCCAGGACTCTCCCCAGGTCATGGGCTTTTGCTCCTCGTTGGCCACTTCCTCAGTGGCACCCATCTCCTTGCGGTCCCAGTAACCCCTCACCGGTTCTTTCAAGAAGAAGGTTCCGACGGCTGCTACCAAGGCAACTACAGCCAGGACACCAACGGCCCCCCTCCATCCCAGCCACTCGGCCAGGTTTCCCGCGATCGAGGTTCCGATGATTCCTCCAACCGCTCCGGTCGCGAACAGGAAGGAGATCACCCTCGCCCTGCTGCGGCTGGGGTAATAGTCGGTGAACAACGGGAAGCCGGCCGGACCGGAGACCGATCCCGCAACTCCTGCGGCCACCCTGGAACCCACGAGGTGCGGGACGGATTGGGCGAACGCAAGAGCAAGTGAGGAGAAGTTCGAAAGAAATGCCCCGATTCTGATCAGGTGAACCCTCTTGAAACGGTCCGCTACATACCCCATGAACGGGGCGGTCGCGATCGCAAAGAACCCAAGAACGGATGCAAGGGTTGAAAGGAAGACCAGGTTGAGTCCGAAGTCGGCTCTCATCTCGGGAAGGAGGATGATCAAAGCCTGGTCGTCCCACTGGGCGAGCATGAACATCAAGCCGAGAACCACCAGTGGAACCTTTGGCCCCTCGATCTGGCGTGGGTCCGCGTCTTTGAACCACCTCCTGACAGCCTCCCCCCTTGGGACCTTGGGTTCGGAGTCGAGAGTGATTTCTTTGAAGACGTCGCGGGACGCGCCCTGAGCAACCTGGCGGTCCGACGGCACCAGAACTCGGCGCGGCACCGCGTCGGCAATCTCCTCGTCGACCCCTCCCGTTACCGCTACGTGCTGCTCCGAAAGAGCAAGGGCCTGCAGCTCATCCGAGCGCGAAAGCTCGATCTGAGATACCAGTTCTTCAGAGTCCCTTGGCCGCTCCTCGGTGCCGTTGACCTCGGACCTGCCCGGACTGCTGCTCGCTGTTTTCGTCGGGGGACGTGCACTGGCCGTTCGCCGAGGATTGGAGGCGGCCTTCTTCCGATTAGCCACAGGTGCACCCCATCGATTCCCTCATGATCGCGCGGGGGCCGGCTCTGCACTCTCGTCGGCGATGGCGACGTCTTCCTTCATTTCGAGAGTCTGTATGTCGGGCCCTTCCTCGGCAGTTTCGATTCCAAACGCCCATTGATCGACGTCCAGCCTGTACCTCTCGGGGATGAAAGCAGCTCCCCCGCCGCGCCTCATCTTCGGCGCGATCGGAACTTTCGCCTTGCCCTTTAGGTCGACTCTGACGTCCTCCAGCAACGATGGGACGACGAGCCGGTTACGGCGAGCCACCCAGCGCAAGGCCGCGTCGCGAAGCTTGAACCAAACCTCGCCGACTCCGCCGGGGGCCAGAAGAAGAATGAGAAGTCCACCCAAACCCGCACCGAGCTGCTGAACCAGGGGTGTTGCCGAGAAAATCTGGAACAGTCCGTAGATAGCGGCGCCGATGAGCGGAGCTGCTACCGATCCCAAACCACCTATGACCGTGTAGAGGAAGAACGTGAGGCTCATATCGGCCTGGTAGGCGGTCCCCTGCACGGAATGGAGGTGGTAGGCGTAAAGACCTCCCGCGAGTGCCGCGATGAAGCCCGACATCGCGAACGCCGCAAGCCTCAGCCTGATCAAGTTGATCCCGAAGGATTGTGCGGCTGCTTCGTTGTCCCTTGCTGCGATCAGTGCTCTCGCAGTCCTGCTGCGCCTTATACCGACAATGGCGAAACAGATGAGGACCAGGACGACGAGGATCAGGTAGTACCAGGTTCGCTGCTGGTCCAGGTCGACTCCGAAGATCTTTGGCCGCTTGAGGGTCGTCGGCAGTCGCTCTCCGAGATACCTGGGGTTAAGCAGGATGGCGGTCGTCGACAAAGCGAACGCCAAAGTCGTAATCGCAAGATGAAGCCCGCGTAGCTTGAGTGCAGGTAAACCTACGATCAGGGCAACCACCGCTCCTGCCAGTGCACCAATGATGATCGACAAGGGAAATGGGATGCCAAAGCCAGCAGTCACCCACGCGCCGACTGCCGCAAAGGCGAACTGTCCAAGACTGACCTGGCCGGCCCAACCTGTGAGGATCAGGATGGACAGAAAGACCATCGCGTAGATCATGATGGCGCCGCCTAGAGCGGTCTGGCTCGGCGTCATCACCCACGGGAGTCCAAGGATTATCAGGCCCCCCATTACCGCAGAGGTTCGGTAGAACTTACGCACCGTCGGAAGGTCGCGCAGCTCGCGGGGCGTCGGCCTGGTTTCCCTGGCCGCACGCCACCCACTCGCTTGCTCCAGTTCGGCCCGCGACGCGCGGTAGCGCTGAAGGACAAGAACTATTCCGATGATGAACAACAGGGCTCCGTCCAGCACAATCGTGGATCCGTAAGCCCACAAGACGCCCTGCTCGAGCATCCCGAGCACCACCGCAGCCACGATTGCGATGGGAAGGCTGACCATTCGCGCGATGACCGCGACGGCAAGAATCCGCACCAGGAGCCCTGCGCCAAAGACTGCTCCGCCACCACCGCCTCCAACCGCCATCGCCTGAGTTAATGCAGCAACACCGGACAAGGCCCCCGCGATCAGCCAGACCCGCCCGTTCACTTTGCGAACGTTGACACCCAGGGTTGCGACCCTTTCGGGGTTGTCGGCAGTGGCTCTGATAGCAATTCCAGTCGGGCTGCGCCTCAAGTAAACGATCAAGAGTCCTACCGCGACCAGAGCAGCGACGACAGTAATGACGTCCGGCGCATGGAACCTGGCCTTGAAGAACGTGAATGACATCCATTCGGTGTTCGGCGGGGGGTTCGCGGCCAATTGAATTCCTCTGTCTCTCGTCTCCTCGTCAAGGGTCCGGTCCCAAAGAGTGGTCATGCCGGCAAGAACCTGACTGAGGAAGAGTGTCGCAACCGTCCCGATGAGCCTCGGAGCGTTCGAGAATCGCCTTATGACCAGCATGTAGACGAGCCATCCCATGAACACAGACAACATGAAGAAAATGACGAGGGTCACCCAGTAATTGACTCGGAAAGCGGTGTTCGAAAGACCGAGCTCCTCCACGCACGGGGGGCAGATGCTCTCGAATGCCCTGAAGATGTGAGGCGCGTACTGGGAGAAAATCAGCCAGCCGTAAGCTGCAAATACACCTATCGCCATCTGCGAGAAGTTGATGATGCGGTTTGCGCGGTAAATAAGGATGATCCCGATCGCATGAAGGGCGAGGGCCGACCCGGCAACTACACCGAGCCCGTAGATCCCAAGTGGGATTTCGCCTTTGAAGAAAATTGTCGAGAGGAAGATCGCGGCAAGCGCCAGGACATCGCTTCGGTCTCGCAGTATCCGTAAGGCCTGAGTCAAATTCCTACCTTTTTGCTGGACCAAGCTGCGGGAACAGGCCCCGTGAACGGCGACCGGGTGTGAGAAGGTATCACATCAACCGAGAAGGCCAAAAGTTCAAAAGGGCCATTGCCGCGGGACCAAATTTTCTGGCGCATCCGTCGATATCGCCTACGCTGGGCAGATGAATCTTCGCCCCACATCGTCACTTGTCCGCGCGCTTTTCGCATCTCAGTCGATACTGCTGATCACCGCGCTAATTGCGTTGTTGGCACTAACGCCCCCGCCACCACCCGTCAAGGCGTTCTCGCCCGACGCTCCGCCAACCGGCGTGAACCAAGCCCCTCATCCGGCCCCAGGTTCCGAGACGCTGCCCCCCGAAGGAGTGGAACAAGGAGCCGCTCCAGGAACGGATGCGGCCGCCCCTCCCGCACAGACGCCCCAGCAACCTTTGCCTGCAGGGCCGCAGGGCCATGGCGCGCAAAACGGCAGATACAGGTACCACAGCACCGTCACGTATCCGAACGAGGAGCCCGATAAGGAAGACCTCACCCTTCTCATCTCGACATACGGCGGCACGACGGAGGAGACGAAGCAGATCTACCGGTACGGCGGGGCCGACGATTCCGAATACGAGGTCTCATGGACGGTGGGCGGGATGAAGATTCAGTCAATGAACTTTGGTTTCGAATGCAACTGGGAGCCGGACGTCGTTCAGATCGAGCTTCCGCTCAGCCAGGGCAAGTCCTGGAACGCGGATTCGAGTTGCTCGGAGACTTTCGAGGAGGAAGGGCAGCAGGAGACCATCGCCTTCCGCTACCAGGGCTCGGCCCAGGTGGTTCGCAAAGAGAGCGTCACGATCGGCGGGGTGCCGGTAGACACCTTCGTCATCGAACGCAAGTACACCATCACCACATCGTTTGGGCCGGAGTCGGGCAAGGAAGAAGGCACCGAGACGGAATGGTTTTCACCGGAAAGACGCATGACTGTCAAACAGATCGGTCGCAGCACTGCCTCCGACCCCGATGGTGGCACTTATGAGGAGAACAGCGAGATAGTTCTGCAGAAGCTCGACCCTGAATAGCGATCGAGTTCGGCTGAGACCCTGATGGTCGACGGGGACGGGACGCCGTTGTAATGCAAACAGCAGAAATTAGGGTCGGCAAGCGGATCGCCGCTCTCAGTCCATACATATTCGGCGGGCTCGTGGAGCATTTGGGATACGCGATCTACGGGGGAGCTTGGGACCAGAACAAGGGTGGGCCGCGCGCGGACGTGAAAGCGGCCGTTTCGACGCTATCGCCAACCATGCTGCGATACCCGGGTGGCTGCTTCTCAGCCTGGTACCACTGGACTGATGGGGTAGGCCCCAAGCCGCGCAAGCACTACGACAGAACGTTCTGGACGGACTTTCGATTCGGCGACAGGGTCGGCGAGGACCTCTCGCGCAGGTTGGGCCCGCCCGAAACCAATGAGTTCGGTACCGACGAGTTCCTGCAGTACTGCCTCGACGTGGACGCAGAGCCTCTCCTGGTTGCGAACTTCGGTACGGGCACTCCCGACGAAGCCGCCGGCTGGGTTCGGTACTGCAACACGGACGGCAAGAGTCCCAGACAAGTCGCGTGGTGGGCCGTTGGAAACGAGACCTACGGCGGATGGGAGTTGGGACACTGCCCCCCAGACCAGTACGCGGCGGGCCTGGTTCAATTCTCCGACGCAATGCGCGCAGTCGATCCCAGCATCAAGATCGTCGGTGTCGGGTGCGCCGACTCCGGCAATCCCGAGTACGAGCAGAGTTGGAACGAAACGGTCCTCACGCGGGCACGCTCGGCGGTCGATGCCTTGTCGGTGCACTGGTACTTCCCCGGCCCTGGGTTCGACAGAGCACTGTGCGAAAGCGAGACCGATTATCTGCAAGTTGCTACTGGATCGGACGATCTCGGAGCGATGCTCGACCGAGTCTCTGCAATAAACGACAGGGTCTCACCGGGAAGGCCTGTTCCTCTCTCACTGGACGAGTGGAACCTTTGGGGAATTTGGGAGGAGCTCCTCCACACCAACGCTCGCCTGTCGGACGCCCTCTTCTTTGCTGGTTGTTACAACCGCATGATCGAACGCGCCGATCGCGTGAAGCTGGCGATGATCAGCCAGTTGGTGAACTGCATGGCCCCGATCCAGACAAGAGGCGAGAACATGTTCGTGACCTCGGGTTACCTCGTCGGGCTCATGTACCGGGAGGCCTCGCGGAAGGACGCGCACGAGGTTGACGTCGCCACAGACTCCCTTGACGTGAAGCCGTTCGAGGACACCCCGCCCTACGATGCTCCGCTCGCATCGACACCCCTGACCGCGCACCGCAGATCGCCGGCGGTGGACGCCGCTTGTTCTAGCGATGGCTCGGGAACAACGGTGTTCATCGCAAACCGCAAGCTCGATGAGCCGGCAAAGGTCACGGTGATCGGGCTACCCCCGGATCGTCCCGGCCGCTTCCAATACGTGTGGGGGCCGGACACTTTCTCCGTCAACAGCGCCGCCCATCCGGAGACCCTGGGCATTCGTGAGTTTCCAATCGACACAGACAGTTCGGGCCGCGCGATCTTCCAGGTGCCCCCACATACCTGCGGAGCTTTGATAGTCCCCTCCACCGTAGGGTCTGACCCGAACGCGTAGAACTAACGGCGGCAATGTCTTGGCGTCATACCCCGTTGGATTCCAACTCCACAGATTGGAACATCGCCAGAACCTTTCGCTGAATCACCGCCTGTTCGGAGTTCAAACGATCGAGGTCCTCTTGAAGGGGATGGGCCACGACGCGGGTCGGCCTTGCCCCCCTAGGGGTGTCGATGAGGCTGATGATCGCGTCGATGACCTCGCTGGGGTCCCCCATCTTCATGCTCTTGCCCCTGTTTTCTTGAGCCTGGGCCACATGAGCGTACTCAGCCTCGCGGCCGGCGTCGGAAACTTTCGCAACGCTTTTGTGAAACTCAGTCGCGTAGGGACCCGGCTCGATGATGACGCTGTCGACCCCAAGATGGGCTAGTTCGTAGCGAAGGCCCTCAGCCAGAGCCTCGAGGGCCCATTTGGATGCGCAGTACACGCCGGATCCGGGAAAGACCACTCTTCCGGCCCCACTGGAAACGTGGACCAAAAGACCGGACCCCTGCTGCTTCATCATTGGCGTCACAGCTCTCACCATCCGATGGACACCGAATACGTTCGTGTCGAACTGGGCCTTGAGGTCGTCAACCGTTGCGGCTTCGACCGGCCCCCAAACTCCATAGCCGGCGTTGTTGATCAAAACGTCGATGCGACCGGCAGCAGAAGCCGCCTCCCCAACCCCGCGCTCAACCGAGGCATCGTCGGTCACATCGATTTCAACAACCTTCACTCCGGCATCCTGCAGCGCAGCGGCGTTCTTCGCGTTGCGCCCATCGATGTCGCGCATCGAGGCGATGGGAATGTGTCCGGCCTTTGGAAGGGCGAGTGCAAGCTCACGGCCGAAGCCGGTGGACGCCCCTGTTATCAGAACGGCGTGCTCGGTCAATGTCGTTCCTTTCCCTTAAGGATTCGAGGTTATTCGACCAAACTCCGGCGAGCGCTTGGATTCAGGTCCAACAGCGGGGATGGCATCCTCGGCCGGCCATGCAGGAAAGGTGACTCTTTAAGTTCGGAACTCAGGCCCGCTTGTGAGTGACGCCTCTCGACCACTGCCCGGTTTGTGAACCCTCTAGAAGAATCAGTCGCGAATTGTAGAGAACGATCTGCCAGTTGCCCTCCGGCCCGGGAGCAACTGCGGGCCTCGGCGCCGGGGCACGGTAAGGCTCTTCTGGTTGAAGGGTTGTTCCGAACTCATCGACCACCACAAGACCGAGCTCGTTGATTGGAGGCGGCTGAGGAACCGGTTCCACGTCGACGGTCTGAGGAACCGGCGGGGCGGCTGGCTCCTGAGTGGTGGCGAAAGCAAAGCCGGCGAGCAGTAGCGCTGCGCTCGCTCCAATTGCCAGGACGACAAGCCTCATCCATTGGATCCGGCGTCTGGTCCCTCCCGAAGGCGAAGCAGTCAAGGTCCAGGACCACTCTCGGCTGTGTCGCATGCGACTCCTCTCTTTTCTGGAATCGACCGTACGTCATCGTTCACAGTGAAGGCAATCGGCTCGTGTCGCACGCGGCGACTCAGCTTTACTCTCTTTACTAGAAGTAACAGCCCGGGTGGTTTTACTCGATCAATAGGGTGACTACCTGCCACGGGCTCAGCTCGAGCGCGAGGGGTCCACCGCTCGGGTCCAGCTTCCTCATCTTGTCCTCGGCGAGGTTGGTTTCCCAAACCCCGGCCCCCGATGGGATCCCGCCGATCTCCACTTTGGCCGGACTTCCATGTGGCTCGTACAGACGAATGACTCTGCCCTGCCCACCGTATGAATTCCTCAGGCACTCGATCATCACGGAGTCATTCGAGACCGTCGGCCGGAACACATCCTTGTTTACCGAGCCACCGAGGCTTCTGGAAGGCACTCTGCCGATCAGCGGCTGATTGAAGCCGCGAGCCACCCTCACCACCCCCGCCGACCGCCAGTCCCCCGGATGCGGATAAAGGCTGTAGCGGATCTCGTGTTCCCCGGCGTCCGATATGGCATCAGGGTCGTATGCGCTTCTCACCAGCGATAGCCGAATCCTGTTGCCAAGAATGTCGTAGCCGTACTTCGAGTCGTTGACGAGGGCGACCCCATACTCCTCTCCTCCTGCGTCGGCCCATCGGAGCGCAGGAACCTCCTGACCGTCTGCCGGACGCCGCACCGCTCCGAACGGCGTCTCGAACCACGCCTCGCAGTCCAGCGTGCGCGCGGTGAACGCAATCTTCAGGTTGGGAACGCCGCGCTCGGAGTCCCCGACCTCCTTCCAGTCGAGATGAGTTTCGTAATCCACTCGCGGCAGGTTCCGATAGAAGATGGTTCGCTGCCTCACCGACGAACCTTCAACGTTGTGCACGGTCTCGAGAATCAAGCGAACCGCACCGGCTTCCACGATCTCCGTGGTCGCTCCCCGAAGGAAAGACGTCTCCTTGTGCACCTCGTCTAGATGCCATGCGGTCATTCCGTGAGGAAGTTCCTCGGAAAGCTGCAGAACCCCGAGGGCAAGGTCGACGCGAGCAGTGTCCGCGTAATCGCTCGACCGTCTCATACCGTAAGAGACCAGCTCGCGTCCCACCCGCTTGTCGATGAACGAGGTGATGATTCCGCAATCCCTTCGAACGAAGATGTCGAACAGATCGGTATCTACTCGGAAATAACCACCCTCGGACGCGTAATGCCCCAGGAAGTCGATGGGAATTGCGCGGGTGGACCTCAGAACCGCTTCCAAGCTTTCTGGCTCGCCTGAGCCCTTATCGATCGAGTACGACGCCGTCCCGAATGCGCGGACGTTCGCCACGAAGATCAATCCGTCCTCTGTGTACTGAGCGGGTACTCGCGACCCATTCGGCCCCCGAAGCCAGATGTTGCCTTCGCCCTCGAGGTCGGGAACCACAACCACATCGTCCCGCTCGAACCCGCAAGGATTCACGACCAGAACGTCGCCATCTTCACCGGCGGTCAGCGCATCGAGAGCCTCGGCGATCACGCGCGTTGACTCCTCGATCACATGCTCGAGATCCTCATGGGTGTGCTCATACGCCTCGTGAATGGCAGAGCCGTCGAGGATGTCGTGGAATTGGTGGAAGAGGATCCTCCTCCAGGGATCCTGAAGTCCCGCTGCATCGATCCCAGCCGCTGCGGCCAGCGTGTCCGCGGTAACCAGCAGGTTTTCACCAAGCCGGTTGGCAAGCTTGGTGTCGGCGTGAGTTGTGTAACAGCCTTCGAAGACTGTTCGTGATTCCCCTCTATGCACCGGCAGAGGCACTTCGCTTTCGATGATCTCCCGGGAGTACGACTCGAGGCTGCTGCACTCGCCATGCGGGAGGCCTGGTACCTTTTGAATCCTGCGCAAGGCATCGAGGCTCTGGCGAGTCGGCCCGCCACCGTGATCGCCGACTCCGAAGAAATGAAGAGAAGATGTGTGACCGTGCTTGTACGCATGGGCCGCGGCCAGCGCCAGCGCACCGGCGGTTATCTCGCCGTTGTAAGTACCCGTCGATATGCCCAGGATGCGCGACCCGTCCTGCCCCTCCCACCAGTAAGCGGGCCATCTATCGTCCTGCCCAGGGTTGCAGCGGTGGTGGTAGTAGGAGATGGCACCAGCCGACTGCGCCAGTTGCGGCAAGTTGCCTGCGTGCCCAAACGTGTCGGGGGCCATGAACACTGCAGGATCGGCCCCCAGCTCCTCGCGGGTGTAACGCACGCCCTCGAGAAGCTGGCGCGCCATGGCCTCGCCTGAAGCCATGTTTGTGTCCCCCTCGACCCACGTCATCGTCGCGGGCTCCCACCTTCCGCTCTGGATGAAGCCTTGGACCTTCTTGAACAGCTCCGGCTCTTCTTGCTTGATGACTTCGTAAGTGGCCGGCTGGCTGTGCGTGAAGCGCATCTCGGGGTAGTCCTCGAGCATCGCCACGATCGAGCGAAAGTCGCGCCTTAGAACCTCGACTGTGTCCTTCCAGGTCCATAGCCAGTTCATGTCGATGTGGGAGTGCCCGATCAAGTGAACCTTGAGCTGGGCTGCGCGTTCGTGAAATGGAGTCAGAGCCTCGCTTAATTCCCCGAGCGTCCGCTTCAGTTCGCTCTCCTCCGTCGGAAGCGTTTCAGGGACGACCGAAGCCGCGGCCACGACCACCCGAAAGTCTTCGTCCGACGCCGCCAGGGTGTGGGCGGTGACCAGCTGAGCCCACGCTATGTCGAGAACCTCTGCCCTCTCGCGAAGGGCCGGGGTTGTGAGCTTCACCCAGACCCAGGCCATCACCTGGTTGTGCGGGGGCCGGATGTTGATTGACAGCTCACCGTTATCGCCAGACTTCAACTCGTCGACAATGCGAATCAGGGCAGGGCCCAACGCGACCGTTGGAATATCGCCGTTCAGCAGGGAGCGGCCTTCGTAGCTGACGTCGACGGGGTAAAGGCTGTTGACGGTCATCTCGAGGGGCTGGCCGGCGAACGAAACCCCCGCAAACTCATCTGGAAGATCCAGCCTGCAGCTCAGCTTCAACTCCTTGCCGGGCTCCAGGACCATTCCGGGAAAACCAAACTCCTTGAGCTCGTAGGTGTCCGGCCCGGGGCCGGCGACCTTCTTCCACTCGAGACCCGGCCATACGCCCGCGACCTGAGAGGCCGCTTCGCGCAGCCGGCCCAGGGCGGGGCCGATATCCGGCTTCAAAGGGTCACCTGCGGCCGACTCCGGGACCCATGATTACTACGTCTGTCATCTCTCTCAGCCTATAAGCCGAAGCACCCACGAACGCCTGTGACTGAGACGGCAAGTGCGGTTTGCTCCGGCAGTTCTCCTGATAGACAAGCCGCAGCTAGGCGGGCCCGCGTTTGTCCTTCCCCGCTTTCACCCGGCCCGTGCGCTTCGCAGCTTCATTGAGCAGATACTCGATCTGCCCGTTAACACTGCGCAACTCGTCGGCGGCCCACTTTTCCAGGGCGTCGTAAAGCTGGGGAGAGATTCGTAACAGGAAGCTTTTTCGCTTGGCCAAGATGGCCTCCCGCTAGAAGAGCGATCCTGCGTTGATCACCGGCTGCGCGTGATGCTCGCTACAAAGAACGACCATCAGGTTCGACACCATCGTCGCCTTGCGTTCCTCGTCGAGCTCGACTATCTGTTTGCGGCTCAGCATCTCGAGAGCCTCCTCGACCATGCCCACGGCCCCCTCAACGATTCGAGTCCTCGCGGCGACCACCGCTTCCGCCTGCTGGCGGCGAAGCATGTCGGCTGCAATCTCCGGCGAATAGGCGAGCCGACGAAGCTGTGTCCTTAGAATCTCTATGCCGGCCTGGTCGAGCTGGGTCTGAAGCTCTCGATGCAGTGAGTTCGTGACCTCATCGGCGTTACCTCTCAGCGAGTGCTGGCCGTCGACGTAGCTGTCATAGGGATATTCGCTGGCCATGTGTCGCACCGCAGTCTCGGTCTGGATCTTGATAAAGCTCGCGTACTCCTCGACTTCGAAGGCTGCTTTGGCGGTCTCGACGACCCTCCATACGATCACGGCCGCAATTTCAATGGGGTTACCCGAGGCGTCGTTGACCTTGAGGATGTCGCTGTCGAAGTTTTGGATACGCAGCGAGACAAGCTCCTTACCAGTTAAGGGATAGGTCCAGACGAATCCGTTCCTTCGAATTGTCCCGAGATATCTGCCGAAGAACGTGACCACACGCGA
This sequence comes from Actinomycetota bacterium, assembly GCA_035536315.1. Lineage (GTDB taxonomy): Bacteria > Actinomycetota > CADDZG01 > JAHWKV01 > JAHWKV01 > DATLOJ01. Next base: position 17,903 of record DATLOJ010000029.1, on the reverse strand, counting down.
CAGGTTGGGACCGATGATCGTAAAACCGGTGGCAAGAAGAATTCCGAGGCTCAAAACGAGCACGGCTGCGACGCCCATCAATTCGGACTCGTTTTGGATCGCTTGATCGATCATCCAAGACCCTGCCAATAAGACCGCGATGTCTACAACGAGCATCGGCCAACCGGACAAACCTGGAGCCAGCTTCTCTTTCATCGCAACCTCCTGATATCTTTTTGATATCATTTTCATATCACACCTGCCTTCGAGTCGCAATGGCTAAGCAAGCAATGCGATGTTCAGGCTTGGGGCGGCGACTCCGGCCTTATCGCGACAGGAAGGTTGTTTCCGAGGCCCTTTTCGGGAGGGATTACATTTAGTCCCCAGGCCCCCACTTCCTTCTCGAACTGCTCGATTCCGTAAGGCGGGTGCAGCTCGGCGATGATGTAGTCGACTTTAGAGAGCCATTCGGCGTTCACTGAAAACAGCTCGGTCTCCGCTCCCTCGATATCGACCTTGAGCAGTCCGACTCGGGAGATGCCGAACGTCTCGATGACTTCGTTCATCGACCACGCGCGGACCGTCTCGTCACGGCCGGCCCCCTCGAGCCCGCCCGCCCAGCTGCGATCTCCAATGTGGAATGTGCGCTGGCCGGACTCCCCCGCTGCGGCGCCCTGGACGATCTCGACATTGTCGAGATGACGCGTGTTGAGAGCAAGCAACACCACGTTGGCAGGATCCGGCTCAACACAGATGAATCGCGCCTTGGGGAAGCGTGCGGCCAGATACACCGTGCTCATGCCTATGTTGGCTCCGAGGTCCACGACCACTTCCGGCTCCTTTAGCTGCGGAACCTCGTAAGTGGATTCGCCGATCACCTCGTGCAGCACAAAGACGTCACCGCTGCGCGGTCTTATCCATACGTCGATGAGCTTTTGGCCCGCCCACATCGTGTAGCGCCTTGCCTTCTCGGGTCTCAGATTCTCCGAACGGTTCATAGCATTAGAGAGATGGAATCCGACGCTGGCCAACGAGAGACGAAACCAGTTGTGGGCATCGGGTGTAACCGAGTAGATCCACTTGAGCTCATCGAGATAGGAGCGAAGTTTCGGCAGCATCGCTTTGGCGATTGAGCCGCGCCTTGTTTCCATGTACCGCCACGTTAATCGGTCGCGGACAAATTCCCCTCCCATGGGACTGGGGAAAGATCCGAAGGGACCGGGTAGGGAAGCTCTTTTCGCTGACCGGTCCCCGCGCTGAGATACGCAGCGGCGATGACCTCGATGACGGCCACTCCATCGTCGAGGGATAATCTCTGCCCACCCAGGAAAACTTCATCACCAAGACTCTGGAGTCCGGGAATGTCCAGGAAGCTACTGCTTGTCGTATTTCTTCTGGGAGCTTGTGCCTACAACGAGCCGCGCGTTCCGACCGACGCTTTGCGGCCGGTTCCGGAAGTGAAGGGCAAGCAGGTGGCAGAGGCCACAGGAGCGCTGGAGGCGGAAGGGTTCGCTGTCATCATGGAGTCTTCCTTATCGGGAAGAAGGCTCGACGCGCAAACGGCCAAGGCCGAATGTCCGTCTGCAACGGTTACCGAGCAAAACCCGGCCGGGGGCGAGAACGTTCCCAAGGCGATGACTATCACCCTGACGATTTCCGGCTGTCCCTAGCCGTTACTACCTCGGGCCACGACACCGCCCATGCCAAAGCCAGTGGCCACCCCGTCATCAGCCGTTGCCGCTCGGAACCGGCTCATTCACATGGTGTTACGAATGTGACGCGAGTATTGAACTAAAAAGGGTCGGCGGTTTGACGGGGCCCGCAGTTCGATGATTCGATAGCCCCTCGTGAAAAATTCCAAAGCAAACCCGGCCCGGGAATTCTCCACGGGACATTCAAAGTCACACAGCAGCGGCCTATCAAGGGCGTTTCTAAATCTGGCTGGGTTTCTCGATCGAAAAATCGGCTGGCACCGTTTGCCGACGGCCCTGGGAATCCCCGTCCTGATTGGAATTCGCAACCGCCTGCGTGCCGAAAACCTCTTCGACACCGAAACAACCAAGCCCACGCAGTCCCAGGCGAAAGCTCCGGTGTCGGTCGGGGGACCATCCCGGACAACCGACGGCACTTTCAACGACCTCTCCAACCCTGCGATGGGGTCGGTCGGGAGCCGATTCGGCCGCAACGTGCCGCCGGAGTATGCCTACCCGGAGAAGCCCCCAAAGCTATTCACGCCGAACCCCCGGACCGTGAGCCTCGAGCTGCTCACCAGGACTAAGTTCCAGCCAGCAACATCCGTGAACGCTCTTGTGGCGGCTTGGCTGCAGTTCGAGGTTCACGACTGGTTTCACCATGGGGTCAACGAGCAGGACCAGCCGCTCGAAATCGATCTGACCGATGACGACCCCTGGCATGAACGCCCCATGCGGGTTCAGCGAACCCGTCGCGATAAGACCTGGAGTGGCGAAGGACCGGAAACATTCGTCACCGCGGACAGTCACTGGTGGGACTCATCACAGATTTACGGCAGCGATCCCGAGTTTGCCAAGAAGGTGCGGGCATTCGAAGACGGCAAGGTTCGTATGGGCCCCGACGGCCTTCGGCCCGCCGACCTGGACGAGGGGCTGGACTTCAGAGGGGTGGCGGGAAGCTTCTGGCTGGGGCTCGATCTGCTTCACACGGTCTTCATGCTCGAGCACAACTCAATCTGCGATGCGTTGAAAAAGGAGTACCCGACCTGGAGCGATGAGCAGCTGTTCGTGAAGGCCAGGCTGATCAACGCTGCTCTGATGGCCAAGATTCACACGGTCGAGTGGACACCTGCTGTGATCGCCCATCCGACGACCATCCGTGCCATGCACGCGAACTGGTATGGCATCGCCGGCAAGAAGGTGAAACGAAAAGTCGGCCGCATCGGCAAGGGGGAGGTTTTCAGCGGAATCCCCGGCTCCCCCGCGGATCATCACGGCGTTCCATACTCGTTGACCGAAGAGTTCGTCTCCGTGTATCGAATGCATCCCCTTATCCCCGATGACTACACGTTTCGGTCAATCGCTACGGACGAGGTCATCGAGGAGCGGACGTTCAACGAGCTCACTGCTCTGCACAGTCGCGAGCGGCTGCAGTCGATTGGGATCGAGCATGCATTTTACTCACTCGGTATTGCTCATCCGGGGGCGATCGTGCTGCACAACAATCCGAAATTCCTCCAGAGGTTCGAAAGGCCCGATGGCACTGTCATGGATTTGGCTGCGACCGACATCCTTCGAGTCCGCGAGCGAGGAGTGCCTCGCTACAACCAGTTCCGCCGGCTGTTTCATACCAATGCGCCGCGGACTTTCGAGGAGCTGACCACCAACCCCGTCTGGGCGGAGGAGATTCGCAAGGTCTATGACAACGAAATCGAGATGGTCGACCTAATGGTCGGACTTTATTCCGAACCTTTGCCGAAAGGGTTTGCCTTCAGCGACACAGCTTTCAGAGTCTTCATCCTCATGGCGTCCAGGCGACTAAAGAGCGACAGGTTCTTCACCGACGATTACCGGCCCGAGGTCTACACCCAGCTAGGCCTTGACTGGATCGACGACACAACAATGATCAGCCTTCTCCTTCGTCACTACCCCCAGCTGGAGCCTGCCCTCCGGGGACTCGATAACGCGTTCGTTCCCTGGAACAGAACGGCCAGAACCTGAATCCACCCGAAGGGATCCACCCCGTACCGCCACGCAGGCATGAGGCGGGAGAGCTCATCACGATCCTCTCGATCGACGGGGGCGGGATTCGCGGAATCCTCCCCGCCATCGTCCTTCGCGAGATCGAACGCCTGACCGGCAAGCCGATCTCGTCGTTATTTGACGTCATCGCCGGGACATCGACGGGAGGCATGCTTGCGCTGGGTCTTGTGACTCCCGGTCCAAGCGGACAACCCAAGTTCTCCGCTGAGCAGGTTCTCGAGTTCTATACAAAAAGGGGACGGGAGATCTTTCCCGAGTTCAGCTTGAAAGCATGGCGGGCGGCGCGGCGCGGAGGAGTGAAGGCGCCGATGTTCCAAAAGGTCGGGGCCGCCGTTTTACCGAGGCGTTACGGCAACGCCCGTTACTTCCCCGGAGGGCTCGAAAGGGTGCTTACCGACGCCTACGGCGAGCTCAGGCTAAGCCAGGCCCTGAAGACTGTGGTGATTCCAACATACGACTGGAAGGCCGGCAGGGCGCTGGTGTTCAACAGCCGCGAGGCAAGAGAGGGATCCGGGCCGAACCCCCGGATGCGCGAGCTTGCGCGCGGAACCACGGCGGCTCCGACGTACTTCGCGCCCCTTAGGCTCCATCTCGAAGACGGAAGAGAGGTGGCGCTCATAGACGGTGGAGTAGCTGCAAACAACCCGGTATCGGTCGCTTACTACGAAGCCCTCCTTCTGGAAGAGAAGGAGAAGCAGGACCTGGACATGCTCGTGGTATCTCTGGGAACCGGGCGCCCGCCCGAGGAGGTACCTACTTACGAGCAGCTGTGGAGCCGGGGGTGGTTGTCACTCGGAATGGGGATGTTGTCTGTCGTCTTCGACGGGACCAGCGAGCTGAGCGACGAGCTCATGCGGAAGGTCATCACCAAGAAAGAGCCGGGCAGCCGCTACTTCCGTTATCAAACCGACATTAGAGGAGGCTGCAGTCTGCATTTGGACGACGCGAGTCCAAGAAACATTCGGAACCTTGTGAGGTTGGGAGAGCACATGGTCGCTGAGAACAAGGACTCCTTTGCCATCCTTGCGGAGATGCTTCTGAGGGAATTCCGTGCCTGAGTCGCCAGTCCCATATCCCGAGGACGACGTGATCTTCGAGCCCCTGCATTTCAGGAACCTGAGCCTGAAAAACAGAATCCTGCGATCGAACATCTCTGGGCGCTTCGACAACTACGACGGATCGGGCAATCCAATGCGGGTGAACTGGGAGCTGAAATTCGCGCGCGGCGGTGTTGGGGCCATCGTTTCCTCGTTTGTGCCGGTGACGATGCAGGGCCGAATCGTGCCGAACTTCGCGACGATCGACAGAGACGAGCGCATACCTTTCTGGCGCGAAATCGGGCGGCGAGTTCATCAGTACGACTGCCGCTACATCATGCAGCTGAGTCACGGGGGGCGTCAGCGCGACATTTTGAGCTTCGATCAGCCAAGCAGCATCTCCTCCACGGATGAAATGGAAAGCGTGCATGGCTTGGGAGCGAGGCGCATGACAGTCGGTGAAATCCAGAAAGTCGTCAAAGCGTTTGGAGAGGGAGCCCGTCGCGCCAGGGAGGCCGGGCTCGACGGAGTCGAGCTCCACTCGGCAAACGGATACCTGTTCACCCAGTTCCTGAGCTCGGCGATCAACGACAGGGACGACGAATACGGCGGACCGCTCGAAAACAGAGCCCGCTTCATCCTGGAGGTTGTGAGGGCTATCAGGGCCGAAGTCGGTGACGATTTCCACCTTCAGGCAAAACTGAGCGCCACCGAGTTCAACAACGCCTTCTTCCCGTGGGAAGCGAAGGGCAATTCCGTCGGGGACACCATTCGCGTTTGCAAGTGGCTCGAAGAGGCAGGAGTCGATGCCATACATGTATCGAGCGGAAGCATGTTTCCGCATCCGAGAAACCCGGCAGGAGACTTTCCTACCGAAGTGGCCGCAAGCGTCTACGGCGTGATGTTCGCCAGCGGGAAGCACACTCTGCGCAACTACCTGATATTCCGCAGCAAAATCCTGGGAGCCCTCTGGAGATGGTGGTGGGTCCGAGCACGTGGCGAAAAGATCGAAGGCATAAGCCTGGACGACTCCAGACTGATCAAGCAAGCTGTGAACATTCCGGTGATATGTACGGGCGGCTTTCAAACCGCCTCTGTAATCAGAGCAGCCATCAACCGAGGCGACTGTGACGCGGTTAGCATCGCCCGGCCCCTTATTGCCAACAACGACCTGGTACACATGTTCGCAAAAGGGCTCGACAAGGCCCCCAGGCCCTGCACCTACTGCAACAAGTGTCTTCTGAACGTTCTCGTGCACCCGCTCGGCTGCTACGAGGAGCAAAGATACGACTCAAAGGACGAAATGATCGCCCAGATCCTCTCGGTCTTCGAAAGTCCACCCGAAGAGGACACAGCCCCCGTTACGAATTGACGGCCGCCGCCCGGAGAAGGAAAAGCCTTCGATGGATCCTCGGCGGACTTCTTGCTGTCATCTTGCTGATCGGGTTTCTCGTTACATCGTTCCTTCGCCGAAACGAGCCCGAGCTCTTCGACTCAATGGAGGATCACTTCAAGTACGGATCGTTCGGCTCGGAAGCACGCGCCGGCGTCCCCGATCGTCTTTGGCGAGTGCTACCAGAAGTCTTTCCCGACCTGCTGCCGGAGGGGCCGGGATCGGGCTATGAGCGATTTGGGTTCCTATACGAGGAGGGCCGCTCCAGGCCAATCGGTACCAGTTTCAGGGAACAGCCCGTTGGTCTCATAGGACTCAACTGCGCGGTGTGTCACGTTGGAACGGTGCGTGACTCGCCCGAGTCAAAGCCCCAGATAGTTCTTGGAATGCCGGCGAATCAGTTCGACCTTCAGAAGTACTTGAACTTTCTGAGGGCGGTCGTGAAGGACGAGCGATTCAGCCCCGACAAGCTGATGACCGCAATTGAGAAGGATGGCCCGGACATGCCATGGTGGGAGGGTCTTCTTTACAGGTACGTTGTGATTCCGAAGGCTGAAGATTCTTTGCAGGACGTCGACAAAGATTTCGAATGGATGGACAGCCGTCCGGAGTGGGGCCCCGGCCGCGTCGACACCTTCAATCCGTACAAGGTCCTGTTCGAATTCGACATGGATAAGGATGAAACGGTGGGGACGTCGGACCTGCCCCCGATTTGGAATCAGAGGCAGAAGGCCGGCATGGACCTGCACTGGGATGGCAACAACAGCTCCGTGAGCGAAAGAAACAAGAGCGCCGCTATCGGATCTGGAGCCTCGGAGGAGTCATTGGACCTCGAGTCCATGAAGAGGATCGAGGATTGGATACTCGATTTGTCCCCGCCGGCTTTTCCCTCTGAACACATCGACAGGTCGAGGGCAGCACGAGGTACCCGAATATACGAGGCAGAGTGCGCCTCGTGTCACGCATTCGACGGGGCGGAAGTCGGCAACGTGGAACCGATAAATGAAATCGGCACGGATAGAGAGCGTCTCGATTCATTCACCAGCGAGCTGGTCGGAAAGATGAACACCCTGGGGTCGGGAAGGTCTTGGGAGTTCTCCCACTTCAAAAAGACCGAGGGCTACGCCAACATGCCCTTGGACGGCCTTTGGCTTCGCGCTCCATACCTGCACAACGGCAGCGTGCCAACCCTGCGATCCCTTCTCTTTCCCGAGGAGAGGCCGGCAACGTTCACGCGCAACTACAACGTGTACGACTTCGTCAACGCAGGCTTTGTGAGCTCCGGAGCGGAAGCAGAAAAGCTCGGTTTTACCTTCGATACCAAACTGCGAGGAAATAGCAACGTCGGACACATTTACGGGGCCGTTCTCACTCCGGAGGAAAAGCTAGACCTGCTCGAGTTCCTGAAGACTCTCTAGATACGCTCCGGGTCAGCGGGAGCGGGCGAACGCTGCCAGCCCTGTATTCACCCCGGAAATGATCGTGGCGGTCTTTGCAGCTTTCTTCGGAAGGTGCCCGCTCAGTCCCGCGACGATTGCCGCGAGTGTGTCTGAACCATGAATTAGCAGAGCGACGCGCAGAGCGCTCTGGCGCTCGGACTTTGACCCTTTGAGTAGCTGCAAGCCGATCAACACCGTCCTGATGCCGAACAACCTCAGAACGTAAAGAGCCCCTTTGTTTGCCTCCGGATCAACCCCCATCTTCTTGGCCATGGTCGCTGGAAGCATTAGAGCCGCCGCTCCATTCACGAGCCTTATGGCTCCAAGAGTTTTCGCCGCGCTCTCCGGGCTGATAATCCGCCTCATTTAGTCACTCCTCCATGGTCGTCGTAAGAATCGAGCGAGTACTTGGTCATCGCGGCCACACTACCGGGAACTCGTCTTCGCATGAACTGCATGCCCCCGTGTTTATCTGTCTCTCTCGCGCTGCCTTGAATCATCCTCCAACCAGGCCCTCGAAGAAACCCAGGGTCCACGGTTCTAACACCACTTCGGCCCCCGCTTTCAGCTCGAACTCTTCACCTTTGCGCCATCCATCCTCACTGTCGAAACTCTCCTGGTCGAAGATGCTGAGATTTCCGGGAACCGATCCTTCCACCGCCAGCTCGAAGCGCATCTGCTCCTCGTAAGGGTTGGCAAATATGGCCTGCAACCGCGTTCCGTCCTCGGACAAGCCGGCAAGCGCCACGGGCTTGCCGGCCGATGAGATGACATTCGGGGTGGACTGAAACCTCTCGAATGCCTCAACGGCAAACCACACAGGGTTTGGTTCCCCCTCTCTGCGGGTGAGGCCGAGCGTTCTTCCAAAGCTGGCAACAGTCGGGTCGACGAGCAGGCTCTGAGTTTGCGCGGAAACTCCGTTGGCAGCGAACGCGATGAAACATGCGGCCGTGTATGCCGCGTTCTTCGCAGTTCCCCACCAGAACGGGTCTTTGAGGTCCCACCCCCACTCGTCGGTGATGCTCTCCGTTGCAGACAACCCTGCTGAGTCCAGTCGTTCCCGCACGCTCCTGGCCTTGTCGACCGTTGCATCGAAAGACGATGGGTAGAAGTGCCAGGAGTAGAAGTCCAGAGGGACTTGCTCCTTCGCCGCGCGATCGATGAAGGAGTGAAACCACTTGTCTTCCTCGAGCCCGGCCCACGAGGGTCCTCCAACTCGGTAACCGGCCTCGGACACAACCCTGGCAAATGCAACGTACAAATACCAGAATTCGTCAAAGGTTCCCGCCCACCAGATGGGGATGTCAGGCTCGTTCCACAGTTCCACATACCTGATGTGAGCGCCGCGCTCCTCCACCCGCTTCAGCAATTTCAGCGTTGCCTTGGCGAAGACCTCGGGGTCGGCTGGAGCGTTGTTCCTGACACCGTCGGGAAACGTGTATCCGGGAGGAACAAACTGCCTAATGAATTCCGGCAATTCCCAATCCCGCTTTATCGCAAGAGACCCGGGCATGTAGTCGACCGACAAAAGCACCTCACAGCCCAGTGCAACGCACGTATCTATCACCCTGTCGAGATGCGTCCACTCGTACAGCGAGTCGTCCAGGGCATCGGCGAGCGTCGACCCTTTGAACCATTCCCTCTCCTTTAGCTCCTTGCTATTCGGTTCCTGAGATGGAAGCCACACCCCAACTCCAACTCTCATCAACCGGATGCCTGCCTTCTTCACGCTTTGGACCAGCAAGGGGGAAGGGGGAACTATCTGGGTCTTCTCCGGATCGACCTCGTAACGACCCTCGTGGATTCTCGGAAAGGCCGGGCCGGGGTTGCTCGAGTCGAGCCGGACAGAAACGTTCTTCACCTCGGGCAGATTATCAATACGCGCGTCATAGACTCAGAAACACCTTTGGATATGACAGCGTGACGACTGCAGCCGCACCATTCCCGAGCAGAAAGCTTCCGGGCAGAAAGCCGAAAGCTCCGGCCATCCTTTATGGAGCCATCCTTCTCACCCTTTTGATCCTGCTCAGCGTCTTCGCTTTGACCGCTCGCCAGCCTCCTCCGCCAACGATCGCGGAGTTCGCCCCACAGGCGGTGGAGCAGATACAAGACGCCCCGAGCGAGCAGTCGAGCGAGTTCGGCTCGGGCGAGGGGCCAGGCGACTGTCCACCCGGTGCAGCTTGTGGCGAGGGAGGTTCAGGCCCGGGAGGACCTGGGGGTGGAGAGCCACCTCCAATAAAAGGCGTCCCGCGAGCCCGCAAATGCATCGGCGACCCGCCGCGGCAGATCGAAGACCCCCAGTCGCCGCCGTGCGTTCCTTTCTGGAGCGGAGACAACGGAGGGTCCACGGCAAAGGGAGTCACGGAAAACGAGATTCGAATCGGCATTCCGGACAGCGGTGACGAGGATAAGTTCTACGTGGCCTTCTTCAACTCTAGGTTCGAGTTTTACGGAAGAAAGCTCGTCCCGATTTCCCTAAGAGACGACTTTGCAGGAGGTGAGCCGGTCCAGCAAAGGAACGCGGCGGTGGCGGCGGAGGCGAAGAACATCTTCGCGAGCACGAACGCAACTTACGGCGGCGGCTTTCACTACTACGACGAGCTGGCCAACCGCGGAATCATCAGCGGGGTCGTTGACTCAACGGTCACAGAGGACTATCTGAAAGAGCGCCACCCCTACATCTGGCAGTACGAGCCGGCCATCGACCGGATGCTTTCCAGCCTCGGCGACTGGGCGTGCGCACGTCTTGGGGGACAGTCTGCCCGCCATGCGGGCGACCCCCTCATGCATGACGACAAAAGGGTCTTTGGGATCATGTTCGGCACTCAGTCTCCGGACGTGCCGGTGGACCCGAATCTTCTCAAAGCCGAACTCGAATCTTGCGGGCATGAGGTTCCGATCATGCGCCAGTATGTGCAGGGAACCGGAGCTGGGTCCGGGGATGACGCCGGGACCATGATCGCTATGAACGATGCGGGCGTCACGACCATTTTCTGCCTCAGCTTCTTTGTGAGCTGCTCCAGGCTCGGTCAGGCCGCATCCGGACAGGCTTACTTTCCGGAGTGGGTACTCAGCACCTACTACCGCAACGATCGCAATTTCGGGATAAAGAACTTCAATTTCCCGCGGGAGCAGCTGGACAACGCCTTCGGCCTGACGTTTTTGCCCAGACAGCTCGACGGTAACTACGAGCCCGAGTACTGGGCCTTGAGGGAGGTCAACCCCGGCGACTCAGGAGAAGGCTCGCGTTCGGGGCTTCGCATTTGGAACGTCAACGTGAAATACAGATCCCTTCTCTTGCTTGCTTCAGGCATTCAGATGGCGGGTCCGGAACTCACGCCGCAAACGTTCGCAGCCGCCCTGGCGCGCACGAAATTTCCGAACCCCGACCACAAGAACCTGCCGGGCAGGGTCGGTTTCAACGACGGGGACCACGGCATGATGAACGACATGGCCGAGATCTGGTGGAGCAACGACGCGCAAAGCCCCTACCCGGAGGAAGAGCGGGGTTCGTGGTGTTACGTCGAAGGCGGAGCTCGCCGAGCCAGAGGAGCCTTCCCGAGAGGCGATAGCGTTTTCTTCTCAGGCGAATGCGTAACGGGGGCCAACGGTTAACCCCTAAGGAACTGCCGGAACCTCGTTGATCGTGCTTTCGAAGTTGCGCACGAATGCGGACTCACCCTCGAACCCGTCCGTGTGAACAGACTCACCCACGAAGATGCCACCGAACTGCGGGGCAAACTTGTAGAGGGATGTGAACGTCTGCGACTTACTATTTGCCGAATCGACGAACGATCCATCTGTGATCGTGATGTACCAGGCGTCTATGACATCTCCGCACGCATTGACTCTGACTTTGGGAATGTTGTCGGGATTGTAGGCTGGATCGCCTTCCCGTTTGTCAACGCCCACGGGCGGCGGTGCGTTGACCGGCACCCCTCCCTCTCGCTCTTCGTCCTCCCCGTCGGGGACTTCACGGCCTACGCGAGCCGTCCACCCCATCGCCGTTCCCCGGGATCCATCGACTCCCCGTGTACTCCACGTCGCTCCCGCCTGGATCGGGAATTCGAGGATCTTTAGGGGCGGGGTTGGGGTGAATGAGTCCGTTGATCCACGGTCTTCGATCACGATTTGGTTTATGTACATGCCCGGCCCCCCGTAAGGAGCGGTGGTTGGGGTGTCGGAACGTGAAATCACCAGGTACTGGGTCCTCGTCGTAACGTCGCCCACCTTCGAGATGATGGCGTAGGTAAAGATGTTTGGCGTCAGAGTTTGCACGCCGATGATTGTGCGCGTCGATATCGCGGGGAAGCTGCCGTTGGACGGCGTCGGTCCGACCTCGAGGAAACCGCCGCCGTTGCGAAATGCATACGTGGCTTCCTTCGGAGGATCAAAGGCTCTTCCTTCGGCCGCAAGTGAGGGAGCCGCAAATTCGCCGGCTGCCGGACATGCGGCCGGCGGGCCCGCCTCGTCGATGATCTGAACTCCAGAGGGCGGAACGATTATCGGAAAACCGGGCTCGAGGTTTCCTGCAGGCGGTGGCGCAGGCGGTGGAAGAAGAACCTGGTTGCCGAGGATGACGTCGGTTGGGAATTCCTTCACGCCGACCTTCAGAGGAATATTCGGCCCGCTGCAAGCCGCGCCGGCGAGCATCATCACCAGCACGAACGCGAGTAGTGCCCGCCGAGATCTCACTGTTTGGTCTGCAATCCTTCTAGCATCGCGTCTATGGCAGGCCGCGCTTCTGCGTTGCCTGCGGCGTTCTTTCGAAACAACGACATTGGCCCCCAAAGGCCGTCATAGAACTCCGGCGCCCAGGGTCTTATTCCCGAGATTCCGTTGCGCACTCCCCACGCGGTGAGGTCCCGCAAAAAGTCGGCCTGACCCTTCTCGGAAATTGGATATCCGGGCTGGGGCTGATCCCATTCGGAGAAAAAGCCGGCCTCAGGCCCCATCTCGGCAGCGGCGAATGAGTACTCGGCGATGAATATCTTCTTGCCGTGCGCGCGCCTCAAGGCCGTGACCGTGTTTTGAAACCTTTCCAGGGAGTTAGCGGAACTGGCGGTCGGGTAATACGAAAAACCCATCTCATCCACGACGTATCCGTTCCCTCGCATCGCGTCCCAGAATGCAATTGCGAAAGTCGCACTACCGGAGATCGCGATGTGAGTTGAAAAGCGGGCTTCCGGAAATACCGATCGGACTCCGTCGGCAAAAGCCGACAGGAGCCGCGCCTCGTGGGGCCAGACGTGCTGCGTGAGCCACTGAATCTGGTAGGCCTCGCCCTTGAGGATCAGGCTGTCGACGCTCTCCTCCTTGATCGCGGGATCGACGTTGTCGGGAGGCTGGTATGTGTACTCCTCACATGTGCCGGTGTAGGGACGAGGGGCGACTCCTGCAACTCCGAAATCCACCTCGTTTCCGACGTCCCACATGTTGACCTCGACGCCGGTAGCCCTAATCTCGCGAGCAACAAAGGCCCCGTACTCCCTCATTACTCCGACCATCTGGTTGATCGTCAGGGTGTGCCAGGGACCGGGGTTGCTAATGGAGGGGTAAGACGTGAAGTTAGCGGCGGGCTGGCAGGTCAAGTCTCCGTAGAGACCGTTCAGCTGAAACTCCGGGTTGAACGGCATCTGCATGGACCTGGCCATCCTCGCCCGCGCCAGCGTTGCGCTCAGGGACTGGTCAATGCCGATCGAATGATTTCGCTCGGTCGTCGCCCGGCTGAAAATCTCATTGCCCCCGTGCGCGATGAACATCTGCTCCAGCTCTACGACGTTTCTCGCGGTCCGCTTTCCGTCGCTAAAAGTTCCAGCGTTGACCGAGAGCTGATCGAACGGGCTTACCGAGAGCGCAACTCGGAACGGACCCTTGAACCATCCATCCGGCCTCTTGCCGGGACCGGAAAAGGGCCTTATCGAAGTGGTGGGAACGGGCTGGCCGGACGGCTGGGCGACGGTTGCTGGCCGGGCCAGCTCAACCGGTGGAGGAGCCGGCCCGAGGGTCGGTGACGGAGAAGGCGACGGCCCGGGAGCCGCGCGCCGAGTGGGTGGCTGACCGGAATCCCCGCAGGCGACCGCAAGCACCAGCAGAGCGAGAAAGATGGCCAGCAGAGTTCGTTTGATCACGCTCGGACATTATGCCGGACAGGGGCGTGTCCTCATTCGCCTGAGTCCGATCCGCAAGGAGACGGGGTTAGGGTTTTGTCATGACTCGGCCGAACATCCTCGTCGTGATGACGGATCAGCAAAAAGCCGACACGCTGGCCATTTACGGAAACACACACACCCAAACTCCAGCCATTGACTCCATTGCAAGCAGCGGAGTCGTGGTCGGCGGGCACATCTGCAACTATCCGGCCTGCACTCCCGCAAGGGCAACGTTCCACACGGGGCGGTACTCGCATACGACAAGGGTCAGGGCCAACCACCTGCACCTCCCCGAAAGGGAGATCACCCTCCCCGCAGTTCTGAAGAGCGCCGGCTACGAGATCGCCCTTGTCGGAAAGAATCACGTTTTCTCCGACGGTTCGCTCGGATCGCAGTTTCGCGACGGCGGGCTGGCGCTGATGGATTGGCCCAGGCAGATCGATGAGTTCGAGCAGTTCACTAAGGACTTGTCGCAGACGATTCCCCTTGCGAATCAGAAGCGGATGTTCGACCACTGGTTCCAGGCCGACCATTTCGGCCCCCAGGGGCCGAAATTCAACGACCTTCGCCAGTTCTCTCTGCGTCCCGAGCTGTGGCGGTCGCACGCCGCAACGGCGGTGACACCGTTTCCGCCGGGGCACACAACTTCGGCGGTTCTCGGAACCGAGGCCGCCAAGTTCATCTCGGCAAGGAAAGGAGCGGAGAAGCCCTGGTTCTTGTGGCTGTCGTTTCCAGACCCGCACAGTCCGTATCACGTGCCCGAACCCTTTTACTCCATGTACGACCCGGCCGACGTAATGATTCCCCCGCACGATTCGCTGGAGAGCAAGCCGGAAAGACAGCGCATCGGCAGCCGCATGTGCGGAGTACGTGGCTACGACGAGCGACTGATCAGAGAGGCAACCCGCACTCAGTACGCCATGGTCTCCGCAATTGACGCCGCGCTCAGTGAAGCGATCGACGCTCTCGAAATCAGCGGGCAGCGCGAGAACACAATTGTGCTTTACACGACCGACCATGGCGCTTATGTGGGTGATCACGGCGCATGGCACAAAGGCCTTGCGTTTTACGACTGTCTTACGAGACTGCCGCTGATGATCTCCTGGCCCGGAACTCTCCGGCCCGGGACGAGCCACTCCGGTTTCTTCGAACAGGTCGACGTGATGCCGACTCTTCTCTCACTCGCCGGAATCAACATTCCTCCGGGAGTGCAGGGCCGAAGCATGGCCGAACCTTTGCAAGGCAATGCCCCGCTGCGAGAGATGGCTTTCTCGGAAGCGGGCGAGCCGGGAGAGCCTGTCGGGTGGGACCAGCTTCCGTTCATCCCCGACAGTCCCCTGGATGATCGCTACTTCGGGTGGGACGGCTTTCAGGAAGCATGGGTGGGAAGAGCAAAGATGGTTAGGAACCAGCGCTGGAAATACGTCTGGTACGCGAATTGCGACGAAGAGCTGTACGACCTGCAGGATGACCCCGACGAGTTGAGCAACATCGCCGGGGCGACCGAGCACGATGAACTGAAGCGGGAGCTCAAAGATGCGCTGCTCGAGTGGACCGTGGAAACCGAGGACACACTCCCCCTCCATTCACGCAACATCTACCTGGAAGACCTGGTTACCGGAAACTTTCCCTTTTAGTGGGGACCTACTGCCGCTCGACTCGCGCATATATATAAGGGGAGCGTTTTTGTGTGATGCCATCTCTCTATGCGCGACGAGTGTTTCCCCCGTTTAGGATCACGGCCCCCTAGCCTCTAAGGAGCAAGCCAATGGGAGAGAGAGTTCGCGCCGCAGTCATTGACGGCGCCGGCAGCGCACCGGCCGTTCAAGAAATCGAGCTGGCCGACCTTCGTGAAGACGAGGTCCTGGTGCGCATCTCGACAACGGGTATTTGTCACACAGACGTAGCCTGGGCCGACGGCGAGCTTTTCGATGAGTTCCCCGTAGTCGTGGGCCATGAGAGCGCGGGAATCGTCGAGGCAACGGGCAAGTCCGTGGAAAGGGTGAAGAAGGGGGACCGCGTCGTCCTTTCGCTTGCTCATCACTGTGGTCACTGCGCGTTTTGTGAAAGCGGAAGCCCAATGCTGTGCGACCAGCGGGAAGAAAAGAGGCCGCGCCTTCTTCGCGACGGGAAGCCACTGGTCCAGGGATTTGGAACAGGGGGTATGGCCGAGGCGACGATCGTCCGCGACGTGTCGGCAATAAAGATTCCGGACGACGTCCCTCTCGAGGTTGCATCCGTGGCCGGATGCGCAGTTGCAACCGGACTTGGGGCTGTGCTGAACATTGCCCAGGTCGGCGCGGGGTCGACCGTTGCGATCCTGGGATGCGGCGGGATCGGAGTTTGCACGCTCATGGGCGCCAAGGTGTCGGGGGCCGAGCGAATCGTCGCAGTGGATCCGAGCCAGGCCCGCAGGGATCTTGCAGCAAAGTTGGGCGCGACCGACGTCCTTACCTCGGACGAGCAGGCGATAAAAGATCTGGAGCCCGACGGCTTCGACTACGTATTCGAGTGCACGGGAAAGACCGAGCCGATGGAGATGGCCATCCGCCTGACCAGGCGGGGTGGGACGGTGACGGTAATCGGCGCCCCTCCACCCGGATCGACTTTTTCGATCGATGCGCTGGAGTTCGTAGTCAGTCAGAGAAAGCTCCTTGGATGTCTAACGGGCGACCTAAGGCCAAATATCGATTTCGACAAATATTTCCGTCTTTACCGGCGGGGACTTTTAGACCTGGATGCCCTGATTACCTCGACCGTTTCTCTCGAAGAGATAGCAACCGGCTTCGAGCGGTCCCGAAATGGCGAGGGGATACGAACGCTCGTTCAGATGTAGCAACCGCTCTTCTGTGCTCCCAATTCGCCCGGTTTCACACAAAATGAGGCTTTCTTGACCTGTGGGCCAATTTGCCCTTGACATCCCGACCACTTTGAGTGATCCTCCACCACGGGATTTAAGTAAATCTAAGTAGCCCAAATGGGGGAAGAGCCGGAGTGGCACCTTTGGCTCCCTCAGGCGGCCAGCCCGAGGAATCGGGGGGAGTCTCGATGAAGGTCCGTAGCGTCCTGGCAGGCGTGATGCTCCTCGCCTTGCTCTTAACAATTCAGTTCGTGGTCCCGGCTGCCTCGCAGCAGCCACCTCCCGCGGTCCCCGAGGGAAAAATCCTCTTCGACAGCGACGCGCCGACCCCGGGGGCCGATCGAAATGTCTGGGTGGTCAACCCGGATGGGTCCGGCGGCGTCAACTTGACCGAAATCGAGCCTGCCGGCGACGTCGACGCCGCTTTCTCGCCAGACGCGACCACTGTCGTGTTCTCGAGCTGCCGAACCGAGAGCCCCGTAGTCGAGAACCTCAACTGCAGCTTGCTCGCGCAGGCGAGCCCCGACCTTTCAGACTCGAACATCCACGTCATGAAGTCCGACGGCACCGGCGTTGTGCCCCTCACCACGACGACTCAAAGCCCCACTAACGACGGCGACGCCGACATTTACAAAAACGACAACGGAGTACGAATCGCGTTTGTCAGCTTCAGGGACGGTAACTCAGAGATCTACATCATGAACGGCGATGGGACCGGGCAGACCCGCCTGACCACCGACCTTCTCGTCTCCCCCATCAGCGATCTGGGGCCGGCGTTTTCTCCGGACGGCGAGCAGATCGCTTTCTCTCGCGGTGGAGACATCTGGGTTATGCGCAAAGATGGATCTGCACGCAGGTCACTGACCTCCGGTCCGGCAGACGATCGTGATCCCTCGTGGTCCCCGGACGGATCTAGGATCGCATTCTCCCGCGATCGCGGCATTTACACGCTTGGTGCTAACGGCGGAACCCCGGCTGCGGTCATCGCTCCTGGGCTTCTCGAGTCAACGACTTACAAGCAGCCGGCCTTTTCTCCCGACGGTCAGTGGATTGCGTTCTCGAGCAACAGAGATGGTGATTTCGACATCTACCGGATCGCCCCGAACGGTTCCGGTTCCCCCATTGCAATTACCAACAACGCCGCCGACGACGACTCACCCGACTGGGTGGAGAACTTCCAGGTCAATGTCGAGCAGCTCTCGGTTCCGGCAAGTCCCGGATCTATCCCGCTTTCTGCAATCCCGCTTCAGCCGGGAGCACCGAACGCCGATCCCGCCACGGCCCCCATCAAGATCGAAGAGCTGGGCTT
>DATLOJ010000028.1:0-18824 GCA_035536315.1 Actinomycetota bacterium | reverse complement strand
CCTGCGAGGAAAATCGATACCTGATGGCCCTGCTCGCACGCGGTCGCAGCCATCAGGAACCCAAGCGCTGCGCGGAACGGATGCTCGGGACCGTGGGTGATGTTGACGAGGATGTGAGCCACTGCGCCTCCTATCGAAGATGGTCAGGATTCCGTTGCTTACCATTCTTTTAGCACACTCGGCAGATCGATAAGCCGTCGGCTAGGTCAAGATCCTGACCTCCGAAGAGGCCGCGGACTAGTTCGGGGAGGGGCTGTTTTTGGGGGTGCTGGCACTCCCGAAGGATTAATGCCTCCACCATTTCCCGGCTCTCCAACAAATCACATGCTTGCTCCTCACCTGGACAAAGGAGTGGGAGATGAGAGTGAGGCGGCTCGCGACAGCAGGGGTGGTCTTGCTGGCAGTGATCGCATTAACGGGGGGTGGACAGATCGCCTGGGCCGGCCAGCGAACAACTACGCCATTTACGGCCTCCGAATGGATTTATGACAACTGTGCCGTGGGAGCCGCGTGTGAAGCCTCTGCAACAGCGGACGGGCTCGGTAACCAAATGGTGTCTTCCTCGATCAGCCGCACGGAAACCAATACAACGAGCGAATGGTCACAGGCTGTGGCAAATGGCTCGGTCAAGCGTCGACTTCCGAGTCAGACCTCGGCTGTGAGCATCACGTATCGCTGGAGAGTGGATTCCGCCACAACCAGCGCGAACTCCACGACCCTGGAAGGTGCTGCGGTAGGAAGAGTCTTTGCCAGGGGCTCAGTTTGGGGATGTAACGGGTGCTCAATCGAGGACTCCACGGACCGGCACGGAGAGTATGTGGCAAGCACCTACTCCCGCTTCGGACCGACTCCCCCCGAGGTGATCACGCTCCCCGGAAGCGAGGTGACGCACACGATTACCCTGAGGGCGGCACCGGGACGCAACTTTTCCAGAGAACTGATCACGCTCAATGGCGCAACCCTGGCGTTCAGCTATGTCGGCGAAAAGTGCTCAAAAGGTGTGTGTCAACCGTCTTCCGGGCACGCCGGAACTGCATCCGCTGCGGCCGACTTGCAGCTGCTCTCGATAACGGTCCAAGCCATCTGAGACTCCGCCATTTGAGGACGCAGCTAACCAGGAACCTTGAAATAATGCCCGGTGACAGGCCACTGGTAGGGGGAGGCCAAAAAGAACGGACCGGTGAAAATGCTCGAATGGGTCAAAAGAGTTTACTTATTGCCTAAATTGAGTCTTTTGGCTTAGCATCCAGCTTCAAGTTTTCAGAGGAGAAGCGGAATGCCTCGGGGGGATCACACTTCTGATTCCGATAAGGGTGCGCACGAAGTCGATACCACGGCTTCGACGTCAGGCGCAGTCGACAAAGCTCTGGTCCATCTCTACCGGCTCGTTGACCTCCGGCGAGTTCTTCCCGGCGATGCCCTGCCTCCGGCCGCTCAGATTGCAAAGGAGGTCAATGTCAATCGAGTGGCGGTTCTCCAGGCTCTTCAGACGCTTCAGCGTCAGGGCCTCATCTCGATTAAGAGGGGCCGCGGTGGCGCCCGAGTGATCGGGAGAGACGATCGGCCCCACGACCAGCGCCTCGCCAGGGCGTTGGAGAAAAAGAAGGCGCTGGGGCAGGTTGCGTTACTTCGACAGATACTCGACTCGGGAATCGCTCGCACGGTTGCGACCAACGGACTCCCGCGGTCGCAGATGAAGAGAGCCCGGCGGATTCTCGAGGAGTTGCGGAGAATCAACGACAGGGATCGTTATCTTGCCCTTGACACCGAGTTCCACGAGATCCTCGGAGACGCGACCGGATCCCCGGTCCTGAAGGGACTCTCGTTATCCCTTCGCCAGTTGGTCCTTGTCGGGCTCGATGCCGTGGAGCTGCCGCCTAACCTGCTCGGGAACTCAAACCACGAACACGAGCGGCTGCTGGCTGCGATCGAGCGTGGCTCTGCCACCTCGGCCGCGGATTGGGGCCACAGGCACTCCGCGCACTCGACGTCACTCATCGACCACATTCTCGGCGGTCCAGACAAACCCGCTGTAGTGGGCGGGACAACCGAGCGGATAAAGGTGAGGGCCGGCCATAGCGGGAACGGACGGCCCAGTAGAGCGAAGACTGCCACTAGCGGAAGGCAACAAAGAGAGCCACGCGAGAGAACGGGGAAGAGCCGATGAATGGGAGCGAGTTCAAGAAAAGCTTCGACCGCATCATCGACAACGTGGAGAGCGTTGTTAAGGGGAAGCGTGATGTTGTTCGGCTTGCGCTTGTCGCCGTACTGTCCGAAGGTCACGTGCTTTTTGAGGATGTTCCCGGAACCGGCAAGACGGTGCTGGCCCGGGCATTAGCGCAGTCCATGAAGGCAAGCATGGGCCGGATCCAGTGCACTCCCGACATGCTTCCGGGTGACATAACCGGATCCTCGATCTATAACCAGAAGCTCGGCAAGTTCGAGTTTCAAGCGGGACCGGTATTTGCCAATGTGCTGCTCGCCGACGAGATCAACCGGGCCACGCCCAAGACTCAGTCAGCCCTGTTGGAAGCCATGGCGGAGAGAAAGATCACGGCGGACGTGACCCGTCTTCTGCCGCGGCCGTTCTTGGTATTAGCCACACAGAACCCTGTGGAGCAAGCGGGGACCTTTCCCCTTCCAGAGGCTCAGCTGGACCGGTTTCTCTTTCGTCTCTCGATGGGCTACATGGAGGAGGACCACGAGATCGAGGTGATTTTTTCCAACGCCAAAGAGCTCGCGATTGAAAAGCTTGTGCCCGTGACGGACCTGAAAACCGTTTCCGCAATGATCGATTACGGATCGAATGTGAATGTCAGCGAGGAAGTCGGCAGGTACATAGTCCAACTGGTCAGCGCCACCCGAAAAGATGCGGCACTGGGACTGGGCGCGAGCCCGCGCGCGTCGATTGCTCTTCTTAGGTCGTCGCGCGTGCTGGCCGCAGGCGATGGACGTAGCGACGTCCTTCCGGACGACGTTTTGACGGTATTGAAACCCGCCCTTAACCACAGGCTGATCATCAACCCCGACTATCTACTCCGAGGCGAGAGCGTCGATGCGGTGCTCGACCGAGTTCTGACTGCAGTGAAGCCCCCCTCGGTAAGCCGAGGGGCTGCTGCTTAGGTCCTTTCCAGTCGAATGATCGGATCGGCCCGTCTGCGTGAAGCCAATCAGAGGCTGATACGCGCGCGTCGCAGCCTCGACCGGGTTCGCGATGAGCTCGCCGTTTCCCGCTTTAAGAAGAGGGTCTCGGAGTTGCTCAGAAAAATCGGCTTGACACGCACGGGACAATTTGCGTTGCTCCTCGCGGTCGTTCTATGGATCGTCGGAAGGATCGTTGGAGGGACAGTCCTTTACGTGCTGGCCTACGGGACGATCGTTCTCGTCGGTGTCTCCTTCCTCTTGGCCCCGCGCAGGCTTCGCCTCACATCTGAACGTGAAGGGTTGTTTCCTCGCGCGCAGGAGGGCGACCTTCTCGAAGTGCAACTGAAAACAAAGGCACAGAGGAGTCTGACGAGCTTTCAGCTAGAGGAGCGAGTGCCCGAGGCCTTGGGTCTTCCTCTTCGAGTACCGATTGCCAGAGTCAGGGCGGGTGATGAGCTTGATCACGCCTACGGACTCAACTGCGTGCGGCGGGGGGTGTACCAGGTGGGCCCTCTCGTGGCAATTGCCAGCGATCCCATCGGCGTTGTCCAGAGGGAAACCGTCCTCCAAGAGCCATTCGAGCTTTTGGTGCACCCGCGTGTTTCGAGAGTTTCTCTGCGTCCCCTAAGCCGGCTCTTCGAGGATCCGCCCATCAGGCCTCCCGTGTCCAAGCCATGGCCAACCGGCACGGAGTTCTACGGCATGCGTGAGTTCAGACCTGGCGACGATCTGAGACGCATCGTCTGGCGGGCGACCGCCAGGACCGGCAAGATCATGGTTCGCGAAGCCGAGCAGGGAATCACGGACCACATCACGATCGTCCTCGATACCGACCGGGGATCGCACAGTCGCGACGGCGAATATTCCGAGTCATTCGAAGTCGGCATCCGCGTGGTTGCGTCGCTCGGAGCAGTTCACCTCAACGGCGGTTTTGAGATAAAAGTCGAAACCAACGGCGGGGCTCTGACGCGCCCGATGCGTGGGAGGGACAAGACAACTCGGTTCCTGGACGTGCTGACCCGAGGGGAAATGGATCGTAATCCGCTTTCAGCTGCTCTCAGGCGGCTAGTCGCGGACCCTCGCCGCGATGCCCAGCTCATCGTGGTCACACCGCACCTCGGCACGGATGAGGCCACGCAGCTGAAGTTCCTGCTCGACAAGGGGGTGAACGTCACGGTTGTTGCACTGATCTGGAACGACGAGGACACCGAGACGATGGGGCGGGCGGCGGCCCTTGGCTGCCAGGTGAGCGCGGTCCGAATGGATCAGGATTTGAGTGCGGCGCTCCACCAGGACATCGGAGCAGGTAACCGCTTGTGACTATGGTCAATGACGAGCAGATGCTTGAAGAGCTTGAGCGCGCGGCCGCGCATCATCTCGAGGAACAGCCGCTCCCCTCCGACGAGGAAATTGCCAAGGAAGTCGAAGAACTCGAAGAGTGGGAGGTGGAGCCGCCGCTCCCGCCTCTAAGAGTTGGTCTGGTTGTCGGCTGCGCCGTCGCGGCCGCCGGTCTCATGGTCGGAAGTCTCTTCGAGGGTTTTGTGCCCAAGGTGCACGCGATATTCGCGGGATTTGCAGGCATTGCTATAGCGGCGCAAGCCGCGCGGCGCAAAAGCGCGCTCATCGCGAACCTCACAATTGTGATCGGCATCGCCGCGATTGGACTGATACTGGTCGTCTCTTACGGCGGGGGTTTGGATTCCGGACTCGACGCGGTCACCAGGCTGTTTCCGGTCATCCGGGAAGCCCGCGGCGCCAGCAGGGTCCTGCGTCCGCCCGCCGAATTTCTCCCGGGATACCGCGCGATTGTCGGCTGGCTTATGGGTTGCATCGGGTTCATGGCCGGCTGGGTCGGGATCGAGATGCGCCGTCCGATTCTCGGGATGTTGATGCCGATCCCGCTCATGGTGGTCGGCGCGATCTCCGTGCCGCCCACTCAAAAGCTCCCCGTTGCTCTGGCCGGTCTTGTGCTGCTGATCGTGGGGCTTGCGATGCTTTCCAGTCTTCAGAACCTCTCGTCGGCGGGCGAGGGATCGGCCCCCGGGCTCAGATACGAGCTAAACCGCGCGCTCAAGGCGATCCCATTGATCGGGTTGCTCATTCTTCTCATGTTCTTCGCGGCTCGCAGCAACTTCCTGTTCCCACCCCCGCTGTACGACCCGGTGCGAGAAGCGGTCCGGCCGAAGGCAATCCCGCTGTCTCAGGTCCAGGACCGCGTCCTGTTCCAGGTGAGGAGCCGGTCCACCGGGCCGTGGCGCCTCGGTCTTCTCGATGTCTATGACGGCGACGAATGGCTGATTCCTGCGTTTGCAGAGACCGAGCTGGAACCGGTTCCGAAGAGCGGAGTCGTCGATTCCGAGCTGGACCCTGCGATCCGAGCGGACTTTCTGGTCAAGGGAATCGGCGGGGCTGTTCTTCCGGGTCTGCCAAACACAGTCGGCATCGTCGCAAAGGGGCCTAAGCTGGCTTACGACCCCAGGACGGGGAGCATCCGCCTCGCCGAGGGACAGATCCGCGACGGACTGACCTACCAGGTGGCTGCCGCCCCCCTTCCGACGGAGGAGGGACTGGTCGCTACGCGATTCGAGATCCCGAGGCGCCTCCAGCGTTTCGTCGAAATCCCGGACCCGCCGCCTTCTGTGGCGCGGCTGATCTCCGAAGCTCCCGGCAGCAAGTGGGAACAGCTCGAGCACCTGAGGCGGGCCTTCCTCGAAACCGTAGTTGCCGCAGGACCCGGCACCCCGGTCGCAGTGCCCCCTTCGAAAGTCGAGGACATGCTCTCGGGGAGCAAAGAGGGCTCCCCCTTCGAGATCGTCGCCGCGCAGGCGATGCTCGCGCGCTGGCTGGGAATCCCGGCACGAATCGGCTACGGGTTCGACGGTGGTGAGAAGGTCGGTGAAGGAGTTCTCGAAGTGAGGCCTCGTCACGGCGCGAGCTGGCTGGAGGTCTGGTTCCCCGGCTTCAAATGGTTTCCTCTCATCGGGTCCCCGTTGAGAGCCAAGGCGAACCTTTCTGCAGAAGGGCCTACTAACGCGGACCCCAACATCGTTCCGAGCGAGGACATCGGGGTTCAGCTTTATGTTCCCCTTCGAATCCAGGACGAGAGCGTTCTCTACAAGCAGATTCAGCGGATCCTTTTGCTTTTGCTGCCGATCCTTTTGCTGGTGCTCGCGGTTTACTTCACGTGGCCGGCACTCAGGAAGCAGATAAGAAGATCGAGACGCAGGGCCTGGGCCGCCGGGCTTGACCCGACGGCCCGCATCGAGGTGGCGTACTCGGAGTGGCGGGACCTCTGCACCGACTTCGGCGTGGGGTACGAACACGAAACGCCGCTCAACTTCCTGGATCGGATAGTCGAGGACGAGGAGCATTACGAGCTCGCCTGGCTGGTAACCCGCGGGTTGTGGGGAGACATGAGAACGCGGGTGACGGCTGAGGATGCTTCAGCGGCAGAAGAGCTGGGCCGCGCTTTACGCAGGCGGTTTGCACAAGCCCAGCCGTTGACGCTCCGTGCGATTGCAGCCGTCTCGCGGCTTTCACTAAAGAGGCCTTATGCGCCCGATATCGGACCTGCGGAGAGGGGGCAGACGAAAGTTGCCGCGTAGCGTTAGGGCCATTTCTGTGATGCTGCTGCTATTAGCGAGCACCGGTTGCGGCGCGATCAAAAGTGTGGTCCTCGTCGATAAGCCTCCGGCCAGAGTTTCGATGAAGGCTGTCCCGCTCGACCTGGTGTATGGGATGGACCCGGTGAGTCAGAGGTTGCCCGCGCCCACCCTAGGCTACGAAACCATTGGCGAGTTCGGGTTCGAGGAACTATTCGGAGGGCAAACTTTCGCCCCAGCACCGTACACCGACCCATGTCCGGAGCCGGGCGCCGACGTATTCCCGGAGGAACCGGTCGCGACCGACGTGACCGCCATGATCACGCCCGGCCGCTACCTGTTCAAAAGCAGCGGGACTATCGAGTTCGTGGGGCTCGCCAAGGTCGGAGTTGACGGACTCACTTACCGGCACATTAAGAACGTCCAACCGCTCGCCTCGGGCGGGTTCACTTTCGACCTCGACCTCGTGATATCCCTCAGGTTCCAGACGCAAACATTCGACGTGGTCCCAGGCGATGGGATCTATCTCCGCAGGATCGTCACCAGGGTGAACACAGTCGAGCGGGTCTTCGAACCGCTGCTTCCGGTGGAGGTTTTTCCGCTCCCGGTCACGCTCGGACCCTCCAGCCCGGTCCCGCAACCCTTTACCGGGGTTGGCGCCGACCCCATAAGCGGAGAAGTATTGACGGTCGAGGCCAGGCTGATCGGCAAGGAGCGCCTTGAGGGGTGCGGCGAGGTATTCGAGGCTTGGGTCGTTGACGCAAGCTGGACGTTCCAACGTCCAGGGTCCGCTCCCACCGTTTGGAACTATGACTACTGGGTCGCCCCTCAGCTGGGCGGAGTGCTCGGAGCAGATCACATCCGGACCACCGAGGTCTTTGCGCCGCTCGTAGTCAACATTGACGCAAAGAGCATCCTTGCCAGGATCAGACCTCAGGACGTGATCAATTGAACTTCATAAAGACTCCCTCGCCGCGGCGAACGCTGGCATTCGTTAGCGCCGCCTTCGTCCTTGCGTTAGCAATTCTTCAGCTTCTCCCCAAGGGAACGCCTGGGGGAGTAGTGGTCTATGGACTCGTAACCGGTTCCGTTAACGCGCTTTTGGCCGCAGGCATCATCCTCATCTACCGGGCATTTCGTGTGATCAATTTTGCTCAGGCCTCGCTTGGCGTGGTTGCAGCCGCGATCACATTCAGGCTCGCGGGTTTGCTCGACTGGCCGCTTGCCATTGCCATAGCAGCCGGCATCGTGTCATCGATTGCAGCATCGGTGTTGATCGAGATGCTCGTCCTCAGGAGATTCTTCAAGGCACCACGGCTCGTACTAACGGTCGTCTCGGTGGTGCTGGCCATTAGCCTTCCTGCCGTCTTCTATGCGCTGGCCGACAGGCTTCCAGGGCTTCCGGACATTCGTGAGCCCCGGATCGCCCAGCAGGTTGCGGCGGGAGCAGTGCCGGTTCCGCTCCCAACTTTCAGTGCCGACCTGGGAGGCATACCGATTCGCAGCGGTGGGGTCATCGCAATCGCCCTCGCCATAGTCGCTCTTGCTGGTCTCGGGATTTTCTTGAGACGTAGCCGCCTGGGCGTATCGATCAGAGCAGTGGCAGAGAATCCCGAACGCGCTTACTTGCTCGGTATCAACGTCGCGACTGTTTCTACGATCGTCTGGGCGATCGCAGGAGCATTGGCCGGCGTTGCTGCGATCGGTCAGGGGCTGCTCATCTCTTTTCGGGAAGGCGGGGGGGCGTCAACCGCTGTCCTCATCCCCGCGCTCGCCGCCTGCATTCTGGCAAGAATGACGAGCTTCCCGGTTGCGGTCGCTGCGTCCTTCGGGCTTTCGATCACCCAACAAAGTGTTTTCTGGTCGTTTCCTCGCTCCACCGTCACTGATGTGATGCTCCTTGGAGTCATCCTCGTGGGGCTGCTTGTCCAGCGGAAGAGGATTCTTCGTTCGGCCGAGGGCCTTGCATCGACTTGGCAGGCAACCAGGGAGAACCGCCCGACTCCCAAGGAGATGCAGACCGTACCTTCCGTCAGGACTCTTCGGCGGGTCATTCCCATGCTCTCTCTGACCCTGGCCCTCGTCTTCCCGATCGCAAGCTCCCCCAGTCAAACGAACCTCGGAGGCTTGATCGCCATTCAAGCGATCGTTGCACTGTCGCTGGTGGTTCTGACCGGCTGGGCCGGTCAGGTCAGTCTCGGCCAGTTCGCATTTGTTGCAATCTCAGCCGTAGTCGGAGGGAAGCTGACAAGTGATCTCGGCGTTTCCTTCTGGCTTGCCCTTCCCCTCGTCGCTGCGGGGACGGGAGCGTTCGCTGCCTTGATAGGGATTCCGGCGCTCAGAATAAAGGGAATATTTCTGGCGGTCTCCACACTGGCGCTTGCCGTCGCGGTGCAGCGAGTTCTCTTCAACGAACAACTCTTCGAGTCCCTCATTCCAGGCAGAGTGGAGCGCCCTTCGCTCTTCTTTATTCACTTCGCCGAGGAGCGGAACTACTACTACCTGTGCCTTGCATTCTTGCTTCTGACTGTTCTGGTGGTGAAAAAGCTCCGCTCGAGCCGGACGGGGCGAGTACTGATCGCGATCCGTGAGGAAGAGCAGAGCGTGCAGGCCTTTGGCATCAACGTTGCCAGAGCCCGCATCAGCGCCTTCGCCCTGTCGGGCGTTTTAGCCGGAGTCGCGGGCGTTCTCTTCATTCACCACCAGCGTGCAGTGGACCCCACGTCGTTCGCGGCCGAGGTGAGCATTCAGATGTTCATCATGGCCATGATCGGCGGCATCACCTCTGTTACGGGAGCCCTGCTGGGCGCCACGTACATCGGACTCGTCAATTTCTTGATCGGGGCCCCGGTTGCGAGGACGCTCGCCAGCGGGCTCGGCTTGCTTCTGCTGCTGATACTGGCGCCAGGAGGTCTCGCGGGAATTGCGTACTCGATCAGAGACGCGATCCTGAGGATCATCGCAACGCGGCGACGCATCGTGGTTCCCAGCCTGTTTGCAGATTACGACCCTGAGGCCATCGCACGTAAGAAATGGGCGCTTGCCGAGCCGATCCCCGGAGCCGGACTTGCTGCGCTGCCTGCAAACAACCGTTACGCGGTTCGGTCGGAGCTGTACTCGCGCAGCGGCGGGGAGCCGCGTTTGGCCCTTGCAGAAAGCGAGGCCGCAGGTTGAGCACTAACCCCCCATCGGCAAGCCGGCAGTTGGCAAGATCGATTAACCCGTTCAACGTCGTAGGACTGGTTCGCGAGGCTGCTAAGGGGATCAGCATCGTGCGAGCGACCAAATACGGGATGGGCCCGCTTGTTGTCCTGACCGTCCTCGACTTCTTCCAGGCGTTCGACAACGCAACCCTAGGGATCGTGCTGCCGCGCATCCGTCAGGAATTCGGCGTCAGCCTTGCAGCTCTTCTATCGATTGCGGGAGTCGTCAGTTTCCTCATCCAAATCTCCTCTCCGCTCATCGGGTATTTGGCCGACCGCGTCAGCCGGGCAAGGATGGTCGGATTCAGCGCCATCCTCTCGGGAGTGTTTTCAGCGGGAACCGGAGGCAGCCCGGGGATCTACTCCCTATACGGGGTACGCACCGTGGACGAGATCGGGGAGCGGGTGGGGGACGTTCCGACTCGCTCGCTGCTGTATGACTACTACCCCGTCGAGACCAGAGGGCGAGTCACTTCTCTTAGGTTCTTAGCCCTGGGGCTCGCGGCTGCTCTGGCCCCCCCGCTTATGGGGCTCGCGGCGCTCAAGTTCGGATGGCGTTTTCCCTTCCTGATTGCAGGTCCGATACTGATCCTGAGCGGGATCTACGCCCTGACTCGTCTGAAGGAACCGCCCCGCGGGTACTGGGAGCGAAAAATGCTGGGGGCGGAGGAGCGAACCGCCGCCACTGAGGAAGCTCCGATCGGCTGGGGGGAGGCCTTTCGGACGCTGTTTGCAGTGAGAACGCTGAAAAGACTGTTGATCAGCAACGCACTCACTCTGACCGCGGCAGTCGGCGTGAATACGCTCCTCTCCTTCTTCCTGCTGGAAAAGTTTCACTTCAACGAGTTCGAACGTGGGCTCGTGACCGTGCCGGGAACGATTGCGGGGCTGATCGGTGCCATAGCCGGTGGCGGCCTCACGGACTCACTGATTCGCAGAAGGCCCGGGAGGATCCTTCGCGTCGCGGCGGCCATCAACGCCCTCGGAGCCGTGGCTACTGCATTGATTGTTCTGTTCCCGAGCCTTGCGATACTGATCGCAGCGAACGTCATCTTTGGTTACGCGTCCGGACTCGTCCTGCCGGCACTCGGTGCCGTTATTTCCCTCGTGATTCCGCCCAAGATGCGCGGTACAGGCCTAGGTTTGATTCCTTTCCTGCTTGCCCCGGTGACCCTGATTGCCACGCAAGTGGTAGCGGCGGTGCAAGCCTCACTCGGGCTGGAGGCGGCGATCTTGACGTTCCTTCCTATAGGCATCGCCGCAGCGCTCGCGATGGCATCGGCCGGAGGATTCTTTGAGCTGGACATGAGATCTGCAATCGCCTCATCAATGGCATCCCAGGAGTACGCCAAGGCGCGTGATGAGGGACGAATCCGCCAGCTGGTCATTCGCGACGTGGACGTTGAGTACGACGGAGTCCAGGTGCTGTTCAACGTTGACCTCACGGTCGACAGCGGTGAAATCGTCGCGCTGCTTGGAACCAACGGAGCCGGCAAGTCCACGCTCCTGCGCGCGATCAGCGGGACCCAGGAGGCATCTTCCGGTGCGATCCTCTACGAGGGCAAGGACATAACTCACGTTCCGCCCCATGAGATAGCCGGGATGGGCGTAGTTCACATGCCGGGGGGCCGGGGAGTTTTCCCAGGACTCTCCGTCAGGGAGAACCTCGAGCTTGCATCTAGCAACGGTGCCGAATCGATGCGAAAAGTCTTCGATTTCTTTCCCATCCTGGAAACTCGAATCGCGGAAGAGACGGCCAAGCTTTCGGGAGGCGAGCAGCAGATGGTCGCTTTGTCTCAGGCTTTCCTGGCCAATCCGAAATTGCTGATGATCGACGAGCTCTCACTGGGCCTGGCCCCCGCTGTCGTTCAGCAGCTCCTCGAAATTGTTCGAGCCATGCATGAGCAAGGAACCACGATCATCTTGGTCGAACAGTCCGTGAACGTGGCTCTGAGGGTCGCGGATAGAGCGGTCTTTATGGAGAAGGGCGAGGTCAAGTTCGACGGCCCTACGAAGAACCTTCTCAACCGGCCGGACATCATGCGCGCGGTTTACTTAAAGGGCTCGGCGGGGGCCGGTGCAGGCAAGGCCAAGCTGCGGCCACGGGCCGGCTCTCCAGCAGAAAGACGAGTCGTTCTTTCCACTGAGGGACTCTCGGTGTCCTTCGGCGGCATCAAGGCAGTGGAGGGTGTCGACCTGGAGCTGAAGGAGTCGGAGGTTCTCGGCGTCATCGGTCCGAACGGAGCAGGTAAGACAACCCTGTTCGATCTAATTAGCGGATACGTCGAGCCGACTGCCGGCAGCGTGGTTTTAGAAGGGAGCAACATCACGAAGCTCTCGCCGGATGCCAGAGCGCGCAAAGGTGTCGTGCGACGGTTCCAGGAAGCCAGGCTTTTCGGCCCCCTCACCGTGTTCGAGGCGCTGTGTCTTTCGCTCGAGCAGAAGCTGGAAGTGAAGAGCACCTTCCTCACCGCTCTGCAGATTCCATCCGTTCGTCGAGGGGAGGCGAAGGTCAGGGCGAGAGCGGAGCGACTGATCGATCTGTTGGAAATTGGCGGTTTCAGGGACAAGTTCGTGTCGGAGCTTTCGACGGGCCTTCGCCGAATAGTCGACCTGGCATGCGTTTTGGCCGCCGAACCGCGCGTTTTGTTGCTCGACGAACCGTCCGCTGGCATAGCGCAAGCAGAGGCTGAGGGGCTGGCCCCACTATTGAGACGCATCCGGTTCGAAACGGGATGCAGCATGTTGATCATCGAGCACGACATGCCGCTGATCTCTGCAGTTGCTGACGAGCTAGTTGGAATGGTCGCCGGCCGGGTCGTCACAAGGGGCAAGCCGGAAGAGGTGCTGGAACACCCGGTGCTGGTTGAGGCGTATCTCGGAACAGAACAGGCCGCAATAAAACGAAGTGGGGTGATGTCGTGAGAAGGCTACTGATCATTTTCACTTGCGCATTAATCGCGCTGGCCGGCTGCAGCCAGGGTGAAGAAGTGGGCAGCGACAAGCTCAAGAAGTTCGACGAGCAGGACGAGCCTGGAAGAATCGGCGGCATAGAGCGTGAGTCGCCATCCCCGTCTCCGCCCCCGCCGGCCCCTTCGCCCAGTCCTACGCAGGCAGCGGCCGCGCCCCCACCGAAACCTGCAGGACCCTTGGGTCTGTGTGGCCGTACGCAGGCAGCCGAGTGCAAGGTGTCAATCACGGCAGACGGTTACAACCCGTTCAACTTTCGGATCGCGATAGGCACTGTAGTCAGGGTGGTAAACGAAGACGGGCAAGCCCGAACTTTCACGGCGGACCAGGGTCACTTCGACTCGGGATCCATAGCCCCGGGGGCGACGTGGAGTTACACCGCCGGAACTGCCGGCACGTTCAATTTCCACGATGAGACACGTCCGTTTGTAGTCGGGTCGATGGAGGTCGTTTGAGAAAAGCGCTGATGATGCTCGCCTTGGCCGGGCTGCTGGGATCCTGCACCAGCGGTGCCGAGCCTCGCGTGCCCGGCGCACCAGAGGCGGGCATCCCGCAGACCGCGGTACCACCGGTACTCGGCAGCCTCGCCGCGTCTGAAACCGACGTCACCAAAGAGTTCGCACAGACCAAGCAAAGGGCTTACGTGACGGCGGTTCGGCTCTGGAGCCTTCGGGAGGGCGACCGGCTGCGGGGAACGATCCAGGTTTCGCGTTTCGCACCCGATGCCGAACCCGGCGACGCCGCATTTCAGCGCAGCGTAGTCACTCAAGTCGGAAAGTCAGCGACACCCCAGGTCCGCAGGGTTGCGGGACAACGGGTTTACGTCACAACCGGAGACCGCCAAACAATATTCATGTGGTTTCGCGGCATCCATTTCATTCTCATGAGTGTCTCGGTGGATCATCCATACCCCCGCTCCCTTCTTCGAGAGACCCTCAAGGAGGTGCTGGTTTGAGAAAGTTCGCGCTGATCACACTCGCCGTGCTGGTGACCTCATGCGGCCGGGGCTCCGCTGCAGCAGAAACGCGAGTGAAGGACCTCGACAGGATTGCCGCCCGCACCGCCCTGGCTCCAAAGTCCTTCGAGAGCGTGACCATCGGGGGCGGCAGCACCCTGCGTGTTACAGGCGAGGTGCAGGATGACTTCATCTATCACGGTGTCGTCGAGCAGGACGGCCAAGAGGTTTACGAGGAGATCGTCAAGGACGACTCCAGGTATCTGCGGCTGCTTGATCTGGATAGATTCGCCCAGGTCCAGGCATTGGATCCTGCCCTGGCGGCGCTTCTCCGGGGAGAGTGGGTCGCGGATCCCAAGGGCGCCCCATCCGAATTCAGCTTAGAGGCAGCCTCGGGAAGCCCTCCTCTGTTTCACCCTGGATTCTTGCTGGGGCGCGTTCGATTCATTGAGAAGGTCCCTTCGATAATGCGAGCCGGCCGGGGCGCAACCGAATACAACACCGACTCCGTCGAGTACCTGCCACAGGACGATCGTTTTCGCGGGATTTCGGCATCCGTGGGGAAGAGGTTCGATTCCCTGCCGAGGGCGTTTGATCCCAGCGTCCCATTTGTTTCAACCGCGGCCCTGGAGCCTTACTTCCTTTACAGCGCGCTGTGGATCAAGGGAGGCCAGGTGGTCAGGGTGGAAAAGACGCTGGACCTGCCGGATGGAACCGACGCGCAGTACCGCCACCTTTACGAAGAAGCGCGCCGAATCTTGCAGGCCTCCGGAAGAGCATCGAATACCGAAGCAGTGAGGAATCTGCTGCTGAGCCTGGAAACCAAGGAAAGCTACAGGCTGCAAATCAGTGAGAACAATATAGTCATTCCGGCACCTGCCTCGATAGGAGACTTCGCGACGATCTTGGTCGCACTTGGGGCAACTCCGCCCCCTCCACAGGAGGTGTCGTCGCAATGACCACAGCAGGAATCAGCCGGTCGGTCCTAGCTCCTTCTATTAGGCGTACCGCCCTGCGCCGGTGGCCAGCGCTATTAATGATGGTGGTGGCGGCTGTGCTGGCTCTGGCTCTGCCCTCGGGACTCACGATCCCGCAATCTGGACCAACGACCCTCGCCGAGTACGCACCCGTGCCGGGAGCTGGCGAGGGGCAGTCTGACATCTCCGACTTGGGCCAGGGTTCGTCAGGTGACTTGGGCTTCGGTTCGGGGACGGGCGGAACCGCCGGAGACCTGCCGCCTCCCGTTACCCAGAAGAGGCCGCGGCTCAAAAGGTGCGTCGGCAACCCTCCCAGGCAGACCGAGGATCCGAGATCCCCTCCCTGCGTGGCGTTCTTCGAGGGAAACAATTTCGGCAGCACGATGAAGGGAGTCACCGGCGATGAGATCACGATAGTGGTCCACTTGGGCCAGGCGAGCAGCCGATTTCCCGCGGGCTTTACAGACTGGTCCAAGCCGATCGACGGAACCGAGGACTCACGGGACCGCTACGGCAAGGCTTACGCGCGCTACTTCAACGAGCGCTATCAAACCTACGGCAGGGAAGTTCGCTTTTTCGGCTACAGGAGCCCGACAGTCTCTTCGAGCCCGGCTCAAAAGCGGGCGGACGTCGCAGAGATCGATAAGGCGAAGTCGCCGTTCGCGCTGCTGACGTGGGAGGAGCCGGCGATACCCAGTGAGGAAGCCGCCTCGCGAGGCACGTTTGCTGCAACGTACTCTGCTTTCCTGCGCCGTACCTACCAGAGGTTCGAGCCACTTCTGATCAGCTTTGCTCCGGACCTCGAGGACCAGGCAGACAACTTCGCAGATTACGTCTGCACGAAAGTAGCCGGGAGAACAGCGAAGCATGCTCCGGACCCCAGGTACCACTCACGCATCAGGGAGTTCGGCATCCTCTACACGGAAGATCCGAGCACACCTCAGTACGCGGAGATGAAAGATGAACTAATCAAAGCTCTGGATAGACGTTGCGGAGTGAAGATAAAAATCGTCGTAGGCAAGGCCGCAAGCCCGGACCAGGTCTCGTCGATCAACCAGCTTCGAGCGGCCGACATTACAACGGTCATCACAATCGCGAACTCGGGGACCTCGAGCAACCAGTCCCAGAGCGCGGGGGCCCAGCAGTGGTATCCGGAGTGGCTGATTTCAGGGGTGATTGCGGATGAGCTGGGCAACTACCACCGCGAGTCCGCAGAGCTGCACAACCAGGTTGGGTGGAGCGGAGCGTTCGGCATCACATTCGACTACCGCCGAGACGAATTCAACAAGCAGAATTGGAACATCGCCTACCGCGAGGCGTGCCGTGGATGCCCCGACGACGGCGGGACGGTGCTGCCGCGGTTCTACGACACGCTTGCCATGCTCTTTTACGGAATCCAATCGGCAGGCCCCCGGCTGACCCCGGCGAACTTCGACAAAGGCATGCACTCGATCCCGCAGCGCGGCAGTCCGGATCCATACCGGCCCGCTGCGTATTTTGCGGCCGACAACTATTCCTATATCAAGGACGCAATGGAGATCTGGTGGGATCCCACAGCTACTCCACCAGGAGACACAAGGAAGGGCTGCTTCCGGCTCCCGAACGACGGCCGAAGGTTCCGAGCGAACGACTGGACCGGTGACGACTCCCAGGTGTTCAGCGAGGGTCCTTGCCAGGCCTCTCAGGCGAAGCCGCCCGGAACATAAGCTCTGAACCACTCGAGGTCGTGACGATCCCCACCGCCGCTACCCGGCGGACTGCGCTTCGCAGGTACCCCGCGCTGCTTTTCGTTCTGGTCGCGGGCGCCCTTGCTCTTGCTCTTCCATCGGGACTGAACGTTCCCCTGTCGGGCCCCTCAACTTTGGCAGAGTACGCGCCCGTCCCGGGCCCGGGGGAGGGAGCATCGGATTTATCCGAGGTGGGGTCCGGATCCTCCGGTGATCTCGGTTTCGGCTCCGGACGAGGGGGGCCGGGCGGGTTGGAGGCTCCCCAGCAGCCGGGGCAGCTGCGCGCACGATTGAAGCGCTGTGTCGGAAAGCCGCCTCGTCAAACCGAGGACCCGCTTTCGCCTCCGTGTGTCGCCCACTTTCAAGGCAACAACTTCGGGGCCACATCCCGGGGAGTTACCGAGGACGAGGTGCGCATTGTGATTTACCTTGGTCTATCGCCGAATCAACGCCTGTTCGACATCGACGATCCCAACTACACCGACCCCGATGCCCAGACAGAGCAGTTCTTGAGACTCGTCCGCGCCTACTCCAGATACTTCAACGACCGATACCAGACCTATCAGCGTCGAGTGCACTTTTACGGATACAAAGGGAACGGCTCCACCGCGCCTCAAATTCGAGCTCAGGTGGAAGACATTCTTCAAAAAGCCAACCCTTTTGCGATTCTTCCATTTGGATCCGGAACCGAGTCACAATCGATGGCTAGGGAGGCCGCTCAGCGCGACATTGTCGTCGCGTCCTACTCGGCATTTGACCGAGAATTTCAGCAAGGCGTGGCACCGTTCCTCCTCAGCTACGCGCCGGACCTTCAAGATGAAGCCGAGATCTCTGCGAGTTATGTGTGCCGCAAGCTGACCGGTCGCCCGGCCGTCCATTCGGGAAACGTGAGAGACCGGACGCGGACGCGGAAATTCGGGATCGTGTTTCAAAGGGATGCCAGCGTCCCGGAGCATGAACGCCTCAAGGATCTGATGGTCGAGCAGCTTTTAGAGCAGTGCAACGTGACGCCGCTCGTCCGGGAAGCGAGAACCACCAACGAGGGACAGCCGGACTACGGCCTGGGAATGGCAGCGATGCGGGAGGCGGAAGTAACAACCGTGATTGGGATGAGCAGCTCCACCGGCCCAACGTTTTGGGGAGGCCCCGCCGGCGCGCAGGGCTACTACCCGGAGTGGATCATTCCGGGGCGGAGTTTGGCCTTTGGCGTTGACGACAACTCGAATGCCAGGGGCTACCCCGCAGTCTTCTGGTCGAACGCATTCGGACTTACATACGACTACCGTCGAGGATCTACACAGAGCCAGCGCTGGTATGCCGCCTATCGCGAGGGCTGCAAAGACTGTCCGGAACCAGCCTCCAACTTCCTGAACGCGAACCTGTACGACACGCTGAACCTGTTCTTCTGGGGGATTCAGGCAGCAGGGCCACGGCTGAGTCCGGCATCCATGGATAAGGGGCTTCATGCGATACCGGAGAGGAGAAGCACCGATCCCATCGTGCCGGCGGCCTACTTCGAAGCCGGCAACTACTCCTGGGTGAAAGACGGGGCCGAGATCTGGTGGGACCCCGCCGGGGAGGAGCCCGGCTCCGGTCTGCGCGGCTGCTACAGAATGACAAACGGGGGCCAGCGCTTTCGGGCAGGTGAGTGGCCGGAGGGCGATGGCGACATCAAAAGGACCGAAAACGCGCCATGCCAGGGGTCGGTACGTGGAAGCTGACCCCCCTCGACTTGGATGTGATGCACCGCTGCAACTTGCTGATCGAACTGAGAACGCACGCGGGTCAGCCTCGATGGTGCAGGCCGCCCTCTGAGGTAGTACTAACACCCTGAAAATGGGTGCAGGCAACCTCGTCTTGGACCTCACTCTCACGGGATGATCCGGATTGTGGAAGCCAAGATCTCAGTTGTACTGGCGGACGACAACGCCATCATCCGGGAGGGGGTTAGGTCCCTGCTGTCCTCGCATGATGATCTGGAAGTTGTCGGATCGGCCGAGGACTTCGACGGCCTCCTGGCGCTCTCGCAAGAACTGCGTCCCCAGGTCATCGTGACCGACATAAGGATGCCTCCCAGATTCATGACCGAAGGCATCGACGCGGCGCACGAAATCAGGAGGACCTCGCCTGAAACCGGGTTTGTCATCCTCTCCCAGTACGACGATCCTCACTACGCACTTTCGCTTCTGAGCCGCGGGGCGAAAGGGTATGCCTATCTTCTAAAGGAGAGGGTCGCCAAGGGAGAC
>DATLOJ010000027.1:0-15871 GCA_035536315.1 Actinomycetota bacterium | reverse complement strand
GGCGCCTGGGGGCCGGATCAGGCCTACTACCCGATAACCGCGGTCACCTCTTCCGAAATAGCGAGCGAGCCTCCAGGCCTGCCAGGTGTGCGGCGGCGAGGACTGAAACACGCCGTGTTCGAGAACACCCAACTCGTACGGATCAGACAGAAGCTCGATCACCGCGAACGAGGATGATTCGATGGCTGCTCCGGCCTCTGCGATGGCTGGAGCTCCCCCCACCGTCAAAGCGCCGATGAAACTCTCGTCGGTCGCGGCGGCAAGCGATCTGCCGGACGGAGCTCCCTTCTCTTCGACCCTGACTTCCGAGTTTCCGGCTGCCGCTCTTGCACCTCTTATGAGCTGCGCATACCGGGGATCCTTTTGGTCTCCGAAGAAAGCGATGCGGATCGCCGGCTTCGGCCCAGGCGACGCGTCCTTCGTGAAGGGGCTGCGCGGCTCACTGGCGCATGCGAAGAGAACAAGACAAGCAACCAGGGCGCCTGCGCGCCGCGTGGGAATGCGGTTCAGGCCTCTGGTAATCCGGCTTCCCGGCTCCGAGATCCGCGCCTTCTGAACGCGACGATCTGTGCCAGCGCCGAAACGGCGATCTCTTCCGGAGTGATCGATCCGATGTTCAGGCCGAGCGGACATTGAACGCGTTCGAGTTCTTGTTCGGTGAATCCTCCCTGCTTGAGATCCTCGAGGATCTGAGCGGCATGAGCCCTGCTCGCCATCATTCCGACGTAAGGGACTTTTGTGTTTGTTAGTAACGATCGCAGCACAGGCTGCGAAAACTCCTCGTCGTTCGCGCAGATCACGACGTAGGTCTCCGACCCCGGCCTGATTGCTTCAACGAGATTGGCTTGCGGGGTGACGATTACCTCGTCGGGATAACCCAGCTCGCCGACCGTCGGGAACTGCGGCCCTGCCGCTACCCGGATGTGAAAACCCATCGGCTCCGCAAGAGCGACGAGCGCCCGAGCGAGCGGTCCCCTCCCCACAATCAACAGCTCCTGCACGCGGGTTTGACTGATGGGGGCGGGAGTGCGTGGATCGACTCTGGTGGAAGTCACTAGTGGATCGTACTCCGCGCCCGGGGGCCGGACCTATTCGGCCCGGGGGCCGGAGCTATTCGGCCTGCGGGCGTAGCGCTGGGAACAGAATGACGTCCCTAATCGAGGGAGCGCCGGTCAGAATCATGATCAGCCGGTCGATGCCAAGCCCCAACCCCCCGGTAGGCGGCATGCCGTATTCGAGGGCCCTCAGGAAGTCTTCGTCCACCTGGTGCGCTTCGGGGTCGCCTTCGGCCCTCTCCTTCGCCTGCTGCTCAAATCTTTGCCTCTGGTCGATAGGATCGTTGAGCTCGGAGTACGCGGGCGCAATCTCCATGCCGCCGATCAGCAGATCGAGGTGCTCTGTGAATCGCGGGTCGTCCCTGTGCTCGCGTGCCAGTGGCGAGACCTCGCGGGGGAAGTCCATGACGAAAGTCGGTTGCATGATGTTCGGCTCGACCTTCTTTTCGTAAATCTCGAGCAGGAGCTTGCCCCAGGTCCACGAGGGGTCATGCGGGACCCCGAGGCGTTCACACTCCTTGACGAGGTCGGCGTCGGGGTCGGCCCCCGCCTCGCGGACGAGATCGATGAGACGGACGCGCTTGAACGGGGCCGCGAGTGAGATCTTCTGCCCTTGCCACTCGACATCGCCATCGACACCGGCCGCCTCCGCGGATACCGACACGAGCTCCTCGAGCAGCGATGCCATGGTCTCGTAGTCGGCGAAGGCCTGGTAAAGCTCGAGCATGGTGAACTCGGGGTTGTATTTGACGCTCACCCCTTCGTTGCGGAAGTTGCGGTTGATCTCGAAGACTCTCTCCATACCTCCGATAACAAGGCGCTTTAGATAAAGCTCAGGCGCGATGCGCAGGTAGAGGTTCATATCCAGAACCTCATGGAACGTGACGAAAGGCTTGGCAAGTGCCCCGCCGGCAACCGGTTGCAGCATCGGCGTCTCGACCTCGGCAAACCCCTTCGCCGTCAACATCTCGCGCATGCGCGCAACTACCTTTGGTCGAATCTCGGCGATTCGGCGGGCTTCCGGATTGGTCAGCAGATCGAGGTACTTCTGGCGGTAACGAATCTCGACGTCTTTCAGTCCGTGCCACTTCTCGGGCAGTGGATGAAGGCATTTCGACAGAAGCTGGAAGCCTTCGATTTTCACGGAGAGCTCGCCGCGCCGCGTCTTCATCACTGCGCCCCAGGCCCCGATCCAGTCGCCGAGGTCGAGGGCAAGGAACTCGTCCAACGCTTCCCCCAGCGCATCCTGCTGAACAAACAGCTGTATGCGTCCGGACGCGTCCTGCAGATCGGCAAATGCAAGCTTGCCGTGGATGCGGTGGGTCATCATGCGGCCCGCGACACGCACGGACTCACCGGCCTCCGACCCGGGCTCGAGGGATTGATGACGCTCTACCAGTTCACCGATCGGGTCGCTGCGTTCGAAGTTGACGGGGTATGCGTTGATGCCGCGCTCTTGCAGCGCCTTCAGCTTCGCGAGGCGCGTCTGCTCATGCTCTCCTTGCAAGGAGTCGGAGTTTTCAGTCACTCAGTCGATGTCGACGTTGCGCTCATAGATGATCTTCAATCCGAGAAGCGTAAGCGTTGGCTCCAGCTTCACGGTGACATTGGCGTCGGCAAGTACCAAAGGTGCCAACCCCCCGGTCCCGATGAGCTTGGCTTGTGCTCCAAGCTCATCCTGGATTCTTTCGACCATCCCCTCGACCATGGAAGCGGCACCGATGAGCACACCCGATCTGACACATTCGATCGTCGACTTGCCGATGACCGACTTCGGCGCGACGAGCTCCACCTTTTGGATCTTTGCGGCTGAGTTCCACAGGGCCCCAGCAGAGACCATGACCCCGGGCGCAATTGCCCCTCCGAGATAATCGCCACCCTCGCTAACGACGTCGAAGTTCGTCGCGGTTCCGAAATCGATTGCGATGACCGGGCCCCCTGCTATGTCGAAAGCAGCAACTGCGTTAGCAATTCGGTCGGCTCCAACCTCTCTTGGGTTGTCGGTAAGGATTGGCATCCCCGTCTTTGTCCCGGGCTCGATTACCACGGGGTCGAAGTGAAAGTAGCGCTCGACCATTTCCTTGAGAGCACCGGTGAGGGTCGGGACGACCGAAGCGATCACCACTCCGGTCACCTGGCGGGAGAAAGAGAGATCCGCAAGGGACAGAAAATCCCTGAAGACAAGAGCCAGCTCGTCGTCGGTTCTTCTGGGTTCCGTCGAGGTCCTCCACTGCGCGACGATTTCGTCGCCGGAAAAAATTCCTATGTGCGTCTGTGTATTACCGACATCGACCGCGAGGAGCATTGGAGTGGGCTCAAGGCCCCCTTACTTAGTTACTTTGGTTTCAGCGGTTTCGCGCATCATGGTGACCGGGCGGTTCGAGTCGTCGACAAGGACGACCCTGGGTGTCAGCCGGCGGGCCTCCTCGTCCTCCATCTCCGCATAAGCGATGACGATCACCTTGTCCCCCTTCTGAACGAGTCGCGCTGCAGCTCCGTTCAGAATGACCTGGCCGGACCCGCGATCCCCGCTGATCACATACGTCTCGAAGCGCGCTCCGTTGTCGATGTCGACAACCTGAACCTTTTCGTACGGAAGGATTCCAGCTGCATTGTGCAAGTCCGGATCGAGGGTGATGCTGCCGACGTAATCGATGTTTGCGTCGGTGACGGTGGCACGGTGAATCTTCCCGTGCATCATGGTGCGTTTCACTGTTAAGACTCCTTTCAGTTCAGGCCGCATCTGCGGTCCCGACCTACTCTTTCTAGAGAACCGTTTACCCCACCTCGATATTGTCAATCAATCGAGTGCCTCCGAGATAAGCGGCTACTGCAATGGTAGCGCCACCGGCCACCTGCGTGACGGGTTCGAAGGTTTCGGAGTCAAAAACCTCTGCGTATTCGAGGCGCAGCGCAGGCTCCTTTGAGATCTCCCGGGCGACGATTTCCTTCAGGGCATCCGCCGGCCCGCCCGGGCTGAAGGCATTTCTAGCCTTCTCCAACGCCCGGTAGATGGCGGGGGCAGCCTCCCGCTCCTCAGCCGACAAGTACGCGTTGCGGCTGGACATGGCCAGCCCGTCCGGCTCGCGAACCGTCTCGCACGGCACGACTTGCACAGGCAGGTTGAGGTCCCGAACGATCTGTCTGATCACAGCAAGTTGCTGAGCGTCCTTTCTCCCGAAGTAAACCCTGTCCGGACCCACGATCGAGAACAGCTTGGTACAGACAGTGGCGACTCCATTGAAATGGCCGGGCCGGAACTTGCCCTCCCCGGCCTCGCCAATCGGCCCGACATCCACAGTCGACATTGAAGGGCCTGCCGGATACATCTCCTCGACGGGCGGCGTGAAAATCAGATCGACAACGGCCCCCGATGCCTTTGCGGCATCCCCCTCGGGATCCCGCGGATACTTCTCGAGGTCCTCGTGGGGGCCGAACTGAAGCGGATTGACAAAGATCGAAAGAACAACGAAACCGTTCTGATGCTTCGCCGTGCGCATGAGTTCCAGGTGGCCCTCATGCAGATAACCCATGGTCGGCACAAAGCCGACATCCAGACCGCGCTCCCTCGCCGCCCTGACTGCCTCGCGAACCTCGTCTGTGAGAGACACAGTCTTCACTCGAGTGCCTCTCTTACTGCAGCGGCCGCTTCATCATCTAGAAGTCCTGCCTTCTCTGCCGACTCCAGCACAACCAAAGCCAGAGCTCTGTAAGCGTTTTCTGCGAGCGGCGAGTTCGCGCGCAGCATCGAGATGTGCCGCGCGACCGTCCCTGCATCTCCCCTCGCTACCGGGCCGGTGAGGGCGCCGGCGACTCCGAGCTCCTTGATGTTCGCAAGAGTCCCCTCCATCAAAGGAAGGTAAGGGTCCACGGCCCCTCCAACCTGTTCGACGAGGGCGGAGAGTCCGACCAGATAGTTAGACGCCATGACCGCAGCCGCGTGATACGCGGCCCTATCCTTTTCCTCCAGCCAGAGAACCTTGCCCCCCAACGTCAGAACGAGACCCTCCGCCCATGTCCGCGCGTCCGGCGGACATGTCACTCCAAACCAGGATCCGGGAATCCTTCTGAGGCCCGCCTCCACACCGGGGATCGACTGCAGGACGTGAACCGCGAGAGTTTGGGCACCCGCCTCTGCAAGGGCGCGGAGAGGTTCGAGTCCCATCGTCCCAGACGTGTGGAATGCGACAGTCCCGGAATCGACGAGGTCCGAGATCGATTCCGCCGTGCGCTCGATTGCATCGTCGGGGACTGTAAGAACGATTGCAGAAGCTCCAACGATCACTTCGCGGGCGTCGGTGGAGCTTGGACAACCGAACGCGGTGGCCGCCCTTTCAAGCGACGACGCGCTCCGGGCAGAGCATCCGACGATCTTGTGGCCGGCATTCTTGAGGAGAGTCCCAAACGTAAGCCCCACCCGGCCCGCGCCAAGGATGGCGAAGCTCTCGTTCTTGGAAAACTCGAAGCTTTCGCTGCGAGATGGTGATTCACCTATTGAGCTCAAAGAAGACTAGGGTCCAGTTCCTAAGGAGATACCGGTCGAAAAAAGTATAGGGGGCAGACTCGCGGTTAATCAGTTAGCGGGCCGTCGAACCTGACTCCCGCTGGATCCTGCTCGCAGTAAGCGGAAAGTGGCTCGCCCGACGGAAGCTCAATCAGCGGCTCGATCTCCAGAAGGGGAACCATCACGAAGGCGCGGATGGTCATTTCCGGATGGGGGACCTTCAGATCAGGTTCGTCGATTGTTTCGCTGCCATACAGCAATAGGTCTAGATCTATTTCACGCGGCCCCCAACGCTCGGACTTCGTTCTGCCCACCTCTTGCTCTAGCTCCTTGAGGACCTTTACAAGCTGATGAGATGACAGAGTCGTCTCAACCTTGCAAACCGCATTCAGGAAGTTGGGTTGAGGCGGGCCGACTGGATCGGTGTCGTATGCGGGAGAAACGACATTGACCTTGATTCCATGCTGATCGAGGAGCCTCAGCGCGGCGAGGAGGTTCCTCCTTCGGTCACCGACGTTCGAGCCCAGGCCGATGTAGGCGACCGTCACTTCTTGCGCTTGATCTCCACCGCTACGCTCTTGACATCCGCCTCGAGCTGGACTTTCTTCTTGGCCACCCTGACCTTCACACTGCTGACGAGCTTGTGCTTCAAGACGACTGCCGCAATTCTTTCCGCGAGGGCCTCCAGCAGGTCGAACTGCTCTTCCCTTACGACGCGTTCGACTTTCGGGATCAGCTCTGAGTAATCCACCGTTTTCTTGATCGAGTCCGCTTTCGCAGCCTTCTTGAGGTCGGCGGTCACCTCCAGATCGACGACGAAGTCTTGTCCTGCGTCGCGTTCCTCCTTATGGATCCCGTGATGGCCGAACACCTTTAGCTTCTTAATGATGATTTTGTCGCTCATGCCTTTTTGATCGCCTCCGTCATTCGAACCACCCGGACCATCTCTTTGACGTCGTGTACGCGAACGACGTGAGCGCCGGTTGCTACGAGCCAGGCTACAACCGCCGCCGTTCCTTCGACGCGCTCCTCGACGGGAAGGTCGAGGGTAAGTCCTATGAACGACTTTCGGGAAGGGCCGACCACTACGGGATAACCGTCATCGACCAGGGTCGTGTTCCACCGCAGGAGCTGAAGATTGTGCTCCCTGGTTTTGCCGAAGCCGAACC
Organism: Actinomycetota bacterium; assembly: GCA_035536315.1. Taxonomy (GTDB): domain Bacteria; phylum Actinomycetota; class CADDZG01; order JAHWKV01; family JAHWKV01; genus DATLOJ01. Next base: position 9,143 of record DATLOJ010000027.1, on the reverse strand, counting down.
CAGGGTCGAGGGCAATCGCCTCCCTGCCGATGCCGGAAGCAAGAGCCTTGTCCGCCTGATCTAGAAGCTCCTTTCGGACCTCCGCGACAACGTCGTCGTAGTGGGGATCCTTCTGCATGGTTCGAGGTTCACCTTTCATATGCATAAGAACCACCCCGGCCTTCGCCTCCGCAGCTACGGCGGCAATCTTTGGATCGAATCGGAAGGCCGACACATCGTTCACTATGGCGGCACCGGCATCCAATGCCGCCGCGGCTACCTCGGCCTTCGTTGTGTCGACGGAAACGGCGGCGCCTTCGGATGCCACCTGCTTGATAACCGGCAGAACGCGGGCCAGCTCCTCTTCAGCCGTGACCGATTCGGCTCCGGGCCGCGTCGACTCCCCACCGATGTCGACGATGTCGGCTCCATCGTCAACAAGGGTCATCGCATGTGCGATCGCAGCGGAGTGATCGAGGAACCGCCCGCCGTCGGAGAAAGAGTCGGGAGTGACGTTAACCACACCCATGACGTGAACCCGATCGAAGACGGGAAGCTCGAAATTCGCACATCGCCAGACCCTCGAGTGACTTATTGCCATCACCAACAGGCTATGCGGTCACGGCCTGAGTGATTTCCAACGAACGACATCTACGGGCTTATTGAAGAATGGGTTGTCGCTTGGTGTCTCGATTGTCACCACGCGTCCTATGGCCGGGTCGGCCTCGGTCCAGCGGTTACCACCGACATAGACCATCACATGGATTCCGTCTGATGTAACGGCGAAGTCCCCCGGCAGAATTCGATCAGTCGGAACGGCGTTTACCGATGGAGCCTCGAGCATCCTCTCGGTCTCACCGCGGTAGCCGGCCCGCAAGGCTTTTGCAGAGGAGTCGAACCACCAGAGACTGACGGCCCTGCGAAGAAGGGCTCCATTCAGTGAAGGGATTCCTTGCTTGAAGTTAGCGCGGATGAAGCCCTGACGAACAAGGCCGGAGCAGTCGACTCCCATCCTTCCTTCACCGCCCCAAACGAACTCCGTGCCTTCGAAGCTTTCTACCGAAGCGACCGAATCGAGCCGAAGCGCGGGTCGGGAGAAGGACCTACCGGGCAGCGCCAGAAGTAACAGGGGGATCAAAACCGCACACACGACAACAACCCGAACCGGACGCGACTTCCACCAAAGAATGAGGGGGCCGGCAAGGACTCCCGCGAAGGCGCCGATAGCGGCCAGCCTCATGAGGCCGTTGTTTATCGGATAGACAAGGACTACGACGACCGCACAGATCGTCAGCAGCCACAGTCCGACGATCAGCTTTCGGTTCCGGAAGATGTTCACCAGGGGCCGATGATCTTGTCGAGGAGAGCCAGCGTAAGGACGACTAGCCCGGCCGCGGCCGTGGCAAGGACCTTAGTAAGAGTCCGGGCGCCGGGTGACTCCTTGACTCGCATTTTGTTCGCAGCCATTCCGCTCAAGGCCCCCAGAACGGCGAGCACCACAAACCCTCCGAGCGATCCATAGAAGAGCACTGCCAGCAACGAGGCCGGAACGGCTGATGGCCCGCTTCGGTATCCCGCCAGGGGAAGGGGAAATCTGAAAAGGAGCGCGCAGAGTGCGGTCAGGGGGAATGCAATCGCGATGGCCCAGATGACTCCCAGGCCGGGATTTGGAATGTTTTTCAAGGGCCGGCCTGGGATGCGGGGATCCTCATGTCTGCCCCTAAGGGTTTCCTCTACTGGCCGCGGAGGAGGCGGAGGGCTTCCTGCCTCGTCGCCACGTTCTCCCGAATAATTCCCCTCACGGCCGACGTGACCGTCACCGAGCCCGGCTTTTGGATTCCCCTCATCGTCATACAGAGATGCTCCGCCTCGATCACAACCATGACGCCACGGGGGTCGAGGCGCGACTCGAGTGCGTCGGCAATCTGAATCGTCAGTCGCTCCTGAACTTGAGGCCTTCGCGCCGCAACGTCGACGACTCTGGCCAGCTTCGACAGCCCGGTGATCTGCCCTTTCTTGTTCGGGATGTAGGCAATGTGCGCCTTGCCAGTAAAGGGAAGCAGGTGGTGTTCACACATCGAGTACAGAGGTATGTCCCTGATGCCGATCAACTCGTCGTACTCGGAGTCGAACATCACGTCGATCTCGTCACCGGGGTCCCTGCCGATACCCGAGAAGAGCTCTTCGTACATCCGGCCCACCCGGGCGGGGGTCTCAATCAGATCGGCCCGCTCGGGGTCCTCGCCGACCGCGCTGAGGATCTTCCTAACGGCTTCCTCGATCGCGGAGCTATTCATCCGGAAACTGAACGACGTTGACCTTGCGGATTCTGTAGTCGGTCCAGATGCCCTTCTTCCAGTAGATGTCGGACTCGACGATCGCCTTTGCGGCCTCATCGGTCTCCACTTTGATGATCAGCATGCTTCCGCTCAGATCCTCGAAGCCTGCAGCGATCTCCACGGCCCCCTCGTCGATCAGCTTTTTGATTCGCTCCATGTGCTCCTGGCGGAACGGTTCGCGCTTTGTTACCGCGTCTTGCGAGTAGGTCCCCTCCGCGAGAAAGGCGGGACGAAATGAGAACTCCATGAAGGCTAGTGCTCCTAAGCCGGCGCTGGCTCGGCCCCCGGCCGCCTTCTGGGCTTGGCCTGACGCTTGCCTGCCGGCGACTTGACGTCCATCGCCGGAGGACGAGCGACCGGCCTGCGACGTGTCGGAGCCTCGCCGCGAACCGCGCGCTTTGGCACTCCGGCGAACAACTTCTCAACTTCGACTGCCTCGACCGTCTCTTTCTCCATCAGTAACTCGACCATGGCGTCGAGCTGTTTGCGATAGGTCTTGCAGATCTCCCAGGCCTCGTCATGGGCCTCGTCCATCAGCCTTCGAATCTCCTCGTCGATCTCGGATGCGACGTGTTCCGAGTAGTCGGGGTGCGCCGACAGGTCTCTGCCCACGAACGGCTGGTCGACTTTCTCGCCGAGGGCGAGGGGGCCGAGCTTCTCACTCATCCCGTACTCGCAGACCATCCTTCTTGCAATCTTGGTAGCGCGCTCGAGGTCGTCGCCGGCTCCGGTCGTGGGGTCTTTGAAGACAAGCTCTTCTGCAACGCGGCCCCCAAGAAGCATCGCGAGCTCGTCGATCAGCTCCGACTTACCAACAAGGAATCGGTCCTCGAGCGGAAGCGTCAGCGTGTAACCAAGCGCCCGCCCTCGGCTGATGATCGAAACCTTGTGAACTGGGTCGGCGTGGGGCAATGCCCAGCTGACCAGAGCGTGACCGGCCTCGTGGTAAGCGATGATTTTCTTCTCGCGCTCGCCGATGATTCGGGACTTGCGCTGCGGGCCGGCGATGACCCGTTCGATTGCCTCTTCCATCTCATCCATCGAGATGTCCTTGCGTCCCCGTCTTGCGGCAAGAAGTGCGCCTTCGTTGACGACGTTGGCAAGGTCGGCTCCGGTGAATCCGGGTGTCCGTCGGGCAAGAGTCTCGAGGTTGACGTTTTCTGCGAGGGGCTTCCCGCGGACGTGGACCTTGAGGATCGCCTCGCGCCCCTTGAGGTCGGCGCGATCTACGACGATGTGGCGGTCGAACCTTCCTGGACGAAGAAGAGCCGGGTCGAGAATGTCGGGCCTGTTCGTGGCGGCCATGAGGATCACACCGGTTCTGACGTCGAAGCCGTCCATCTCGACGAGGAGCTGGTTCAGGGTCTGCTCCCGCTCGTCGTGGCCACCACCCAAACCGGCGCCGCGGTGGCGTCCGACCGCGTCGATCTCGTCGACGAAGACGATGGCCGGCGCGCTGGCCTTCGCCTGCTCGAAAAGGTCGCGAACGCGGGCCGCGCCGACACCGACGAACATTTCGACGAAGTCAGAACCAGAGATGGAGAAAAAGGGAACACCGGCCTCACCGGCAACGGCCCGGGCCAGAAGTGTCTTTCCGGTTCCGGGGGGGCCGAATAGAAGGACACCCTTGGGGATCTTGGCCCCCATCTGCTGAAACTTGGCGGGGTTCTCGAGGAACTCTTTGATCTCCTCGAGCTCTTCAATCGCCTCCTCGACTCCGGCGACATCGTTGAAGGTGATCTTCGGCTGATCTTTTGAGACGAGCTTGGTTCTTGCCTTACCGAACGACATCACACGGTTGCCGCCACCCTGCATCTGCTGCATCACGAATAGGAACACACCGATTATCAGAATGATCGGAAGGATCGAAAGGATGGCCGACCACCATGGGTTGGCGTTCTGCGGGTTGACCTCCCACTTGGGGTCGTCCGGAGGGCCCGCCTCGTTCTCGTCTATCAGCTTGTCCATGCCTTCGGCAGAAAGGAAGGTGGACTCGTACATCTTTCCGGTCTTCAGCTTGCCCTTGATCTCGGACGAGTTCTTGAAGACCTCGGCAGTCTCGACCTGGCCGGACTCCACTCGTTTCTTGAATTCGCTGTAGGTCAGCTCGGTCACGCCGGCTTTGTTCTGGATCGCGCTTGCCACCGCCCAGGTGACTGCAATCAGGACGACGACGTAGAAGACGGGGTTTTTAATGAGCCTGTTCACGGCCCCGTCAGGGTAGCACGGGGCGAATACATAAACGCCCGTCGTTGCGCTTGCTCAGGCGTGCTCGATTCCCGGCAGATGAGCCACATACGGCAGGTTTCGAAAACGCTGTTCATAGTCGAGCCCATACCCCACAACGAACTCGGGCGGAATCTCGAACCCTTCGTACTTGACGTCCGTGTCGACTTTCTGAAGGCCCTTCTTACGCAGAAGCGCGCACACCTCGAGTGACGCCGGGCTCCTTGCCCTCAAGTATCTGAGCAGATAATTCAGCGTCAGGCCGGAGTCGATGATGTCCTCGACGAGCAGGACGTTTCGATTGGTGATCTCGTAGTCGAGGTCCTTGATGATGCGGACAACGCCCGACGTCGATGTTGCAGATCCGTAGCTGGAAACCGCCATGAAGTCGAACTCCAGCGGAAGCTTGATCTCGCGGGACAGGTCGCTCATCAGCATGAAAGCGCCTTTGAGAACGCCGACGAGAAGCAGGTCCTTACCTGCGTAGTCGTCGGTTATTCGCTTGCCCAGCTCGCGGATCTTGTCCTGGATCTGATCCTCGGTTATCAGGACATCACCAAGGGTCGGCTCTTGCATCTGCTACTCCGTTCGGGGGAACGGCATCCTACAGAAGCGGCGCGCTCAACCACGCTGCCCTTAGCCTAAGAGTCGGCGCGGATCGATCTGCGACCTTGAACTTCTCGTCAATACGAAGCCCAACCACCCACACGATGCCGTCCTTCGAGGTGATGATCGGGACGCGGTCACGCTTTCGTCGCGGAACGCGTTCGTCGATGAAGAAGTCGTGCAACTTCTTTCTTCCGGGAGCCCCAAGGGGATGAAATGAATCCCCCGGCCCCCACTGGCGAAGAGTCAGATTGGAGTCGGTGCGCGGAAGCTGGACATACTCGGTAAGAGGGTCCTGCCCGAAAGAGGAGGGGGCGGGAAGGTAGTCGGCCGTTATCGAGAGGCCCCACGGCTCCGACAGCACCGCCTGGCCGGCGGGGATCTCGAGGTCAGGGAGCACTGCCTTTTGTGGCAGCTCGCCGACGACCAGATCGTCACCCTCCGTCCAAATACTCAGGCCCGGTGCGAAGTTGAGCTCGACCCCCGTAGCGACGGCTTTGGACTCGATGTCCTCGAAGAGCTGCCGCGTGCCTTGGGCTCCGAACTCCCCGAGCAAAGCGCGCATGACTTGCCGGCGAAGGCTTGGTTCAAGCTCGAGGAGCGAGGGCCGATTCACAACGCGCATGGTCTCGGTCTCGCGCACGTGCTCGGCGAGAAACGATTCAACCAGCGCTGCGGTACCGGCGACCCTTTCGAAGTTGCGAGCCCCTTCTTCAACGAGGCCCTTGATCGTCTCCTCGTCCACATGTGTCAGCTCTTTTCGCACACGGTTGCGCGTATACCGGTCCTCGGCGTTGGTGGGGTCGGTCAGATATTGAACGCCGGCCTCCCGGCAGACCGCCTCAGTCTCGGCCCTTTTCAAGCCGAGGATCGGGCGCACGACCCGTCCGCGCCTGTACGGCATGCCGAGTGCAAGGCCTCCACGGCGCTTGCGCATCAGGACGGTTTCAGCCTGATCGTCGAACGTGTGCCCCACCGCAATCCCCGCGCATCCATTGGACTCCGCCATTTGCTCCAGGGCTTCGTACCTTGCGTCTCTGGCTTCCTCTTCGGTTCCGGGGGCCGGATCCAGACGCTCGTACGAAATCGGAACCTCGAGTCGCTCTGCGAATGACGAGCAAAGCCCGAAGTCCTGTTCGGAATCGGGTCGCATTCCGTGATCGACATGTCCCAGGACGATTTCGTATCCGGCGTGGTTCAGGATCAGGGCGAGTGCAGTCGAATCGGCCCCGCCGCTCAACGCGACGAGCACCCTGTCCTCCTTGTCCATCAACTGATGCGCCCGGATGGTTTCCGAGACTTTGGTGGCCAATTCGATGAGGACCGGGCCGGCGAGGCCGGGGGTCAGCTGTCTACTCGCTCCAGCCATCTCGCGGGCTCTTCGATCTCGCTGAGGGTCGGCAGGTTTTGAGGCCCCGCAAATGCAAGCCCAACAGCGCGAGATCCGCCGATCGCGTACACACCGTCAAAGAACTTTTGGCCTCGGTCGTACTGAGCCTTCTTCATCTCCAGACCCAGAAGCTTCCACAGAATTTTGGTGAGCAGGTTCCCGGATGGGCCGCCACCGCTCCGGAGAGCCTGCCGCATCCTCGACTGGGTCGGAATTGTGTCTTCACCGACGCGGTCCATGATGAAGTTCCCGTGCCCCTCGATCACGGTCATGAAGGCCTGGAGCTTGTCGAACATCGCGCGTTGTTTCGGCCCGAGCATTCGGATACCCAAGGGAGCTCCATCTCCTTTGCCCCGCAGGCCATCTAGGATTCGCTCGATCAAGAAACGTCCGTCGAGATCGAACCCACCGAGCATCTCGCCCACGGACTCGAGGAAATGCCTGCGAAGCCACGGGTTGCCCTCGAACTGTGCCCGGTGTGTCAGCTCGTGCAGCGTGACCCACATTCGAAAGTCGCGCGGAACGAAACCGAAGCGCTTCTCCGTCGCAACGATGTTCGGCCCGACAAACCAAACTCGGTTCTCGTGGCCCTTGAGCAAGTCGTACTGGCCAAGAACTCTTCGCGACAGAAATCCAAGTACGCCGCCAAGCTGCGCGCCGAGCGCGGGCCGGTAGGCCATCCGTGCGAAATCCGAACCGGGAGTGCGCGCCATCTTCCTCTCGACGCGCTCCAGCAAGGGCGACATCATCTGAGTCATCGACTCGATGTTGTTCTCTGCCCACTCGCCCCTGGTGAGTACTTCGGCAACAGCAGGCTCGGGGCAGTGAAACCCCGTCTCGCGCTCGATGTGGGGCTCGGCTTCAGCCACAAGCTCGGCAAAGTGCCGGTCGAGGTCGTCCTGAATGTAAGTGGGATCGACGGGGCCCGCGGCCGCAAAACGAGCGGCTACTCGCGCTGCGAAGCCCAGGTCGATTAGACCGGAGCTCAAGAGATCACGTCCGCCGCGAGGCGGACTTCATAACCACCATCTTGATGTACAGCATGCCAGCAAATAGAAGAAGCAGCCCACCGAGGGCTACAGCGCCAATCGGAAAGTACTTTTCAGTGGGCACGACAGGAAGCGGTGAAATCGCCAGCGGGTTGGGGGCCTCGGGGCTCGGCGTCTCCTCACCAGGGACCGCCGGGCCGACGGGCGGAGCCTGGTCGTCCTGCACATCCGAGACCGGCGTTGGGGAAGTGGTTCCGGTTGCCGGGGCCTCGCTTCCGGCCCCCGCCTCGACGGTAAGAGTTCCCTTCATGTCGGGAGGATGAAAGCTGCAGACGTAGCTGAAGCTTCCGGCTTTGCTCGCAGTGATCGACTTCGACTCGCCCGGATTGATGATGTCGATCTTGAACGAGCCGTCGTCCGCCTGAACGTTGTGGGGGGCCTTGCCGGTGTTGCGGAAAGTCACCTGGTCTCCGACCTGGACGGTTTCGGTTTCCGGCACGAATTTGTTGTCCTGAGTTTCGATGACTGTCGGACCTTGACCGGCAGCTACAGCCGGAAGAGCCAATACGGCGACGACCAAAAGCAATAGAGCTGCTAACCGGCGCAAGCGTTCCTCCTAGCCGTGTGATGAACGATGCGGGATTCTAGGGCCCGCGGTGGCAGGAGTGCTTGGGGGCCGGAAAGTAAAGCGAGCTATTAGGCGGTTTTGCGGCCCCTCAGGCGAGGGATCTTCACCCCGGCGTGGATGAAACAGGTCTCTCTGCGGTTGTACATCGACAGAACCGTGATGCAGTCGGGGTGGGCGCACGCCCGCCCTTCGACGTACTTGCGAGATCGCTTGGGAAGACCAATGACGTGAGCGCCCCGGATGGATGCAGTAGCCACACGAACCTCCTTGCGGAAATTCCGCCTAATTAATCCGGCCCCGTCGGGCCGGACAACCACTTAGACGCCCCCCCAGCCCCCCGGAGTTCCCGGCGATCCGGAAAAAAATGAACTTTTTCGACAGCAGCCCCCCGCCGTTGTCGAAAATGTGCCTAATAGGGACTTTTTATGCAAAAGCGCTGAGCTTTTGTCGAAAATGTTCCCCGCGGATCGGGTGAACGGATGGAGCCGGAGCGGGGACTTGAACCCCGGACCTATCGCTTACGAAGCGATTGCTCTACCACTGAGCTACTCCGGCGTCGGATGATCGATTCTACCAACGGTTTTTGACCCTCAGACCGGGCCCGTCGGCGTCAGTCCGGCGGTGGCTCCACCCTTGCGGTTCCGCCCTCGGGCGTACGCTCAGGAGACCCCTTCGTACGGGCGGAGTCGCCTCACCGGCCTGCCGCCGCCGGTCCCTCCATCTTTCTAGGCGGCGGGTGTATCAGTCCTCTTGCCTTCGCGACGGAAAAACGGGGTGGCCTAACCCTCCATCGCCAGGGTGATTGCATCTTCTGGGGACATGGATTTTCCGGACTCTATGAGTGATTCGAAATCGCCTCCCGCGGATTGCTTGATGGAATTCGTGGCTTCCTCTATTAACGGGACCAGGTGTGGGGAGAGCTTGGCTCCTATCTCGTCTAACAGGCGGTGGGCGGCCCCCGTCAGTAAGGCGCCGCGCGCGTGGTC
>DATLOJ010000026.1:0-4161 GCA_035536315.1 Actinomycetota bacterium | reverse complement strand
ATCAGCGGAAGGCCGGAGGGCCTTGCCTCCGCGTTGCGCAAGATCGAGAGCGCTGCAAAAGAAAAGCCGATGGAAGTGAACCCGGCTGCGGCGTCGCTGTTCATTGTGAACCCGCTGAGTGGGATGGGGAGATCGATGATCAAGATGTTCTCCACGCACCCGCCGACCGAAGAGAGGATTCGCCGCCTCGAGTCGATGATGACGAAGGTCTAGAGGCCCAACGCCGGGAGCAAACTTGTCTGGTTAGGCGGAGGTCTCCGGCTCGACTCTCACGGCGGCCTCTTCCGCTGAAAGTTCGCCCTCTTCGATCAGCTCGCCGACGGCTTCGGCTGTGCGGTCGACCTGGTCTTCGGACTCCGGCTCCACGATGAGGCCCGCTTCCGCGGACTCGGCCGGGGCTTCCGAAGGGCTGAAGTCGACTTCCGGAACCTCGTCCGCCAGCCTCGCCTCTAGGGGCTCACCGGCGAGCTGCTCTTCTGCCGTCACGCCGTGCTGCTCCACGCCTTCGGGGGCATCGGGCGGGGCCTCCGGTTCCTCGGGTGTGTCCTCGTCGCGAACTTCGAATCGGTCATCCATTGGTAATGTGCCTACCCTTCCGGGGGCCCGGGAAACGGATGTGTTTCCGGGACTAATAGGCGGTATGACTGTACTGATGAAACGTGCGGGCCTGGTCTTTGTGCTTCTGCTGCTCGCAGGATGCGCGCCGGCCGACTATGGGTCGCAGCAGGCTGAAGCGGCAAGGCCTCCGAAATCTCCACCAGGCCAGCCCTCCAAGTCCGAGACCCCAAAGCCCGAGTACTTGCTGGCCGCCGGGGACATCGCATCATGCGCAGTACAGGGTGACGAGCAAACTGCTGCGATTTTGCGCAAGGAGAAGGGCACCGTTGCTCCTCTTGGAGACCTTGCTTACCAGTCAGGCACCGCGGAGGAGTTCGCCAACTGCTACGACCCGAGCTGGGGAACCGTACGCAACAGGACCAGGCCTGCGGTCGGAAACCATGAGTACGCAAGCGGCAACGGTGCCGCTGCCTACTTCGAGTACTTCGGGAGTCAAGCGGGGGAGCCGGGCAAGGGCTATTACAGCTACGACCTCGGCCCCTGGCACTTGATCGCTCTCAACTCGAACTGCACGGTCGTGTCCTGCGCTGTGGGGTCTCCACAGGAGCAGTGGCTGAGAGCCGACCTTGCCGCTACGGAAGCGGAATGCGTCGTCGCGTACTGGCACCACGCGCGCTGGAGCTCCGGCCCCCATGGGAGCTCAACCGCCGTAGCACCCTTTTGGAACGCGCTTTATGAAAACGGGGCCGATGTTGTTCTGGTCGGCCACGATCACGACTACGAGAGGTTCGAGCCTTTGAACTCGGCAGGTGAGATCGATCAGGCCCGGGGGATCCGGCAGTTCGTGGTGGGGACCGGGGGCCGGAGCCTCTACCGGATTGGGACCCCGATCACCGGAAGTGCCGCACGGAACGACCGGGCTTACGGAGTTTTGAAACTGACGCTCGAGCCGGGCCGCTACAAGTGGGACTTTCTGGCCGCCAATGAGTCGCCCTTCAAGGACTCAGGCTCCGGGACATGTCACTGACCGCCTCGTCGATGATCTCCACGAGCTCATCGATCCTGTTTCTGTGAGTTCTGTGCGCGAGGATCGCCGCTCTTAACCAGAACACTCCATCGATCTCCGTCGGCGACAAGAGCACCCGCTGTGACGCGTTGATCTTTTTCATCAGCATCTTGTTCGTGTCGATCCCCTGCGATCCCTGCGAGCGGTGGCGAAAGGCGACTATCGATAGGGACGGTTCCCACGGAAGATCGAAGTCGCCTCTGGAATCGAGGGCGTTGTAGAGATGTGTCGCCAGATCCAGTTTCTCGTCCAGCGTTTCCCTGAAAGCACCGACACCATGAAGGGTGAGGGGCAGCCAAAGGCGAAGGCTGCGCATATGCCTTGTCATCTCAGACGAGTAGTCGGCGAAGTCCCGGGCAACAGGCAGGTCCTTGAGATACGCGATCTCGCCAACAGCGTGGGCATTTCTTAGGGCGTCCCCATTGCGCACGATCAGCGCTCCGGTTCCGTAAGGAAGAAACAAACCTTTGTGGGGGTCAAGGGTTATCGAGTCGGCGAGCTCAACACCGCTCAGCGTTTCACTCCCTCGTTCGGTCAGTTGAAAGAACCCGCCGTATGCCGCGTCGGCGTGAAGCCACATCTCGTTCTGGTCGGCCACGCCGCGAAGATCACGAAGAGGATCCACCGCGCCCGTGTTGGTCGTGCCGGCAGAGGCCACTAAAAGAAACGGCTTGGCCCCGGCCCGCTTGTCTGCTGCGATTGTCGAAGAGAGAGCGTCGAGTTCGAGGCGAAGCTGGTCGTCGACCGGAACGACTCGGACTGCATCTCGAGGAAAGCCTGCCATGTGGGCCGCTTTGTGAACGGAGTGGTGAGCCTGGTCGGAGGCGTAGATGGTCCCCTTTAGAAAATCCTCTCCAAGCTTGGCCGCGCGAGCGGTGATAACCGCGGAAAAATTGGCCATCGATCCTCCAGACGTGAGCGCGCCGCTCGCTGCCTCCGGATAGCCAAACAACTCACACATCCAGCGAATCAGTCCCCATTCGATCTCAGCAAAGACCGGTGAGGCCCACCAGTAACCCGAATATCGATTAAGCGAGGCAGCCAGGTAGTCGCCGAGGGCAGCGGTGTAAACACCTCCGCCCGGGATGTAAGCCATGAATCCAGGACCGGCGGTGTTGAACGCGAGATCTCGGGCCTTTGCAATCGTCCCGAGTGCGTCTTCGAGAGACCCGGGCTCATCCCGGGGAGGCTGCCGCCGAATTTGCTCTGACATCTCGTCCACATCGCCGGCGATGGTCGCGGGAGCATCGGCAATTCCATCGATCCAGTTCTGCGCGAACTCAGTCACCTTCTCCGTGAGCGCGCGCATCTCTTCGCTCGACGGCTCCAGGGGGTAAGAGGCCACTGGCTTCCGGGAACGCCGGGCCGGACTTAGTTGGGTGGGGGCGGAGTCTGTACGGTCGCTCTGGGGCGGAGGTCGGCGTCGACTCCGATGCAGCGGTTCTCGACGTATTCCATACCGGCGTCGTCAGCGATCTTCCGAGCGGCCTTCGAAGTCAGCCCCGACTGCAGCCAGAGAGCTTTGGCTCCTGCCTCGGCTGCCTCTTTTGCGACGCCCTCTAGAAATTCGGGCCGTCTGAAAACAACGACTGCATCGATGGGGTCCGGGATGTCGGCCAGGGTTGGGTAGCAGGAACGGCCCAGGACCTCGCTTTCATGCGGGTTGACTGGAATCACTTCGTACCCATGGCTGATCAGAGTCCGGGCGACACCGTTGCTTGGCTTGTAAGGATCGGAGGAAAGACCCACCACCGCCAGCCGGCTGAAACCCAGGATCCGGTCGACTACCGCGTTGTGATCCATTCACTTGATCCTTTCCCTCTGACCACGCTTCTTATTCGGCCCGGCTTGTCGCAAAAAGCCGCTAGAAATTTCGGTTTCAACCCGTGCTTATAGACCATACCCGTGGCAAACTCATCGCACGCAAGGAAGGAGGTGATCCAGTTAATGCACAAACCCAGCTGGACCTGCGAGGTGCCTGACCGTTAAGGGAGGCGCGGGCTCGTAAGGAAGGATCTCCTTCCTTAACCGCCGGCCGGTTCCTTCTTTCAAAGAAGGGCAGGCCTCCCGGCGGAATCCCAACAGATAGCACCGAGCCTGAGGGGGCCGGACTAGTCCACCCGTGAATGCAATGCAACTCCTCGGCTAGCGCTGTTTCTGAGAAAGAGGCCTCCGGGCCTCTTTCTCGTGTTCGGATAGGGGAGTTGGGAGCGAATTCGCTACTTCTATTCTCCCACCTCGGACCCCCTTGCTGCTTGGCTCTAGATGCCTCATGCTGTCGCGTTCCCCAATTTACGAGGAGAAAAGTTGACGCATCCTGAGATCAAGGTAGAGCAGGCCCATATCGACCACGCCTATGAACGCCTGGAGGTGATGCGGGAACGGGCCCGGAGTCTGGCAACAGGCGTGCTGGGGGAGAGCCGGGGAGGCACCCACCAGTTCCGCTACACCAGGGACGTCATCGTCGAAAACAGCTATCGCAGGCTTGCGAGCCTCACCTTCGGTGACGAGCCACTCGTCTTCGGCCGAATCGACCG
>DATLOJ010000025.1:0-32942 GCA_035536315.1 Actinomycetota bacterium | reverse complement strand
CAGACGATGGTGACGGTGCCCCAGATGAAGATGGACGAAGTGGCTACTGGCTCACCGGTGAGGACGGAGGCGTCTTCAGTCACGGATCGGCGCAGTTCTATGGATCGGCAGCCGAGATCGCGCTTGCCGCTCCAATAAGCGGCATGGCAGCGAAGCCCGATGCACGTGGCTACTGGCTGGCCGGCAAAGACGGTGGGGTGTTCGCGTTCGGAGACGGCGGCTTTTACGGAAGCATGAACGGCGCTGGGTTGTCCGGTGAGATCGTAGACATTGCCTCAACTCCCTCAGGACGCGGGTACTGGTTGGTGGGTGCAGACGGCGGCGTTTTCTCCTTTGGTGACGCCGGCTACTTCGGAAGCCTTGGGGGGCAGCCGCTCGCAGCCCCAGTGGTAGCCATCATCCCAACCCCCAACGGCGGTGGTTACTGGCTGATCGCGGAAGACGGCGGAGTGTTCACGTTCGGGAACGCGCCGTTCCACGGCAGCATGGGGGCTAAGCCCCTTCGGTCCCCGGTGACGGGCGGCTGGGCAACACCCACGGGTGAGGGGTACTGGCTGAACGGCGGCGATGCAGGAATCTTCACCTTCGGTGATGCGCCTTTCTATGGATCGATGGGTGGTCAGGAAATTCGGGCCCCCGCGTCCGGCATGACCGCCCCCGGGTTCGACGGCTACTGGATCGGTGCAGAGGACGGCGGCGTCTTCACCTTTGGCTCGATTCCCTTCCATGGCTCCCAATCCCTCGCTGCTCTAAGGGGCAGGATCGTAGAGATCGTGAACGCGGCCTAACGGCTCAGGGTAAAAGCCGCGCAGGAATTCCCGAAGGCCTAGCTCGAAGCGCTTGTTCTTGGAACCAGTCCCTGCCGGTATGCCTCTGCCACAGCCTGCGCCGCTGTTTCGACTCCGAGTTTCGCGTAGATACTCGTCAGGTGATTCTTCACGGTCTTTATCGAGACGAATATCTCGTCTGCAAGTTCTTGAGGCCTTCTGCCTTGAGCCAGTAGCGCAAGGATTTCGAGTTCGCGGTCGGTCAGCCGCCCGGTATGGCTTCCGGTGCCCTCAGTAAAAGCGAGCACCCTTTTGGCAATCCCGGGGCTCAGATAAGAACCGCCTGCGGCGATTGCTTGAAGCGCTTGAACGACCTCCTCGGTAGAAGCGGTTTTTGGAAGAAATCCTGCTGCGCCAAGAGAAACGGCTCTCCGTACGCTCGAATCGTCATCATGCATGGTTAGGAAAACGAGCCTTATCTCGGGAAGAGCTTTTGATATCTGCGAGGCGACGCTGAGCCCGTCTCCGCCAGGAATCGCAATATCCAGCAGGGCAATGTCAGGCTTCTCCCTAGTGATCACTTCGATCGCCTCATCTCCCCGGCCCGCCTCTCCGACAACCTCAAAGCCCAGCTCCTCTGTGAGTGTGCGAATAAGGCTTTGCCGGACGAGGAGATGGTCTTCGACGACAACGACTCTGGTCATTTGTCGGCCCGCACCTTCCCCTGAACTACCTCTATCGAGATCGTCATCTCATCCTCATGAGTTACGGCGGTTACTCTGGCGCCCATCCTACGGGCTCGCTCCTCGGTCCTTCGGCGAATGTTCTTCGACTCCGCCGGCGGTGGACTCATTGCAATCACTGCAAGAGTCGAGAGCTTTGACGCACGCAATGTCACGTCGATGGCCCTGACCTGCGGAACTCGAATTACCGAGGCAACCGATTCTTGAACTATGCGAAACAGCTCCGCCTCCCCCCGGCGGTCCAGGTTGGATTCACCCAGCGCCCGAAATCTAATTTCCGGCCCCCCGAGCTGGTTCAAGTCGGAAAGATATGACCTGAGTGAGCCGACGAGTCCTTCAGTAGAAAGGGTCGATCGAAGCCCCAGAATGGTCGAGCGCACTTCACCGAGAGTTCTCTCGACAACCGACGCTAGCCGGCGAGCCTCCTCATCAGACTCCCCCGCCCCTATTCTCTGCCTCGCATGCGCCTCGAGCTCCATACGAACGTGCGTCAGAAGCTGCGCGACCCCATCGTGCAACTCATCGGCGATTCTGCGCCGCTCCTCGTCGACGGAAAGGTCCCTTACCTGAGCAAACAGCCTGGCGTTCTCGAGCTGCACCGCAACCTCGCCTGCCAGGTGCTCGAGAAAGAGCAAGTTCTCGTCCTGGCGGGATGCGTTACGAGTGGCGGCAAGCAGGATGCCCAAAGGAATCGAGCCCTGACCCTTGAGCGGGGCAACAAGCCACGAGTTGTGGGGATCGAGCACATCCGAGAGTTGCGGCGGCACCTGTTCTGGGTCGAGGACCATGGCTGCCGCCGACGCCTTGGCAATCAAGGCCTCTGTGTGCTGGCGCAAAACGACCTCTGCGTTCGCGGGGAGGCCAAATGATCCGGCCACCCCTCCTACATCCGACTCCCCGATGAGCACGGCCCCCGCTTCCGCGCCGATTGTCTCTCGCATTCCCTGAAGCGCAGCTCCCGCAATCGTGCGAACCTCGAACCCTCCGGGGAGGGCACGCGCTATGCGGTGCAGCGTCGAGAGCACTCTGTTTGCTTCCTCCAGCAAACGGTCTCCCCCTCCAGCCCCCACACGCCAGACTCTGGCAGCAAGGTTGCCGGTCAAAGCGGCGAGTGGGAATAGCAGCAGCCACCCCGTCAGCTGCCGTACGTCTGCATTCCCCTGCTCCCACTGCTGAACGACGGAGTAACTGGATCCTGTGGCAACTAGAAGGCCGCCGATGATGCCGGCTCTTGGTCCAAGAACAAGTCCTGCGCCTACCGCTGCTACAAAAGCGAATCCCACGTAGTTGCTCGTGATTCCATCGGTGGCCAGAACGAGGCTGGATGCAAATAGGATGTCGGCCCAGGCCCCTCCTGCAGAGTCCGGGCCGGGGATCAATCGAATAGCTACGTATAAGAAGCTGATCGCAAAAATCACCGATCTCATCGTCGAAGGCGTCTCACCGCCGAGCTCGATCGCCACGGCCACTGCAATAGAAATGACCCTTGCGAGGGCAAGCCACCTGAGAGCACGATTCAAGGAGGGGCTGGTCATCGAATCCCGTCGTACGCCAAGGCCGAGGGCCTGTCTCACCGATGAGTAGAGCTCATCGGGAAGGAATGGTCTGACCAGAACGCCGTCGGTGGGACGGGCAAGGGCCATTCGAGACGCTCTTGAATCAACGATGCCGATGGACTTCACGTTCGCCGGAAGGCGGGCCGACACAGGAAGGCTGAGATCCGCCAGGACCAGGTCTACGCCCTCCTCGAGGGCCTCCTTGACCTCGTCTGGATCCTCGACCTCCAGCACCTGGGCGTCGGGCATGTTGCGCCTCAGCAGATAGACCAGGAACGGATCACGACCGATGACGACTATGCGGTGCGCCACACCAGGTGACGAATCCGAATCTGAGTTGGCCATCGGTGAAGGGACGGGCTCGGTCCGGCTGGTCACGTCCACACACCCTTATCGCATCTAGCGCGTCCGTTGTCCACAGCCGGTCTGGCCGGGAGGAAGGCCGGTAGCATGCGGCCCCATGAAAATCGGTGTCCTGATCACACTGCTCGCAATCGTATGCTCGTGTTCACCGCCCGCTTCGCAAGGCAGCCTGCTCAGCGTCGCGACGAGCGTCTCGCCTATTACGGACCTGGTCCATCGCATCGGCCAGGACCTTGTTGAGCTGTCCGGCTTGGTGCCCGAGGGTGTCAATGCGCACACGTTCGAGCCGTCCCCGCGTGACGTGGCCTCGCTTGCGACGGCAGACCTCATCTTCCTTAATGGCCTCGGGCTGGAGGAGGGACTAGGGAAGCTGGCCCATGAAAGGAGCAACGCGCGGGTCGTTCTTCTCGGCGAAATGGCGATACCCGAAGAAGAGTGGATCTATGACGACTCTTTCCCGAAGGAGTCCGGACACCCAAACCCTCATTCATGGACGAACCCCCCGTACGCCAAGCGATTCACTGCCTTGATCGAGGCCGAGCTTTCCAAGGCAGATCCCGATAACAAGGACGTCTACAAGCAAAACAGGAGCGAGCTCGACAAGATTATCGACAGCCTGGACGGGGCCGTACGCACAGCAACCTCCACCGTCCCGCCCGAAGATCGGAAACTGCTGACGTACCACGACTCCTTCCCCTACTTCGCCCGTGAGTACGGATGGAGCGTCATAAGCGCGATTCAACCGTCAGATTTCTCAGAGCCCAGTGCAGCGGACATGGCGGCGCTCATCGAACAAATAAAGTCGGAGAGGGTCAAGGCAGTTTTTGGCTCAGAGGTCTTTCCGAGCCCTGTACTAGAACAGATCGCGAGGCTCTCGGGTGCTCGGTATGTCGACGACCTACGCGACGACGATCTTCCGGGCGAGCCCGGCGACGCCGACCATAGCTACATAGGTCTAATGAGGTTCGACTACACGACAATCGTCGAGGCCCTGGGAGGTGACGCTTCGGCGATCGAGGCCGTTCCGTCCCCCGGCCCGACAAAAGGCTCGGTGGATTACCGCGGCTGAGCACTTGATCGCGCTGCGCGACGTGAGCGTTGCGTATGAGGGAGTGCTCGCCGTCGACTCGGTTTCGCTGACGATCCATCCCGGCGAGTACGCGGGCATCGTCGGGCCGACCGGGTCGGGTAAGACTTCGCTGCTCAAGGCAGCCGCAGGAGCTATTCAGCCCGTTAAGGGAATCGTCGACCGCGCTCCCGGAACGACGATCGGGTACGTGGCTCAGGTTGGAAAGATCAACTGGAACTTTCCCGTGACCGTCAGGGATGTCCTGGGCATGGCCGCCGACCGAAGCTCACTTCCGTTGCTTCATGCCGACTCAAAGAAGCGAATGAACAACCTGTTGGAAAGACTCGGGCTCGCGGCCTTCGCAGACCGGCACATCGGAGAACTTTCGGGAGGGCAGCAACAGAGAGTCTTTGTGGCGAGGGCCCTCATGGGTCAACCTGGCCTGATTCTGCTGGACGAGCCCACCTCCGGGATGGACGTTTCTGCCCGGCACGAAGTGCTGCACCTTCTTCACGATCTCAACCACGAGGAGGGCATCGCCGTTGTAGTCACTACTCACGATCTGACGGGAATTGCGGCACACATGCATCACTTGATCTGCCTCAACAAGTCTGTGATCGCGGCTGGCTCCCCCTCGGAGGTTCTCTCTACGTCGGTCCTCGAGCGGACATACGGCACGACTCTCGATGTCCTCGTACATGGAGGGATGACAGTGGTGGTGGATCCGCACCTCGGCATTGACGAGGAACCGCACCATGACCACTCGGGGCTTCGTCCTGGCGGGGAAAGCCCTGGGGCGAAAGAAGATTGATGTTCGAGCAACTCATGGAGCCGTTTCGCTACTTCACCCCCGCTTTGGTCGCCGCGACGCTCTCGGGTGCGCTCCTGGGCCTGGTCGGCGTTTATGTCGTTCTGCGCGGAATGGCCTACATCGGTCACGGCCTCTCCCATGCGATATTCGGATGGGCCGTCGTTAGCTTCGCCGGAGGCGTCAATTTCTACGTGGGCGCGGGGGCCGGAGGCGTGCTGTCGGCCCTGCTGATCAACGCCCTCGCACGAAGAAAGCGAATCACTGCAGACGTTTCCATCGGTATCGTGACGACTGCCGTCTTCGCTCTTGGCATTGCGGTCATATCTCGAAGGAGCTCGTTCACCAAAAACTTCGAAGCCGCTCTATTCGGAAACGTCCTGGGAGTCTCTGCGATCGACGTACTCGTTATCGCCGCCACACTCTTAGGAGTCGCTCTAGTGGTCATCTTCGACTACAGACGCCTGTTGTATTCCACATTCGACCCGGAAGTTGCCGAGATCAGTGGGATCTCCTCGCGAGTGCAGGACCTCGTCCTCACGGCAATTCTTGCGGCTTCGATAATCGTCACAATGCGCCTGCTTGGCGTCACGCTCATCGCCGCCGCCTTGATAACCCCTGCAGCCACAGCACGCCTGCTCACGAACAGGTTTGGGAAGATGTTTCGCCTGTCGGTCGCCATAGGGGCGGCGTCCGGATTCCTCGGGGTCTACCTGTCTTACTTTCTCGATGTTGCGTCGGGAGCGTCTGTCGTACTGGTTGCCTCTATAGTTTTTGCGGGAGCCCTTCTACTTACTTCTGTGCGGTGGCGCGTCCGGCAGCCTGCTTGATCGCCTCCGTGACTCGTTGGAAGGGAGTGGAGAGTCCGTGCTCCTCTGCAAGGGCAAAGGCTTCATCAGGAGGAGAGTCTTCGGGCATCTCGAGGGAGGTCTGCGGCACGGGCGCGTCACACGTGATGAAGACGACTTTGGCCGCGCGGTCTATGTAGTCGAGGGCGCTGCGGACCTTCCCAAGGGGGCCGGTACCCTCCCACCCGATTGCCGCTTCCAAAACTCTCTCGATGCTGCCGTACTTGGCGATCAGTCCGGCTGCGGTCTTTTCCCCGATGCCGGGAACGCCGGGTAGTCCGTCTGAGGGGTCACCTCGCAAAAGGGCAAAGTCACCGTAGCTTCTGCCGGGAATGCCGTACTTCTTCTCGATGTAGGCCTCGTCGACCATGATCACTTCGGAAACGCCTCGCTTCGGATACATCACCGTGATGTAAGGATCACGAACCAGTTGAAACAAGTCACGGTCACCCGAGACGATGATCACCTTTCCCGACGCCTTCACTGCGAGAGAGCCAATTACGTCCTCGGCTTCAAAGTCCTTGGTTCCAACGACGGCGATTCCGGACATCGTCAGTAGCTGGAATGCAATTGGAGTCTGGTGTGCAAGCTCGTCGTCAGCATAAGCAGTTGTTGCCGCTCGGAGATCCTCGGTCCTGTGAGTCTTGTAAGTGTCGATCAAATCCACTCTCCACTGCGGCCGCCACGCCTCGTCGCTCGCGCATGCAAGGAAACGAGGCTTCCTCCCTGCGATCAACTGGGACAGCATGTTCAGAAAGCCGTACGCGCCGTTGATCGTTCGGCCATCCGGAGTCTTGATGGAGTCGGGAGTCGAGAAGAACGCCCGGTAGATCAGGCTGGACGCGTCGACAAGAAGGGTCAGCTCGTTATTCGCGGGCACTTCTACTCGTAGTCGATCGAGGAAAACTGAGCAAGCTTCTTCAGATTGTGGTCCGCGGTTATGAGGCGGATGGTCCCGCTACGGGACCTCATGACAATCGACTGAGTAGTCGCCCCGTCGCCTCTGAACCTCACCCCCTGGAGCAGCTCGCCGTCTGTAATTCCCGTTGCTGCAAAGAAGCAGTCTCCCGAGATCAGATCGTCGGTCGTTAATACCTGGTTGAGGTCGTAGCCGGCATCGAGAGCCGCTTGCTTCTCCTTCTCGTCGCGTGCATACAGCCGCCCCTGAATCATGCCACCCAGGCACTTGATCGCCGCTGCCGCGATGACTCCCTCGGGAGTCCCACCGATACCTACCAACAGATCCACACCGGTCCCTTCCTTAGCCGCTGAGATGGCCGCCGCAACGTCGCCATCGCTGATTAGCTTTATGCGCGCGCCGGTCTCTCTTACCTCCTTGATGATTCCCGCATGACGATCGCGGTCCAGGATGATGACGGTGATGTCGTCGGGCTCACCACCCTTGGCTTTGGCGACCTGCCGAATGTTTTCGGCGATCGGGGCCGATATGTCGATCAGCATTGCGGCGTCGGGCCCCGTCGCAATTTTTTCCATGTAGACGCAGGGACCTGGGTTGAACATTGAACCCTTCTCTGCCGCGGCGATTACGGCCAGAGCGCCCGGCTGCCCCTTCGAGGTGAGAGTCGTTCCGTCGATTGGGTCCACGGCGACGTCGGCCTTGGCCCCCCTGCCGTTTCCGACCGACTCGCCGTTATAGAGCATGGGGGCCTCGTCCTTCTCGCCCTCGCCGATAACCACTACCCCGTCCATCTCGACGCTGGAAATCATGAGCCGCATCGCATCGACGGCCGACTGGTCCGCCCCCTCCTTGTCCCCGCGGCCCATCCACCTGGCAGCTGCCAGGGCGGCTGCTTCTGTGACCCTCAGCAGGTCCATACCGAGGTTGCGCTCGGGGGCCGAGGTGATCACGGAATTCCCGTTGTCCTGAATGCTCATGCGTTAAAGAATCCTACCCTTGACCAAATCTTCGCTTTCCATGGCATGCTGATGCTATGAGGCGGGACGATCGTACGCAGCAGATCCCAACCCACCGCACCCAGGAACTCCCCCGAACCATCGCGGTCAAGCAAACCCGAAGGGTTGGAGTTGCCATTCTGGGAGGAGCATTGATCGCGCTCGGAGTCATTCTCATTCCTCTGCCTGGGCCGTTCAGCATCCCGCCGATCTTCATCGGCTTGACCGTCCTTGGGTGGGAATTTCGATGGGCCAAGCGGCTGCAGATCAAGGTGAGGACCAAGGTCAAGCAGCTGCGAAAACCTCGAACCTGAGCAAAGGGGCACCGCAGGCCAGCCAGTTAGAGACCGGGCAGCGAGACGCAAAGTACCTTCGCCTGCTTCTGGTTCTCCTTGGAACGGCAACTTTCTTCGAAGGCTACGACGCGGCCATTAGCGCCGTTGTTCTGCGAGATCTGGCCGAAACCTTCGGAGTCAGCATGGGCGAAACGGGAAAGTTGACCGGACCAATTGCCGCGGTCGGGATGGGAGCTTTCGGGGCCTTGTTCGTCACTGCGGCTGGAGATCGCCTTGGGAGACGACCGATGCTCATCTCGACCACTCTGCTTTATGCGTTGTTTACCGGTCTCACGGCAACGTCCGCTTCATTGGGTCAGTTCGTCGTCTACCAGTTCCTGGCCCGGACGTTTTTGATCGCTGAGTACGCGACCGCAGTCACGATTGTCGCCGAGGAGTTCCCGAAAGACAGGCGAGGCCGGGCGCTCGGGGCGCTAACCGCCATCGGTGCTTTCGGGCTGCCGGTTGTGGCCGTCCTTCACCTTGCGGTTTCCGATACCCGGCTCGGATGGAGATGGCTTTACATCATCGGTCTCATTCCACTCCTTATCGTCGCCGCTATGAGAACGCGGCTGAAAGAGACGGTCAGATGGCAGGCGACGCGCGACGAGGGGCTCCTACGGGTTCCGCTCAGAAGCGTTCTTACCGGCGTACACAGAAGGAAGCTCTTCTACGTAAGTGCACTCTTCTTCCTCACCCACTTCGCCCTGCTTGGAGCATCTACATGGTGGCCGCTTTACGCGTCGACCCAGAGGGGGTTCTCCCAAGGGACGATTACCCTGCTCCTTGTGACCGCTTACCCAATCGGCGTATCCGGATACTTCATAGCGGGGCGGCTTCAGGACGCCTTTGGCCGCAAGCGGACGGGAAGTGTTTTTCTCGTGCTCGGGCTCGTGTTTGGAATCGCAACTTTCCAGGTCACAACACCCACCGTCATGTTCTTCACTTTGGTGTTCGCTGTGTTCTTCGGCCTTGGAGTGAACCCAGTCATCAGCGCGATCTCCTCGGAGCTGTTCCCGACGGACATCCGCGCAACGGCAGTCGCAACGGCGCGCTCGGCATTCGGAACCTCGGGCGCAATTCTCGGCCCGGTTGCCGTCGGGATCATGGCCGACCTCTCTTTCGCCGCCCGCTTCCCCCAGATCCCGACCCTGGGAAACCTGGGCCACAGTGTGTCGATTGCTGCCATCGCTTACCTCCCGGCCCTCTTCGCGCTGACCCGCCTCCCGGAAACAGCGGGCCTGGAGCTGGAGGAAGCAGCAGCCGCGGGCTAATCACGACGACGCGCCGCCGAGCGTTCTCTACTCGGCAGCCCCCACGGCGATCTCGGTTTGCGCATGTGTGACTTCGGCAGCCGGGCGCTTAGAGGCAGCTTGCTCGAGATCTCCAATCGCCTCGTCTATGTATCCGGCAAGAACAGATAGGTCTGGGTGCGCGTCGCGGTCGGCATTCATGCCAAAAAAGATCCCGTCGTTGTAGCTCGTTACTCCGATCGCGAGTGACTGCCCGCGCGACAAAGGAATGACTGCGTAAGGCTCCAGCATCATCTGCCCGCAAGAGTAAAGAGGAACCTGCGGGCCGGGCACGTTCGAGATGACGGTGTTCATCAGGCGCGCCCTCGTCCCCAATCGAGCAGCCAGAGCGTGAAGAGTGGGCGGTGCCCAGCGCGTCGCATTCACTATCGCGTCGGCCCCCAGGGCTTGGCCCGATTCCTTGAGGCCCGCAAGCTTGTCGTGAATTACGGCCAGCCGGTCGAGGGGGGCCATCTTTCCGATGGGAAGGTCTGGGAACAGGCTTGCTACTTCATTGCCGAGAGCCATCTTCTGGGTTTCATCTCTGACGCTGACAGGGACCATGACTCTGATCGACATACCTTCCGTCCGCTCTCCGCGGTTGCGAAGCAGCCTTCCGAGCGCATCCGCACACACCGCAAGGATGACGTCGTTCACCGTCGAGCCGGCGACGTTCTTTATGTCCTTGAATGTCTGGAGCGTGCTTCGAACCATTGCAAACCTTCGGTGCAACCCAGTCTCGACGTTGAGTGGTGAATCGGCTGCGGGCTTCACCAATGAGCCAGCCGTTCTGGCGACCGCACCGGCCGTCTGCCTGACAGTTCCGGCGACCTTTGCGGGCGCGGATGCAGCGGTTCGAAGGGCGCCGCCGAGGCTTGCTACCTCCTTCACTTGCTTCGACACAGCCCGTGCCAGGAGCGAAGACGGACTGGGAAGGGGCTCGGGGGCCGGCTTTTCAGGGGGAGAGGAGTGAGCAGCCGGCTCCCTTTCGAAGTCGAGCAGGACTGTCGCCAGATCCATGCTCGACAGACCGTCGACCATCGCGTGGTGTGTCTTTGTGATGATCGCCGAACGGCCCTCGGTTAAACCCTCGATGACGTAGATCTCCCACAGCGGCTTGGACCTGTCGAGTTGGCGCGAAATGACTCTTGCCGCAAAGTCGCACAGCTGCTCATCGGTACCGGGGGCCGGCAAGGCCGCGTGCCGCAGGTGATACGAAAGGTCAAACGAGGGGTCGTCAACCCAGAAGGGTTGACCCAGACCCAAAGGCACGAAGGCCAAGCGCTGGAAGAAGCGCGGCACCAGTGGAAGGCGTGACTCGATGTTTTCGTAAACCTTCTGAAACTCCGACGACCCGTCGAAGATGACCACTCCCGCGGTGTGCATCGGAGTGTTGGGGCGCTCGATGTTCAAAAACAACGCGTCGAGCGGTGACAGCTGCTCGCCTACCACCCTGCCTCACATTTGTCAGAGCAAATCAACCTGAATTGCACCCTATACGATGCGCCAAATGGCCCAAACCCTGGACGAAGCTGCGGCCTCGCCACGGCCTTCTTACCGGGCACTTCTAGGACAGAACAAGAATTTTCGAAGGGTGTGGTTCGCCACCCTGATATCTCTGGGAGGCGACTGGTTCAACACCGTTGCCTTGCTGGGGCTTGTCCTCGACTTGACCGGCAGCGGATTCCAGGCGGCCTTGGTGCTGGCAGCTCAGATGCTTCCTCAATCGATCTTCTTCCCGATCGCGGGCCCGGTGGCGGATAGGTTCAATCGAAAGATGATCATGGTCACAGCCGACCTTGTCAGGGTGCTCCTTGCGCTGGGGATGCTTCTGGTCAGATCCGAGTCAACGGTTTGGATCGGCATCGCATGCGTCGCCGGAATCGCCAGCATGGAGGCGTTCTATCAACCGGCATCGGGGGCCGCCCTGCCCAACCTGGTAGAGCCTGAGGATCTGCCTGCAGCCAACGTCGTTGCCGGAGCGACGTGGGGAACGATGCTGGCGGTGGGCGCAGCCCTTGGGGGAATTGTCGCCACGACCCTTGGACGAGATGCTGCGTTCATCATCAACGCCTGCTCGTTTGCAGTTTCCGCCATGTTGGTCTTGTCGGTCAGAGCCAACTTTTCCGCAGCCGGCTTGAAACGGACCGACCGCCACAGGCCTATCAAGGACCTGGTGGAGGGCTTCGCCTTTGCGCGAAGTCACGGCAAGATCATGGCCCTGCTTGCGACCAAGGGCGGCTTCGGCATGGGGGTCGGCGTTATAGCGATGCTCGCCCCGTTCGCGCGATCCCGGTTTGGTGCCGCCGACGTTGGCATCGGCCTGCTATTTGCCGCCCGTGGCATCGGGGTAATTCTGGGTCCCCCTATAGCAGCGCGCTTCGCGACCCAGAGCACTTCCCGGTTGTTTCTGACCATCGCCGGTTCCATGGCTCTTTACGGATTGGGTTACTCGATGCTTCCCTTCATGCCCGGCCTTCTTCTAGCCGGGTTAGTTGTGGTGATTGCACACCTCGGCGGGGGCACCCAGTGGGTGATGTCGAGCTACGGACTCCAGAGGTTCACTCCGGACAACATTCGAGGACGGATCCTGTCTCTTGACCTCGCGCTCGTGAGTCTCACTGTCGCGCTGTCTTCATTGGCGGCCGGGAAGCTGACCGAGCTGATCGATCCCGGAAAGGCAATCAGCGTGTTTGCCGGCGTAGCCGTGATTTACGCGGTTGCCTGGTTCCTCGGAACTCGGCGGGTTGTTACTCGACCAGACCCTTCCTGAGAGCGCTGGCTACTGCCCCAGTCCGGTCTGCGGCTCCGAGCTTCGTGAAAATGTGCGAAATGTGGGTCTTGACCGTCTGCGAACCGATCCCGAGGGACTTAGCAATCTCTTTATTCGACTTGCCGTAAGCCAGAAGCTGTAAAACGTCGCGCTCGCGCGGGGAGAGTTCCTTTGCCGCCCTTCCGTCCTCGCGAGACATCTCCGCGAACTCGTTAATGAGGTGCCTGGTGATAGCGGGGTGCAGCATGGCTTTGCCGGCGGCAACGGTAAGGATCCCCTTGACGAGCTCTTCGGCCGAAACGGTCTTGAGCAGATAGCCGGAAGCTCCGGCCCTTATTGCTTCGTGGACGTACGCCTCCTCGTCATGAACGGTGAGCATCAGGGCTTTGACATGCGGGTGCCGCTTGCGGATTCGGCGGACTGCCTCGAGTCCATCCATGTCGGGCATCCGGATGTCGACGACTACTACGTCCGGCTGATGAGCCGCGACCATTTCGATCAATTCACGGCCCTCACAGGCCTCCGCGAGAATTTCGACCTGATCCGAGGTCTCGAGCATCGTCCTAAGGCCCTGGCGGATCAGGGGGTGATCGTCGGCAAGGATTACCTTTACCGGTCCGTCCGTGGGTTCAGTTTCCATGGTCATTTCTTCGGCACACCCCCCGAATGGCTTAATACCTCCCCCAAGGGGCCCACAAGTCCTACCTGGGCTGCATCCTTATGGCCCCGTCCAGCCTGATTGTCTCCCCGTTCAACATCGCGTTCTCGATTATGTGCGCGACCAGGCTTGCGTACTCTTTCGGCGATCCCAAACGATGAGGGTGAGGGACGGATGCAGCCAGGGCGGCGCGGGCCTCGTCCGGCAGGGCGGCCAGCATGGGGGTGTCGAAGAGCCCGGGGGCAATCGTGACCACCCGAATTGCCTTCGACGACAGGTCTCTCGCCAAGGGAAGCGTCATTCCGGAAACCCCGGCCTTCGAGGCTGAGTACGCGTTTTGGCCGATCTGCCCCTCGAAGGCCGCCGCCGACGCGGTCATCACGACTACGCCGCGCTCTTCACCATCCAGAGGCTGCTTCACCATCTGCTCCACAGCGAGGCGGATCACATTGAAGGTCCCAATCAGATTGATGCGAATCACCTGCTCGAACTGCTCTAAAGGCAGAGGCTCTCCGTCTCGGTTGAGAACTCTTCCCGGCCATCCAACTCCCGCGCAGTTGACTACAAAGTGGATTGCCCCGAATGCCTCAACCCCTCGGCCAACCGCTTGAGCAACATCCTGCTCACTTGTCACATCTGTTGGAGCAAACAGCGACGCCTCACCGAGCTCCTTGGCAACCACATCGCCACTGGAAGTCGGCAAGTCGGCAATGATCACGCGGGCGCCTCCTTCGACGAGCCTCTCGGTCGTCGCCTTCCCGAGACCAGATGCTCCGCCGGTCACGAGAGCCGTCTTGCCGTCAAGCTTCATTTGCGGCAGCCGGAACAGAAGTTCTGTGTGACCATCAAGCCATAAGGACCCTTGAAGACGCCTACACCGAGGTCGGTGAACTCGGGCTTCAAGATATTTTCCTTGTGCTTGGGAGAGTTCATGAGCCCTTGATGGACCATGGCCACTTTTGGAGCAAGGGCAAGGTTCTCTCCGGCGTAGATGAACATGACCTCCCCGTCGTGAATTCGTTCGAATGGATCCTTTCCGTCGGGGGTCCGGTGAGCAAAGTAACCGCGGACGTACATGTCCCTCGAGTGCTTGCGGGCGACCTCTCTGATCTGGACATGGAGCCTCACGGGGCCCAGACCTGCTGCCTTTCGTTCGCTGTTCACGAGTTCGAATATCTCTTTCTCGGCTGCGAAGTCCAGAGCAATGTCCTCCGAAGGCTGCAGAGTGAAGAATTCGTCAGAGTCGGTCATTTTGTCTTCGGACCCGAGCTCTGTGAAGTACTGACGCAGATAGAACAGAACGCTGCGTCCCTCCTGGCGAGCGACGTCGGCAAGGACGGGATAAAACGGGGAGCTACCCGAAAGGACCGTTCTTCGAAGCAGCGAATCTCTTACTGCCGTCTGCGCCGTCCTCGGACTCGGCACAACCGTGACCAGCGCCATCATGAATGCCACGAACATCGCCGACCAGGCGCCCGCAAACACTGCGCCCCCAACCCTGAATGGCTTTGACTCCGCGCGCTTCCCGGCCCTTTTGTGCAGCTTGTTTGCAATCCATCCCGATCCGAAGATGAACACGCCGAAGATCAGGAGTCCCGCCAGAAGGCTGGCCCATCCCTGGTTCATCCCAAGCCAAACCAGCGGAAGAGCAACGAAGCGGTGGAGGCGCAGAGCCACGAAGGCCCCGAGAACGAATCCGGTGAGGTCGAGGCCTTCCCTGATAAAGCCCCGGTGGTAGCCGCGCACCGCGTAGAAGGCGACGAACCCCAGAAATAACAGATCGACGAGGTTCAAGCGCTCACGTCGCCGTCGATCGCCCCGACCTGGAGGCCGAGCTCAGTCGCGTATGCGACTGCCTTGTCAATTTCCTCCGGGTCGCCGTCCAGCTCCAGAATCACCCAGCCGACGGTCTCTTCGACGTTGGCCCTTCGAATGTTCGTGACAACATTGAAGTTCTTGCCCAGGTTGAAGATTACGGGCTCGGTAATGAGGTTTTCAGGAAACGTCAGGTGCAGTCTGCGCTTGGCCAACTACCTGTTTCCGATCTCGATCAGGTTGAGGGCCCGGTTCATTGCGCCCTGCTGGTATCCACCGGGATCGACTTCAGCGGTTGCAAACCCACTACCGGTCACAGCGCCGGTGAGGCGGGCCCGTTCTGCCATCGCATCGCTTAGATGCTCAATCCCGATTTCAATTCGCGCCACGTCGTCTCCGAGATCCCTCACCCTCACAACACGGTAACCGAGGTCGTGAAGAAGGGCCTCCGCGCGCTCAACGCGGGCCAGTCCCTCCGCGGTCACCCTGACGCCGTACGCGAACCGGCTTGCGAGGCAAGCAGCCGCGGGTTTGTCGAATGTCTCGAGACCCAACTCCTTAGAGAGTGCCCGCACTTGCTGCTTCGTAAGGCCTGCCTCGACCATCGGCTGGAGGGCTCCTCTCGAGACGGCCGCTGATTGTCCCGGCCTGTGGTCCTGGAGGTCGTCCACATTCGTTCCCAGAAGGACCGGCCAGCCCTGCCCTTCACCAACCGGCAGAAGCCGGTCCATCAACGCCGTCTTGCACCATGCGCACCTGTTCGCATCATTTACGGCATAACGCTCGTCGGACAGCTCCGTTGTCGCGACGATCAAATGTCTCCATCCGCGCTCGGTCGCCAGGTTCTTCGCCTCCTCGAGCTCGCTTCGAGGAATCGAGGGGGAATCTGCCGTAACCGCGATGCAGTTTCGCCCTAGAGATCTATGAGCGACCTCTGCGAGAAGAGCGCTGTCGGCCCCGCCGGAGTACGCGACCACTGCGCCGGGCAAAGCCCGAATGATCCTGCTCAGTGCGTACAGATCGTCGCTTGGCATTGGCGTTCCGACTCGGCTGGATTCAAGGAGTAAACCGGCGGCTATCCTACGCCGCCTATGAGCCAACGTCGGAGCGATGCCCCCGAGATTTCCGACGGAGATTCGTTGGCGGTGCTCGCCGACAATCTCAGCTTCGACTACCGGGCCGTCCGTGCCGTCGATGGCGTGAGCTTCACGGCCATGCGTGGCAGCTGTCTCGCGTTGTTCGGCCCGAACGGGGCGGGTAAGACGACCACGCTCGAGATGCTTCAGGGGTACCGCCGCCCCGTTGGCGGAATGGCGAGGGTCATGGGAATGGATCCGCTCGGGGAGGCGAGCCGCGTTCGGCCCTTGATCGGGGTGATGCTGCAGGAAGGCGGTACATACCCCTCGCTGAAAGTTGCCGAGACGGTGCGGCTCTTCGCCTCCTATTACCACGACCCAATTCAGGCCGGGGAGGCGATGAGAATCGCGAAGGTCGACCACCTTGGGGAAAGGCGCGTTCGCTCACTTTCCGGAGGAGAAAAGCAACGCGTCTCATTCGCGCTTGCCCTCGTCGGCAGGCCGCAGGTTCTCTTCCTCGATGAGCCCGGCGCAGGTCTCGATCCGGAAAGCCGGGCCGGAGTGTGGGCTGAGATCTCAAGACTCAAAGAAGGTGGGACGACGGTTCTGCTTGCGACGCATATGTTCGAGGAGGCCGAAGCCGTTGCGGACGGGGTTGCGATCATGTCCGCCGGGGCGCTGGTCGCAAAGGGGTCGCTCGATTCGTTGACCGCCGCGCCCGGCCATGCGGAATTCACCACCGACGTACCGATCGATCCTTCAGAGATTGAGCGGATGCTGAGCGGATCCGCAGTAACCAGTGTCGGTGCGACGCAGTACGTTCTCGATTTCCCAGAGCGGTCCGATCCCATCCCGGCCATCCACAGCGCCTGCGCGAAAGCTGGGGGCCGGGTGCTGGCGCTTCGAAGTGGGCGAAGATCGCTCGAGGATGTCTATCTGGCCGCGATACGTCCTTCTGGTGCGAGGGAAGCAGGTTGAGGCCGCTCCTCGCGCAATCCAGAGCGGAGCTGCTCATGTCCCTCCGCCAGCCGGAGAGGCTCCTTGCATCCATCGTCATTCCGGCAACACTTCTGATCTTCTTCTCTGCTGTGGAGCTCGATGTTGCTCTCGAATCGGACGTCGACTCCCTTCTTCCCGGATCCCTCGCGGTCGCGCTCATCGGTAGCGCGATGACCGGCCTCGGCATAGCAACGGGGTTCGAGAGGCGCTACGGAGTGTTGAAGCGTCTTTCATCGACGCCCTTGGGGCGTGCGAGGTTGGTTGCCGCCAAAGTCCTCGCCCTTTTGATTTTCGAGGTCATTCAGATCGGAATACTCGTTCTCATCGGGCTGGCCCTGGGATGGGACGGCAAGATCAGTGCCGCTCTGATCCCATCCGTTATCGCAGGGACCCTTGCATTCGGGGGCCTGGGGATGCTGCTGGCCGGAACGCTTCCGGCAGAGACCAACCTGGCGGTGACCAATGCTCTTTTCTTGTTCCTCCTGCTGACCTGCGGAGCCTTCGTTCCACTTGATGCTTTGCCCGGCCCCCTCTCGGGGGCCGGAGCCGCGACCCCCGGTGCGCCTCTGGTGTCGTTGATGAGCTGGGCGCTCGACGCAGGGCCCTTCATTGTTGCCGATGCCGTGAGGCTTGCCGCGTGGGCCCTAATCGCGCCAGTCGCAGCCGCTATGACCTTCCGATGGGAGTAATGAAACGAGGGGAAAAGAGATTTCTCCTAGTAAATGTTGCGAAGCTCAGTGCGAGCAAGGTAGGGCGGCGGTGGTCGGACCGGCCAGGCGAGTCTAAGCGTACCGAGCGGCCGAACACATCGGCGGCCGGAGCGCAGCGCCGCCAGGGTCGAGCCAGAACGGGTCGTGCCGCCGCCGCCCGGACCCACGGCGCCCCTTTACGGGGAGCGGAGCCCGTCTAGCTCTTTGTTCAGACGTTCCTCGGTCATCTCACCGTAGACCCGCGAGACGACCCGTCCCTTCTTCGACACGAAAAAGGTCTGAGGTATTCCCGGGGGTTGCGTCACGCCGAAGGCCTTGGCAACTGCTCCGTCGGAGTCCGGCACTATTCGCCAGTCCCCCGCTCTGGCTCGAAGGAACGTCACCGCTTCCTCCTCCGAGTCACGAAAGATCACGCCGACGACTGTCAGGTCGTCGCGTTTTTCGAGCTGCTGGTTGATGCGAGGAATCTCCGCCTTGCACGGCGCGCACCAGGACGCAAAGAAGTTGAACAGAACCGGCCCATCGATGCCCTCGACGTCCAGTGATTCACCACCGGCAAGCTTCAGGTCGAGGGCGGGAAGAGGCTTGCCGACCTCTACTCGTGGCGCCACGTCCTGGCATGCCGTCGCGAAGAGCAAGCTGACAGCAAGGAGAGCGACGCGCCTTGGGAGAAAACGGTGCGTGGGACGCACTTTCGTCCCCGAGTGAGGAGTCTTGGGGAAAAAGGGGGGGGAGCCTGACAGTTTGGGAGTTACCAGACTGAGATCAAAAGGGCGGCGATTGCGATGACGGGAAGGGCAGTCCATGCGAACTCGGCTGCAGGGCTGACGCGGAACCGGCCCGATACGCGCCGGTAGCCAAACGCCGAGAGCAGGATTGGGATCTCTACCAGGAAGAACGCGACAGAGCAGACCGCAAGGTACGGGCCGGGGAGGGCGGGCAGACCGATGGCGCTATCGAGACCGGCCCCCACCATCACCAAAACAAGGTACGCAAGTGAAAAGTGGAACACCTTCATTGCCCTCATTTTCGATGGCTCCGACACAAGCCAGAAGCAGTAACCGATAAAGCCTGCCCCCAGGATCAACGCAGTGACGAGGTACAGAGCACCAAGGCCGGCAAGGGGAACGAGAAGAATGCTCACGGGCAAGAGCACCAACGAGTAAAGAAGCATCTGCCTCGCCGTCTGCGCGGCTCCGCTCACGACGGGAAGCATCGGCACTCTTGCGGCGGAATACTCGTCTGCATAGCGGATGGCGAGAGCCCAAAAATGGGGCGGGGTCCAAAAAAAGATGATCGCAAACATCACCCAGGCCCCCGCGTCCAGACGGCCACTAACTGCAGCCCATCCGACGAGAACGGGAACGGCACCGGCGGCTCCACCTATGACGATGTTCGATGGAGTCCTGCGCTTCAGCCATGCCGTGTAAACAAACACGTAGAACAAGATCGCCGAAACTGCCAGCGCAGCTGCGAGCAAGTTTGCAGTAAGCCAGAGCCACAGAAAACCTGCCACTCCCAGGACAACGCCAAAGACGAGGGCATTTCTTGGATCCACAGTTTTTGCCGGCAACGGCCTGGCGTGGGTTCGCGCCATCGCCTCGTCGATATCCCGGTCGTAAAGGCAGTTGATCGAGTTGGCGGAGCCCGCGGTCAGAGATCCACCGATGAGGGTCGCGAGGACAAGACCCCAGCTCGGCATTCCCTTTGCAGCGACGACCATAGCCGGTACGGTTGTGATCAAAAGCAGCTCGATGATTCGAGGCTTCGTTAGCATCACGTACGCCCTGACCCGCTCACGGACACCTCTAGCCACCACCGCGCGGGCCGGCACAACAGCATCCTCGACATCATCTGCTCGCACGGCCGCTGGACTCGAGGTTTCGAGAACCGTTTGCTCCACGCCAACGTAGCCAGAAGGCTCACCCCCCGGCCTTCTCATCGCAGCAACTGTGATCGCCACAGACCCGGCCCAGAGCAGCGCGCCGAGAGACACGTGCAGGACTATCGAGAACACAGAAAGCCGCGTCAGTACGTTCAACCCGCCACCTATTACCTGCACTGCCCAAAGACCGATCAGTGCGAGCGATACCCGCTTGAGTATTCGGTCTCCCGGGCGCACCCTTTTTATCCGAACGAACAAGTGGATCAGGTTGATGCCGAGCAGCAGAGCTGCGAGCCGGTGAACGTAGTGCAGCAGCTTCGGCCCGCTTCCCGGCGGCACTATCGACCCGTCCATCAGCGGCCAGTCGCCGAATGCGAGGGCGGCGTGGAACTGCGACACAAAAGCGCCGAGCATGAGCACAGCCCATACAGCTCCCACCGTTACGACAGTGTGCACGGTGACCATGTCCTGTCGCGTGCGCCTCGCAGGGACGTACGCGCTTGCAGTTACCAATACCAAACTTCCGAGCACGACCGTCGAAACGAAGAAATGGAGCGCCACCAGCCCGCGGGGAAGCTCTCCAAGGACCACCTGTCTGCCGATTCCGGCCTGCACGATCACGGCGACCAGCGCCGTAAACGACCCCCAGAAAATCGGTCTCGACGTACGGAGCCTCAGCCAGGCGAAGATCGCCATTGCAAGGATCAGCGCGCCGACAATCGACGCCGTCAGACGGTGCGAGTACTCAATTAGAGCTTTGGATTCGAAGGGCGGAACCCAGTTGCCGTGGCACTTCGGCCAGTCGGGACAACCAAGTCCGGAGCCGCTTCCGCGGACGAGGCCCCCAATCGTGATCAATAGCCAGGTCGCGACTGTTGTTACGAGACTGAGCTTGCGGAACGCTTTCATCGAGATTTCAGGCCGGGCGTCAGGTGACGACGACCTGGCCGTTCATATTGGGGTGCACGTCGCACTTGAAGTAGTAGTTGCCCGCCTTCAATGCCGGAACCTTCCACTTCACCTTCTTCGGTCCAACGAAGGACTGCTCCTCGAAGAGAGGAGTGGTCGACTCTGCGGTTTCGTAAATCGAAACGTTGTGGGGCTGAGTGGCATCCAGATTGTTCAACTCCAACTCGGTTTCCTTGTCGGCCGTGAACCTGAGCTCGCTTTTGTCGAACTTCGAGTCCTTGGCTGAGACCTCAACTACCTCTTCGGCCGCCGTTTCCTCTCCATGCCCGGTCTCCGCCTGGGTGGCAACGATCACACCCTTCATGTCCGGGTGAATATCGCAGCGAAACGGGAATGAGCCGACCTCCAGCGCCGGGACTTTCCATTTGACTGTCTTGGGGCCCGCGATGGGATCTTCCCGGAACAAAGTCGACTGCTCACCCTCTTCAAGGATCGCTACGTTATGCGGGGCCTGCTCTTTATTTGTGAACTCGAGTTCGAACGGCACTTCCGCGGGAACTCTCAGCTCGGCGGTTTCGAACGCAAGCTTGTCCGCCGCCAGCTCGATGACTTCGGCTTCGGCATGCTCGGGCTCGGCCTCGATCTCCACGACCCCCAAAGCAACGCCAAGGCCCAGCACCAGCGGAAACGCGGCCGCGCCGGTCATGAACAACAGCTCGAATGAGTTCAGCTTCTGCCTCACGGCGATCACCGACGCTGTGATCAATACGGAAAGCGCAGTCATAAGAGCAACGGCAGTTGCGATCTCTTTGGGAACGTTCAGAAGGACTTGTGACATCGCCACTGTGATGACTGCAATGAAGATCAGGCCCCCAAGGGGAATTGCAAGGGGAAGGATCGCTCGCTCGCGAAACTTGTCGTTCACCGGTTAATGGCCCTCGCTTGGTTGATTTGTCTCTCGAGGTCCTGCCACTCAGCTGCATCGGGAGTTCCTTGCTCCTCCCGGGCGGACCAGCGGAAGAATAGCACCGCGATAACGGCCCAAAGCAGCAAGCCTCCCCCGAGTTTCATGAAGACTCCGGCGATACGCTGGTCGGTGACTGCGTCCAATCCAGCAGAGATTCTGGGAGCCTCCGAATACGCCTTGTAAAAGGGCTTCTCCGCAAAAGTCAGAAACGACGCAGGCACCGTTGGAACGATCGTTTGCCCGAACAGATACAGCATCTGGGCGGGGGCCGAAATTCTCGGTATCTCGTGAATCGGGCTGAAGACGGGGGCCCACATGAGCAAAGCTAGGCCCACAAGGACCAGATGAGCGAAGAAGTGAGCGGCTTGGCTGCCCAGCACGAAATCCACGAACCCCGGCCAGTGGCTGAACACGAGGTACCCGTTGAACAGCAGCAAGGCGGTGATCGGCCTCGAAAGCCTGCGTGCGGCCGACATTACGACCTTCGGACGCAAGATCCACCTCGCCAGCCATCCCGGAGTGCCCAGGATCAGCAGAGGGGGGGCTACGAGACTGAACAGAAAGTGTTGGAGCATGTGCGCGCTGAACAGGAACTCTTCCGACAGATCATGCATGGGCCAGTCCGCCGAAATCCAAAGAACAAGGACCCCGCCTACGAAAAGACTCTTCTCCCTGCGAGTCGCTGAGGGATCCCCCGGGGAGACAAAGCGTGGTCCCACAATTTTCAGGGCAAGGAAGTACCCCGCCAGGACAAGGGCCATGATCGCCCACACCTCGGGATGCGGCTGCCACTGCCAGGGGGACTGAAGGGACTCAGAGTGCGCGAGAAGCAAAAACCGCCCTCCTCATGAAGCTCAGTGAACTAACCGGTCCCCGCACTACCCAGCACCGAAAAGGTCAAAAGCACGACCGAGAAAACGGCAAGCGAGAGGATTACTCCGAGAACGAAGAACCGCCGGAACATTCGGCTGTCGTACTTGAGGTGCATGAAGTAAAGGGCAACCATGATGAACTTCACAACAGCCATGGCCAGGAGCACCGGCACCAGCAGAGGCCGCAGCGAAGGAATGTAGTAAACGAGAACCTCCGCCGCCGTGACGACGGCAAGGATGACGGCGATCTTTATGTACTGGCCCTCGCTGGGGTGAGTGTGCTCCTCATGCACGTCGTCGTCCCCGTCGTG
The DNA here is from genome assembly GCA_035536315.1 of Actinomycetota bacterium. Classification (GTDB taxonomy): domain Bacteria; phylum Actinomycetota; class CADDZG01; order JAHWKV01; family JAHWKV01; genus DATLOJ01. The sequence goes on along the minus strand of DATLOJ010000025.1, from coordinate 10,272 downwards.
CGCCGGGGTGTTGGCAGTGTGGTCGGTCATGGAATCAGATACACCACGGTGAAGATGACGATCCAAACAATGTCCACGAAGTGCCAGTAGAGGCCCACCATCTCGACCTTGCTCGCATCACGTTGCGGAAGCCTGCCTGAAAGCGAGAGCCCCACCAGTGATAACAACATCAGAATTCCGATGGTGACGTGAGCTCCATGGAAACCCGTCAAAAGGAAGAACGCCGATCCGAACGGGCTGGTTGAGAGAGTCAGCCCCTCCTCGACGAACGTCGTGAACTCGTAGATCTGGCCCCCGATGAATGTGCAGCCCAGGAGTGCGGTTCCCATGAGCCAGGTTCGGGACCGGGCGTGATCGCCGCGCTGAATGGCCGCCAGAGCAAGAACCATCGTGAGGCTGCTCATGAGAAGCACGAATGAGCTGACCGAGGTGTAGGGGATGTCGTAGATCTCATGTGGCTTCGGTCCGGCCTCTGTCTTGTTCTTGTAAAGCAGGTACGTGGAGATGAGCGCACCGAAGAAGAGGCACTCGGAGCCAAGGAAGGCCCACATCGCAAGCTTGACGTTGTCGAGGCCCGTGTACGTCGCGTGGGGGTCGTGCTCGGGTGCGGCTTCGGCGACTACAGCAGCGTCACCCATTAGTGGGCCTCCTCGGTCGCCGGCTCGAGGATCCATCCATAGAACCCTCCGAGGACGATCACGGCGCCAATCCCCATCAGCCACCACCAGTGAAACATTGCGCCGTAGGCCATCAAAGGAATGCCGGAGGCCGCCACGAGGGGGAAGTAAGAAGGAGACGGAAGGTGAATTCCGTGGCCATCCTCTGAGTGCTCGGCGTGCGCCTCATCCGACCCCCCAACCGGAACTGGAACTGGGCGGCCACGCTTGTCCTCCTTGTACTTGCGATGCCAGAAATCGTCCCGTGCGTGGACTTGAGGCACCTCGAGAAAGTTGTACTCCGGCGGAGGTGAGGGAATGGTCCACTCCAGAGTCCTGGCATCCCACGGGTCTGCGGAAACCTTTTTGCCGAACCGCCTGCTGTAGGCCCAGTTCCCCATGAACACAAGTGCCGATAACGCAATGACGAACGCGCCGACAGAAGAGACCATGTTCCAGAAATCCCATCCGTAACCCGCGTCGTATCGGTAGATCCGCCGGGGCATTCCCTTGAGCCCAAGAATGTGGAACGGACCGAAGGTGAGGTTGAAACCGATCATCATCATCCAGAAATGAACCTTGCCGATTCGGTCGTTCATGATGCGTCCAAAGAGCTTCGGAAACCAGTAGTACATCCCTGAGAAGAGACCGAAGATCGCTCCTCCGAAAAGCACGTAATGGAAGTGGGCAACGATGTAGTACGTGTCCGTTTGCTGCGTGTCGTGAGGGACGACCGCGTGCGTGACCCCTGAGAGCCCCCCGATGATGAACATCGCGATGAACCCAATGGCGAAGAGCATCGGCGTATTCAGCCGAAGTGATCCCTTCCACATGGTGCCGAGCCAGTTGAAAATCTTCACGCCGGTAGGCACTGCAATGAACATCGTGGATATCGCGAACGCTGCATTGGCCGCCGGGCCGAGACCCACCGCAAACATGTGGTGCGCCCACACCCCCCACCCCATGAATCCGATCGCGATTCCGGAGAAGATGACCGCCGCGTAACCGAACAAGGGCTTCCTTGAGAAGGTCGGCAGCACTTCCGAGACGATGCCCATAGCCGGCAGGATGAGGATGTACACCTCGGGGTGGCCGAACACCCAGAACAAATGCTGCCAGAGGACGGGATCACCGCCCGCCGCCGCGTTGAAGAAGTTGGCACCGAATAGGCGATCAAACGACATCTGAAACAGTGCGATCGCAATGACGGGCATCGCAAAAAGCAGCAGAAAGTTCACGACCAGGGTCATCCATACGAACACCGGCATGCGCATCAGCGTCATGCCGGGGGCCCTCATGTTGATGATGGTGACGATGAAGTTCACCGACGCGACTATCGAGGCGATACCGAGAATCTGCAGTCCAAGGGCGTAGAAGTCGATTCGATGCCCGGGGCTGAACTGGCTCGTGAGCGGCGCGTAGTTGAACCAGCCGCCATCCGGTGCTCCGCCCATAAAGGGAATCCAGCTCGTGTAAATGAACAGCCCCCCGAACAAGAAGATCCAGTACGACAATGCATTCAGGCGGGGGAACGCGACGTCCCTGGCTCCGATCATCAGCGGGAGCAGATAGTTGAAGAAGGCGGCCCCCAGGGGCATGACGACCAGGAAGATCATCGTGATGCCATGTGTGGTGAAGAGCTGGTTGTAAAGGTCCGCCGACAGCACTTCCTGTCCCGGCGCCGCAGGCCGGGCCAGCTGAACCCGGATCAGCAAAGCCTCTAGGCCCCCGAGAATGAAGAACCCGAAAGCGGTGTAGCCGTACATGATGCCGATCCTTTTGTGATCGACCGTTGTGAACCACGACAGAATTCCCTTGGTGGACTTCGGCCTGCGAACGAGCAGGTTTAGAAGTCCCTCGACCCTGCCTACCGGGGGGGCCTCAGTTGCCATTCATCCAACCTTTCACTTCAAGCTCTGCAGGTAAGCCACCAGGGCCTCGATCTCGTCATCCGAAAGATTGAGATCCGGCATCTTTGAACCGGGCTTTCGCCCCGGCGGGTCCTTCAGCCACTTCACCAGATTCGCTTCATTGTTCTCGTACATCGATCCTGCAAACGTGGTCCTGCTGGCAAAGTGAGTCAGGTTGGGGGCGAGAGTGGCCTGCGCTGCCGTTCCGCCGACCGCGTGGCAGCCGGCGCACGCACCCTCCAAAAAGAGCTTTTGCCCGTCGGCGGCAAGTCCGCCCGAGGGCTGCGGAGCCTCCTCCTTCTGGGCCTCGAGCCAGTCCTGGAACTCGGACTCCTCATGAGCAATGACAAGAAGTTTCATGTTTGCGTGCGAGAGGCCGCAGTACTCAACGCACTGGCCCTTATATGTACCGGGCTTTTCGGCCTCGATCTTCAGCTTGTTGACCCTGCCGGGAACAACGTCTTGCTTACCGGCGAGCTTCGGAACCCAAAAGCTGTGTATGACGTCCTCTGACTTGAGAGCAAGGTATACGGTCCTGCCGACCGGAATGTGAAGTTCGTTCGCAGTGACGACTCCGGACTCCTCGTAGGTGTACTGCCACCACCACTGCTTGGCCAGCACTTCGACGTTGAGGGCATCTTTGCCGGGGGCTTCGGCCAGTGAGAACACCCCCTGAACTGTGGGAATGGCCAGAAGGGCCAGCAGAACAGCGGGGGCCAGGGTCCACCCGATTTCGAGCTTGTTGTTTCCGTGAGTCTGCTTTGGGGCGTCCCTTGACGTTCTCTGCCTGAACTTGATGGTCGCAAAAACGAGAGCTCCCTCGACCAGGAAGAAGATCACGACGGCAATCCCGAAGGTGATGTTCCACAGCTTGTGCTGGCCTGTGGCGATCGGCCCCTCGGGCCTTAGGAAATTCTGGGGCGCATCCTTGTTGCACGCGGCAGTAAGCCCCACCAGAAATATCGATATCAGCGTGGCTCGGACCGCGCCGCGCCGCGGTGAAAAATGCCGCCAAAGCCTCAGCACGGCGCGCATGCTAGCAGAACGGTTATCGTCGAACGGTCTTGGATCGCAGACGATTTCTGAAGATGGCCGGGTATGGAGCGGGAGTCTTGACTGTGCCCGCACTCCTCGGCCACTGCGCGAAAAAATCTCCTCCTGGGACTGAGACCCAGCAGATACCCAAGGTGTTCACCAGCTTGACGGAGGAATTCGATAGATTTGGAAGACCGGGTCTCCAGGTGTTTCCGGGGGCCGGGGAGTTTCTCTCGGAAAAGACTGGGCGGATCCCAATGCGGCTCGACCACCCGAAGGGGGGCCCGATCGAGGCAGGGTCGGCCAAGATTTATGTCGGATCCGGAACCTCACCGACGGGGCCGGTGGAGATGACCTACAGAGAGTTTGCTTCGGAAGAGAAGCACGTCCACGAAAGCGGGGCGACTCACGGCTTTTACGACGTAGAGGTTCCTATTCCAAAGCCGGGAGTGGTTGATCTCGCCGTTCTCTTGGAATCTGAGAAGGGCGACTTCTACGGATTCGCAGTCCTCGAAGCTGCTGCCGAGCCCGTGGTGCCGGCCCCCGGGCAACCCGCGGTCTCCACTCGCACTCCCACGACCGCCGATCCGTCGGGCGTGGGCTTTCTGTGCACTCGCGATCCCGTGTGCCCGCATCACGGAGTAAGCCTCGATCAAGCTCTACAGGAGGGCGTGCCTGTGGTCTTCGTCATCTCCTCCCCGCGGCTGTGCACGTCGGGCGTCTGCGGACCGGTGCTCGAGGAGGTCATTGGGGTGAGCGAACAAAGTCCGGGTGTCCGATTCGTACATCTGGAGCCTTACCGGACAGAGGAGCCGACGGTACTGTCAGAGCCTGCTCTCGCGTGGAGGCTTCGAAGCGAACCCTGGACATTCATCATCGGAAAGGACGGAAACGTGGCTCACAGATTCGAAGGGCCGGTGACCGCCGCGGTCCTGAAGGACGCGCTGACCACGGTTCTGTGACAGCTTCCGGCGAATCAACAGAACAAAGCACCGTCCCGGACCCGGCGGAATTCGCCGTAGTCGTCACAGCCACTCTCAAGGAGTTTCTCGAAGTAGTCCGCGACGAGCTGAAGGCAGACCGCGCGGAATCGGTGCTGACTCTCATCGACCGCCTCCTCGACTCGGGCGGGGGCCGGACGCGTCCCTATCTTTGCTACCTGGGATACCGGCTGGCCGGTGGAGGTCACGACGACCGCATCCTGCGCGTCGGCGGATCCCTCGAGCTGTTTCACACCTTTGCCCTGCTCCACGACGACGTGATCGACGAAGCGCAGACACGGCGGGGGGTGTCGCTTTCGACCTTCGGAGACGAGACCGGCGACAAAGCCGCGATGATCCTTGCAGGAGACCTGGCCTTCGCTTTGTCAGACAGATTGTTCTGGTCGTCGGGGTTTTCTCCGGAGTTGCTCATGAAGGCAATGCCGATCCTGAGCGAGATGCGGAGCCGGACGGCGGCCGGACAGTTTTTGGAGATTGTGTACAGCGGCCAGATAGCAGATCCTCGAGAAGCGCGATCAATCGCCAAGCTCAAGACAGCGTCCTACACCTTCGAAGGACCCCTGGCTCTTGGGGCCACCCTTGCGGGGGCCGAGCCCGAGTTCATCGAGAACGTCCGCAAACTGGGCCGGATCGCAGGAGAAGCATTCCAGCTAAGGGATGACCTGCAGCTGATGGACGGAGAAAACGATGATCTGGTCCTGGGAAGGCCTTCGACACTAATTGCCGAGGCCGGGCAGCGGGTGGGTGTTGAAGAGAGAGATGTGATTCTGCTTGCGATGGGAGGCGGCACCAACGGAAGTGTCGCTGCAGCCCTGGACGTGATTTCGCGATCGGGGGCCGTGGAGCTCATTCGGTCAGAAGTTGCTTCACTTTCTTCTCAAGCAGTAGACGCCTTGCAAACCCTTTCGCCCTCCGGAGAACCAAAGGCAATCTCCCGACTCAAGGAAATCGCAGTTTGGATCTCGGAGAGCGGGTAAGTCTTCACCCACCTACTAACAAGGAGAAACAAGAATGAGAAGAGCAATGATTTTCGTCGCAGCGATGTTTCTACTGGGCGCTTGCACGAGCGGAACCGCCGACGACGCAACAAAAAAGGGCGACAACGACATCAAGACCAAGGCGGTCGAATGTGACCCAAGTGACTCCCCGCTCACGCTCGAGGCCGCCGACCTCAAGTTCGACTCGTCATGCCTTGCGTCAGAGGCCGATGAGGAGTTCATGGTCACGCTGGCGAACAAGGATGTCGCTCCTCACAACATTTCGATCTACGACAAAGGCGGCAAGCAGCTATTCAGAGGTGAGCCAATGGTTGATCCCGGAGTTACTCACACGTACACAGTGAGTTCCATTCCTGCGGGGACACACACGTTCAAGTGCGACATTCATCCGGAGATGAACGGGAACTTCATAGCAGCGGGTTAGAACCGAAGGAGAAAACGAGAAAGGCTGGCGGGCCTTCTTCGAAAGACCCACCAGCCTTTCTCTATTGAGTTGTGGCTTCCTCCCGCAAAACGGGGGTTGCCGCAGCCGGTGAACCCGTCGGCCTTGCCCAGCTAGGGGCGCTAAACCCGGATCGTTGTGTCCTGGCTAACCTGGCGCTTGGAGTTTCTCCGGCCCCCGCATTCTCGCGCTTGACGGGGGCCCGACGCTAGCCCGCGTGGGCAAAAATTCCTGGCCTATTCGAAGTCGAGGTCGAGCTTTCCCTCGATTTCGCGCAGGTTGCGCCTTACGCAGGAGGGACACAGATACCCCTTTAGCTTCGACCCACTTCCAAGGATCGTCCATCCGAGGGGGCAGATGTCACCCCGCACTCGCTCGGTTACCCCGCAGGAACGGCAGACAGCAATGTTCCTGCGTGCGAAACGATGATCGGAGCTGTCGGGAGCCAAAGCCCCCACACGTTACCAGCCGGTCTCTAGTGCCGGCTGAATCGGGGGCACGGAGCCGCTGATAATCACGGCGCGGCCGGATTCAAAAAGAAGAGCCCCGCTACTTTTCCCTCGTTATCAAAGCTGACTCGGAACTTGAGCGCCCCGCGTTCGAATTCCGCTGGGATGTCGACCACGAGGTATCCCGGGTCCGATCTCGAAGAAGGTTCGCCGCTCGAGACGAAAGTGCCCATTTGCTGGGTTATCTGGCCCAGGGCTTCGGACATCTTTGCCTCTGACAGGCCCGCCAGCATCGTGTCGTCGAAGTCTTTACTTACGGCCTCCCACCGCCCCGAAAGATTGTCGTCCAGGAGCTCCCTTGCCTTCTGCTCTGCCTGCTCTACTGTCAGCTTCATCACGTTCTCCTCACTCCTAACCGGTGGAGCGGCGTTACCACCCGCTCCTCCCAGGATCTTTATGAACTCGCCGGGCTCGTCGACACTCAATGTCAGTTCCTCGAGGCGAAGGACTCTGGACTTCGTTATCCACCGGACCAGTCTGCGCACGAACCAGTTTTCGGGCTCTCTGTAGCCTTCGATCCGATCCGTCCGGGCCTCCAGACTTGCCGGGACGGCGGAGGTCATTCGCAGGCGAACGAGGTTTTCTCCCGATGCATTGACCAGCCACTTGCCACGCCATCCGTGAACTCCGCGGGTGGGATTCGTCAGGTCGGGCACACGCTCGACAGCCTTGATTTTCGAACGGGGGATTCTCGCTCTGAACATGGGCGGATCCCCAAGCGTCACAGTAACAACGTCAGGCTCGACCTCAATTATTCCGCCTCGAACTTGAGGAGCCACACTCTCGGCTGCTCGGCCTATGGAATCCGTCGACCAACGAAAGACTGTCATTGGTCTCATCCTTGCCTGACATGGAAGGCTTGTCAAGGTAGGGTTTACAAACCACATGACGAGAGGGCCGGAAAGCGAACTGAGCAAGTCGCTGGTTTCGCACGCGAGGTTCCTTGCCCGACTTCTCGACCGAGTTGGGCAGCCAACAATTCTCATGGGGGTCGCCGCCGCCGTGAAGCTGGCGGACCTCGCTCACCAAACACTCGCCGAGCTGGTCGCCCAGGCGAGACGCATGGGCTTCACGTGGCAACAAATCGGTGACGTCCTCGGCGTCTCGCGACAAGCGGCTTTCCAAAGGTTTGGACAGTCGGAAGGGTCCGGCGGCGATCCCTCGGATTAGCTCCTAGCCAGCTACGCCTATCAGAAGGCCCCTACCCAGCAGGCCTACCGGGTCGTGATGCACTTTCAGTCCGGCCCGCTCAAACGCGGTCCGGTAATCCTCGTCCGTGAAGAGGTAGAGACGGTGGGTCTCGGTGAAACTGTTCAAATCCCTCGGAGTGTTGACCAGGTAATGCATGTCCAGGACCGACGTCCGGTCCTCGACATGGCTTCGGCCCATCCTTGCGATTTTTAGCTCCGGCTCGTCTACGAAATCTGCCGAGATGTAGTCACCTCCCTCAACCGTCAGAAACTTGTCGGGAGTGATCCACGGTTCCACGACCAGGACTCCGCCCGGGGTCAAGTGATTGGTCATGTTCAATACCGCTCGATCGAGCATCTCGGTGCCTTGCATATATCCGATGCTCGAGAACAGGCAGGTAACCACGTCGAACTTTCGGCCCAGGGCAAACTCGCTCATGTCCGCCTCGTGCAGGGGAACCTTTCCCAGGCGTTCCCGCGCGACCGCGAGCATCCCCGGATCCAGGTCCAGACCCTCGACCTCATACCATCGGCGAAAGTGCGACAAGTGAAGGCCGGTTCCACACGCGACATCGAGAAGCGTTTTAGCTCCTGGGCTTCTATCTTGAATTAGCCCATGCACGCGCTCCGTTTGCCCGGGGTAGTCGAGCTTCGAATAGATCGCGTCGTAGATGTGAGCCGACTTGCGAAACATGCCGATCCTTCCTTGCTGGAAAAGAAACAGAGGGCCGGTTTCCCGGCCCTCTGTCTTTGAACTCTTAGCGGTTGCTTAGAAGTCCATGTCTCCGCCGCCGGGCATTCCCGCCGGAGCCGGTGGGTTCTTCTCCGGCTTCTCGACGATGACCGCCTCGGTGGTCAGGAACAGAGCAGCAATCGATGCGGCGTTCTGCAGTGCAGAGCGAGTCACCTTGGCGGGCTCGACGACGCCGGCCTTGACCAGGTCCTCGTACTCACCAGTTGCTGCGTTCAGGCCGAAGCCCTTCTCCAAGCTGCGAACCTTCTCGACGATTACGCCGCCCTCGAGGCCAGCGTTCTCGGCGATCTGCTTGATAGGAGCCTCGAGCGCCCTGCGAACGATCTGCGATCCGAAGAGCTCGTCGCTGGTCAGGTCACTCTCGAGCTTCTCGAGTGATTCCGACGCACGGAGAAGAGTCGTTCCGCCTCCGGGGATGATGCCCTCTTCGACTGCAGCCTTCGCAGCCTGAACGGCGTCCTCGGTGCGGTGCTTCTTCTCCTTGAGCTCGACTTCAGTTGCAGCGCCGATCTTGATGACGGCAACGCCGCCTGCAAGCTTCGCCAGCCGCTCCTGCAGCTTCTCTTTGTCGTAGTCGGAATCGCTCTTCTCCAGCTCTGCTTTGATCTGGTTGACGCGGCCCTTGATGTCTTCCTCGGAGCCTGCACCCTCGACGATCGTGGTGTCGTCCTTGGTGACAACAACCTTCCGAGCCTGAGCAAGAAGGTCGACGCCGGTGTTCTCGAGCTTTAGGCCGACCTCCTCGGAGATGACCTGGCCACCGGTCAGGATCGCAATGTCCTGGAGCATGGCCTTGCGGCGGTCACCGAACCCGGGAGCCTTCACCGCAACTGCACGAAGCGTGCCGCGGATCTTGTTGACCACCAGAGTTCCAAGGGCTTCGCCTTCGACGTCCTCAGCGATGATCAGAAGCTCTTTTCCTGCATTGACTACCTTCTCGAGGATGGGCAGAAGGTCCTTGAGGGCCGAGACCTTGGAGTTCACGATCAAGATGTACGGGTCCGTAAGAACTGCTTCCATGCGCTCTGGGTCGGTGATGAAGTAAGGGGAGATGTATCCCTTGTCGAACCTCATACCTTCAACGAGGTCCAGCTCCAGGCCGAAAGTGTTCGACTCCTCGACCGTGATGACGCCGTCCTTGCCGACCTTGTCCATGGCCTCGGCGATGACTTCACCGATCTCGGTGTCGTTGTTGGCAGAGATTGCCGCAACGTTGGCGATCTCTTCCTTGCCCTGAATCTCACGGGCCTCGTTGCCGATGAACTCGACAACCCGCTCGACCGCGTGCTCGATGCCACGCTTTAGGGCAATTGGGTTGGCGCCGGAAGCGACTACTCGCAGCCCTTCCTTGGTGATTGCGTGTGCCAGAACGGTCGCAGTGGTCGTACCGTCACCCGCCACATCGTCTGTCTTCTTTGCTACTTCCTTGACCAGCTCGGCCCCGATCTTCTCAAACGGGTCCTCGAGCTCGATCTCCTTCGCGATGGATACCCCATCGTTGGTAATTGTGGGAGCTCCCCACTTCTTCTCGAGAACTACATTGCGACCCTTAGGGCCGAGGGTGACTCTCACCGCGTGGGCGAGCTGGTCCATCCCTCTTTCCATAGCGCGCTTTGCGTCCTCCGCAAAAGCTATCTGCTTCGCCATTGATACCTCCTGATTGGTATTGGCCTTCCGAATTGCTTTGCACTCGGGGGTCCCGAGTGTTAGCACTCCCTACTCTAGAGTGCTAACGGGTAAGTGCGCAAGTGCCCGGCTCCGCTCCCCGTAAAGGGGC
>DATLOJ010000024.1:0-6988 GCA_035536315.1 Actinomycetota bacterium | reverse complement strand
AGGTAGGCCTGCTCGTTCCACATTGGAAAGAAGATTGTGAGCTTTTGGAAGTGGGCCATGAAGTGATTATCCCTTCACGAGATGTAGAACCTGCGCGCAAACAATGAGGTCATCACCAGGAGCAAGAACACGCTGATTGTCAGCAAGGGTATTCCAACCCGCCGGCGACTGGAGAGCCATCCGCCGGCTACAGCAAAGCACGGAAAAGCTGCGATGACGTACCGGGCCATACCCACGAAGTCCTTGGACGAAAGGGCAGGCATCGCCACAACTGCGAAGGCATAAACCGCATAACCCCAGCCAAAGCGCCGGAGTACTTTCGGGACGAGGGCCAAGGCTCCCAGGGTGATGAGTGCATACGAGCCAAGCCTCAGGTGTTGCATGCTCAGCGGCAGGTCGAGAACCACTCGGAAGAACTCCTTCTTGAACCAAGTCGCAGGTCCCGGATCCAGATCCCACCCTGGAGCGGAGGCTGCGCTGAGAAAGACAAAGGGACTCCCGAACTTCACCCACAGGTAGATGGCGAACCCGGCAAGGCCTCCGGCCGACAGAAGGACACCGCCATCGGCAGGTCTTAGGTTCTGCCAACGTATCCAAGGCCGAGTCTTCGAAAGGGCATCCCGCCGTTCGATAGCTCTGATAACAAGCCCGATGATCAGCGCCACTCCAACGGGGCGCGCCGCAGTAGCTATCGCAGCTACAACTCCCGCCATGAGTGGGTGGTCGTGGTCGAGCAGCAGGAATGCCCCTATTACCGCGGCTACGAAGAGGGCGTCGGAGTAAACCGCTCCAAACAGATAGAAGGAAAACGGGTAGGCAACGAGAAGCGCTGCAGCCCATAGAGACTCGCGCTGCGTCATCCTTTGGCGGCACCACAAGAAAAGAAGCAGCGCGCATGCCATTCCCGAAAGGAAGGTGATGATGATCCCGGCCAGGTAAACGTTGCCGGTGACGATGGCGAGGGCTTTCATGGCAAGGGGGTACGCGGGGAAGAAGACAACTGGAGACTGCTTTCCCGGAGTGAATGTGTACCCCTGCTCCGCGATGGTCCAGTACCATCCCGCGTCCCAGCGCACCCAGCCCTCGAGCCAGGGCTCTTCGGGGAAGGCATGCGGAATTTGTTCGAACTCGGGTGTTGCGTGAGGCATTAGGTCGACCGACAGCCCCGCGACCACGTAGAGAACAGCCGCAATGAGGACGAATGAGAGGGCGACTGCCCCAAGTCCTCGAAACCTGCTGCCGCTCACAACCTGCATTGAACACGAACCACGGTTGGCATAGCTGGCGCGTGTCGATTTAATTGATCGACGTGACCGACCCCCGCCATGGCCTCGGGGTCGCTGCAATCGGGAACAGTTCTATGTGATTCAAGGCGGTCCCACCCCAGAACCTTCAGTTCCGACGCGAACGAAGTGATCAACCTTGACTCTTTGAGGTAGCACCTACACTCATCGGATGGTCACGCGCACTATCGCTGTGGTGGAGGACGAGGCGATCATCGCCTCCTCAGTTGCTGCACGGCTGACGCGTGAAGGCTTCCACGTGGAAACCGCAGCCGACGGTCCAGCAGGGGTCGAGCTGTGCAAGAGGCTGCGTCCGGACCTGGTCATCCTGGACGTGATGCTTCCCGGGTTCGACGGTCTGGAAGTTTGCAGACAGATTCAGAGAGACCGCCCCGTTCCAGTTCTCATGCTGACGGCGCGCGATTCCGAGACGGACATGTTGGTGGGGCTTGGCATCGGTGCGGACGACTACATGACCAAGCCGTTCAGTCCGCGGGAGCTGGTTGCGCGTGTCCAGGCTCTTCTTCGACGTGTCGATCGTTTCCCGCGGCCAGCGGGGGACGTTGCTCATGCAGCTGGTTTCACAATCGATCCCTCATCTCGAAAAGTAACTAAGGGCGACGAGGAGTTTCGCCTGACACCGATCGAGTTCGATTTGCTCTACCAGCTTGCTGCCAGGCCCGGGACGGTGCACACGAGGGAGCGCCTGCTATCAGAAGTGTGGGGGTACAGGGATGACTCGGGAGCCAGGACCATCGACTCACACATCGGCGCACTAAGGAGAAAGCTCGGGCCGGATCTGATTCGTACCGTGCACGGCGTGGGGTATGCCTTGCACGAGAAGAACGGAACTCCGTGAGGCCGTTAGACCGGCTCTCTTCGATAAAGACGAAGTTGGGCACGGTCATTGTGGCTGCCGTAGCGGTCACCGTTCTCGTTGTCTCATTGGGGATTAGGGCGGGGCTTCCTTTGATTCTGTCGGCCGGCGCAGCGGGCCTCATTGCGCTGGGGATGGTCCAGTTCCTTGCCAGGGGAATGACGTTTCCGCTTCGCGAGATGGCCGGTGCAGCAGAAGCGATGGCAAAGGGTGACTACAACAAGCGCGTAACAGCAACCTCACAAGATGAAGTGGGTGCTCTTGCGCGGGCGTTCAACGCAATGGCGGCCGATCTGGCCGAAGTCGACAGGATGAGAAAGGATCTGGTTGCAAACGTTTCCCACGAGCTGAGAACTCCGATCAGCGCGCTGCAAGCAGTTCTAGAAAACGTCCTCGACGGTGTCGAGCCTCTCGAGGAGCAGTCGATCAGAACCATGCTGAATCAGGTCGAACGCCTCGGCCGGCTCGTTGCGCAACTGCTTGACCTTTCAAGACTGGAATCCGGTGCAGTGCCGCTTAGCAAACAGTCCTTTCGGATCGTCGATGTCATCCATCAAGCCGTCGAGGAGTCCCGTTTGCATTCGCAGAGTGTCGAGCTAAGAACGGAAGTGGATCCAAGGACCTTGAGCGCCGAGGGCGATCCCGAACGTGTCCACCAGGTACTCGCCAATCTGCTGGAGAACGCGGTCAGGCACTCGCCGGAAGGCGGGACGGTGACGGTGAACGCGGCCGCGAAGGATCATCGAGTGGTCATCGAAGTGACGGACGAAGGGCCGGGGATTCCGGCTTCGGAGACCTCCCGGGTGTTCGAGCGGTTCTACCGGACCGATACGTCGAGATCTTCTCGGGAGGGAGGAACCGGTCTGGGACTGGCGATAGCCAAGTGGATAGTCGACCTGCATGGCGGCCACATCCAAGCGGAGCCTAATTTCCCTCACGGATGCAGGATGGTTGTCGAGCTGCCACTGTCGCACTAGAAAGCTGCTAAAAAGATGCAAAACCTGAAAGGTGTTGCGTATGTCTAGCGTTGAGAGCAAAGGTGGAATGGCGCGAAAGATCGCAGCTCTCGCCGCGGGAGCCCTTGCTGCGAAGTTCGCAATGATGGCCGTGGAGCTGCTATGGACCAAAGGCTTGAAGCGCGATCTACCTGAGATGTCGGATGAAGAGTCGATCGCGTTGAAGATTGCGTGGATTGGGCTCACTGCGGCCTCCGTAGGCATGGCCCGGGAGCTTGCCCGCGAGCTAACAGCTCCTAAGGTTGCTGAGGAAGGCGACTGAGCAAAGCGTGGCAGACACAATCCATGTTGGGATGCTCGGTTGCGGCATCGTCGGCTCCGCAGTTGCGCGGATTCTTGAGGAGCATGCCGAGGAGATAACCGAAAGTGCCGGCGCGCGCATCCAACTGGAAAGGGTCGCAGTTCGAAGTCTTTCGAAAGAGCGCAATGTTCCGCTCGCTTCTGAGATCTTTACGAACGACCCCCGGGAGATCGTTGCCGATTCCAACATTCAGGTACTGGTAGAAGTAATGGGCGGGATCGAACCAGCGCGCACTCTCACCATCGATGCGATGAGGGCAGGGAAGCACGTCGTTAGTGCCAATAAGGAGCTCATCGCGACCCTCGGCAAGGATCTGTTCGACGAGGCGGAATCCTCGCGTGTCGATTTTTACTTCGAGGCTTCGGTAGCGGGTGGAATTCCGATCATCCGTCCTCTCAAGGAGTCACTTGCGGGCGAGCGGGTGCTGCGGGTGATGGGCATCGTCAACGGCACAACGAACTACGTGCTGACCAAGATGAGTGAGGAGGGCCTGGAGCTGGACCAGGCCCTTGCGGAAGCGGAGCGGCTTGGCTACGCGGAGCTCGATCCCACCGCAGATATAGAAGGGTTCGACGCGGCGGCCAAACTGGCAATCCTGGCAAGCATCGCGTTCAACTCCCGAGTTGTCGCAGGGGATGTGTACAGGGAGGGAATCGCAGGCATCTCCTTGCGCGACATCGAGTTTGCGCGCACGCTCGGCTACGCAGTAAAGCTCCTTGCGATCGGCGAGCTGATCGACGGCGAGATTTCTGTGCGGGTTCATCCCGCAATGATTCCGGAGAACCACCCCCTTGCCTCCGTGCGCGAGAACTTGAACGCTGTGTTTGTCGAAGGTGAGAACGTAGGTGAGCTCATGTTCTACGGAAGGGGAGCGGGAGGGCCTCCGACTGCGACGTCTGTTGTGGGTGACCTCGTTCAGGTTGCTCGAAACATTCAGTCGGGAGGCCGGGGGCCGGGTTGTACCTGTCACAAGCAAGGCATCCCCATAAGACCCATGGACCTCACGCAAAGTCAGTACTACATCCTGCTCGAGGTTCTCGACCGGCCCGGAGTTCTTGCCAAGATCGCGCAGTCCTTTGCCGATCACAACGTGAACATCAAAAGCGTTTGGCAGGAGGGCTTCGGGGACGAGGCCCGGCTTGTAATGGTCACGCACACTGCGCTCGAGAAGGATTTTCAAGCCCTCCTGGCAGTTCTTCGCAGACTCGATGTCGTCGAGGAGATTGCCTCCGCACTGCGCGTCCAATCCGCAGACGACTGACTCAACTGAACACCTAGGTCATGCCTGTTTGGCGGGGAGTAATAGAAGAGTTTCGTACGCGCCTGGACGTATCAGACTCAACTCCGGTCGTCACCCTTGGGGAGGGTGGCACTCCGCTTGTTCACTCTTCGAGGTTGTCCGACGCGACAGGCTGCGAAGTGCACCTCAAGTACGAAGGCGCGAACCCGACTGGATCCTTCAAGGATCGCGGCATGACTCTCGCGATCTCCAAGGCGCTGGAACTTAAAGCGAAGGTAATTGTCTGCGCGTCAACGGGAAACACATCCGCGTCGGCTGCTGCTTACGCTGCGAGGGCCGGGCTTCCGTGCGCCGTTCTGATCCCCACAGGAAACGTTGCTCTCGGAAAACTCGCGCAGGCCCTCGTTCATGGAGCGAAGGTCGTTGAAGTCAAGGGCAACTTCGACAAAGCACTGGAGATCACTCGA
Organism: Actinomycetota bacterium; assembly: GCA_035536315.1. Taxonomy (GTDB): domain Bacteria; phylum Actinomycetota; class CADDZG01; order JAHWKV01; family JAHWKV01; genus DATLOJ01. The sequence goes on along the minus strand of DATLOJ010000024.1, from coordinate 1,804 downwards.
AAGCTGGAAGCCGAATTTCCCGTGACGCTTGTGAACTCGATCAACCCGCATCGCATAGAAGGGCAGAAGACGGCGGCCTTCGAAGTTTGTGACTCCCTTGGAGGGCCTCCGGACATACATGTCATGCCAGTGGGGAATGCAGGCAACATAACTTCTTACTGGAAGGGCTACCGCGAATACTCGGAGGCAGGAGAGATCCCAGCCCTTCCTCGCATGTTCGGATTTCAAGCAGAGGGGGCCGCTCCCATTGTGAAGGGCTACCCGGTGGATGCTCCGAAGACGATTGCCACTGCAATTCGTATCGGTAATCCGGCATCGTGGGATGGGGCCACGGAGGCCGCAGAGCAGTCATCCGGTCAGATTCGAGCGGTGCGTGACAAAGAGATCCTCCAGGCCTACAGGATGGTTGCGGCGGAAGGACTCTTTTGTGAGCTGGCATCTGCGGCGTCGGTGGCTGGTCTTTTGCAGCTGTCGGAGGAGGGGATACTGCCGAAGGGCTCGCGCGTAGTTTGCGTACTTACCGGACACGGTCTCAAGGATCCCGACTGGGCCATTGCGGGAGCGCCACGACCCGAGGTCGTCGAGGCGGACGTACGTGATGTGGCAGCCGCGCTGAATATTTAGATGAGGGAGTTGAACTGATGGATCTTGAAGTTCGAGTACCCGCTACGGTCGCGAACCTCGGTCCCGGCTTCGACTGCCTGGGGGTAGCAATCGGTCTTTATCTGCAAGTGAGAGTGACCGAGTCATCCGAAAACGAAATAGCCGGCAAAGGACGAATCCGATCGGTCGATGACAGCCTCATATTTACCTCCTGGCACGCAGCCTTCGAAGAAACGAAATCTGCGGCTCCCAAGGTCAAGATCGAAGTGGTCGAGTCGTACCCGTCGGCCAGAGGGATGGGGGCCAGTGCATCAGCGATCGTTGCGGGGCTGGTTGCTGCGAGGGCGGCAGGGGACTTGCCCCTGAAGGACTCGGCGCTCGCAAAGCTCGCAGTGAAGATTGAAGGTCACGGTGACAATGTGCTGCCGGCTCTGTTCGGCGGCTTGGTTCTGACCGCGCCGTCTGGGTGGCTGCGTTACGAGCCGACCCCTGCACTGACTCCTTTGATTCTGGTTGCTCGGGAGAGGCTGCGCACGGAGAAAGCCCGAGGCGTCCTGCCTCCGCAGGTCAGGCTGAGCGATGCTGTTGCGAACGCAGCTTCGGTTGCGGCTCTCGTGGAGGTCCTGAGCGGAAGGGGGCCGGTCGACTCCTTGATGACGGCAACCGAGGACCGCCTTCATCAGCCTTATCGATTCCCGTTGATGCCCGAAAGCAGCGAGCTCCATAGGAGCTTGAGAGACATTGGGGTTCCGACCGCTCTCGCCGGGGCAGGTCCTTCACTGATTTGTCTGGTAAAGACCGAAGAGCTGGAAAGCATCAGGACCAAGGTCGATGAATTCTTGCCGGACGGATGGTCCTCGGAGTCTCCGTCCTGGGATCTGACGGGTGCTCAGGTTCGTTGATGGGGCGCAAGAAGAACCCGAAGACAGTTGTTCTTGTCGACGGCGAGCACTATCCAAAGGTCGTGGCGCGAGCGCTTCGCGAGCTGGAAGAGCAGGGAGAGAACCTAGTCCTGGCCCTGCTGGTCGGCGGGGGCGAGAAGCTCGGCCAGGAGGAGTCTGAGCTTGGTGTCGAATTGGAGATCGCGAGTAAGGATCCCGAGGCGGCTCTTGCAAAAGCGCTCGACGATCACGGTGCGACGCGCGTCATCGACATCTCGGACGAGCCAGTGCTCGGTTACACGGCCAGGTTCCGCCTTGCG
>DATLOJ010000023.1:0-6182 GCA_035536315.1 Actinomycetota bacterium | reverse complement strand
TTCGTTTACGAGTCAGAGCTGCATGAATCTAGTGCATCGATCTCACATCGGGAGTTCTCGAACCTTGCAATCGAAGGCGAGATAGCGGTGCGGCTCGGGGCCGATCTGGAACCCGAATCGGTAATGGCAGTCATCGAACTGCACAACCTTGTCCTGCGGTCCACACCGAGGTCCCTTCAGGAGCTGATCGCCAATAATGGAATACACGCCGGGGTGGTCCTGCCGCCCAGCCCGACCCCCTGGGGGGACCGGCCAGAGTCCGGATCTCTCCGAGTCTTCGCCGACGACCGTTTGATCGAAGAGGCGGACATGTACGGGGTCCCGGGAGGGCCGGAAGGCTCGCTCGAGTGGCTGAAGCGGCACCTTCAAGATCATGGACTCGAGCTTGGGGAAGGCATGCTGATCCTGACGGGCACTCCACTCGGTATGAACCCCGTCCGACCCGGAGACAAAGTTCGAGTGGAAGCCGACGGACTCGAACCCGTCGAGATGACAGTGGTGGCCTAGCTCCCGGTCTTGCTGAACAACGATTGCAACAGGCGATCCACCGAATCACTTGCCTTTCCCTCGAGCCCGAGACGGGACGGATCTTCTCCCGGCTCCTCACCCGCTGCCTCGTGATCGAATAGGTCGCGCATCGAATCGGGCAGAAATCGGGTCAGCTGTGCGTAGTGATGAAGGTCATCCTGGCCCCCACGGCGGTAATACCACTTGAGCGGAAAGTAGATCGACAGCCACCGCTTGGCGCGCGTGATCGCAACGTAGAACAGCCTTCGCTCTTCCTCGATGCCTTCCTGGTCGGCGGCCATGTCGGACGGAATCGCTCCGTCGGCTGCGGATATGACATGGACGGCCTCCCACTCCTGTCCCTTCGCCGAATGGATCGTGCTGAGCACCAGCCAGTCGTCATCGAGATGCGGAGGCTTGGCTAGGTCCTGCGTGGCCATTGGTGGATCCAACGTAACCTCGGTTAAGAACCGAGAGAGCTCCGTGTACTCCTCGGCCATCCGCGCAAGCTGAGTTACGTCTGCAATGCGAGCCGGCGCGTCGTCGTAGCGTCGCACGAATACCTTTTCGAGAAACTCGCCTATACGTTCCACCTGCTCGGCAGGTGCATCCGTTTCCAGCGCCGCCATGGCGGATTTCTGCAGCGCCTCCATTCCTTCCGCCGCCGCTTTCGGGACGGCGGGAGGGTCGTCGACCAGCTTTCTGAGTGGGGAGATGTCTCCTCCAGAAGCGGCAGGGGTGTGCAGCCACTCGATAGACTTTCTCGCTGTGGCCGGGCCCACACCCTCGAGGAGCGAGAAAACCCGGAACCACGCGAGCTCGTCCTGCGGGTTAACCAGCACTCGCAACATTGCCATCGTGTCCTTCACGTGCGCGCGCTCCAGAAAAACCAGACCCCCGTACTTCACGAATGGGATGTTTCTTCTGGCAAGCTCCAGCTCGAGCCTGTTCGAGTGCGAGGCAGCGCGGAAGAGCACCGCCTGCTCGCGCAGGGGAGTGCCTTCGTCGCGCAGTTCCAGGACACGTCTGCAAACTGCGTCCGACTGCGAGTCTTCATCCGAACACGTGACGAGCCGTGGGCGTTCCCGCCCTGGCCGCTCCGACCACAGCTGTTTCTGAAACCCCTCGCGCGCATCCTTCATGACGCTGTTGGCCACAGCCAGGATGGGTGACGTCGACCGATAGTTCTGGTCGAGAGTGACAACCTTTGCCTCAGGGAACCGCTCCGTGAACTCGAACAGGTTGCGAACCGTCGCCGCCCTGAACGCGTAGATGGCCTGGAAGTCATCACCCACCACCGTCACGTTGCGCGATTTCTTGACCAGCCCCGCGACTATGTCAGCCTGAGTCGAGTTCGTGTCCTGGTACTCGTCGACGAGCACGTGATCGAAAAGGCCGGAGATGGAATCTCCCACTGCGGGAGCAGCAAGAGCGGCGGCCCAGTAAAGAAGCATGTCGTCGAGATCCAGCACTCCGTGCTCACGCTTGCGTGATGTGTACGCGGCGCAGACATCGCGGATACCGTCGAGCTCGGGCTTGCACCATGGGAAGTACTTGTCGACCACCTCGTCGAGCGCGGTACCGTTGTTCACCGTGCGGGAATAGATCGACGCCAGGGTTTCCTTTTTTGGGAACCGCCGTTCGCTTACAACCCCAAGCTCTTGCGCGACGAGGCGCATGAGGTCGGCACTGTCGGACGAATCGATCACGGTGAAGTCCGGGGTCAGGCCGACCGCGTTGCCATATCTTCGAAGAAGCCGGTTGGCCACGGAGTGAAACGTGCCGCCCCAAACCCTTCCGGCCGACGCCCGGTCGGTAAAGCTTCGCGCCCTTGCGATCATCTCCCTGGCAGCGCGGCGGGTGAACGTGAGCAGAAGGATGCGGTTCGGGGCCACGCCGGACTCGATGAGGTGGGCGACTCTGCAGGCCAGAACCCGGGTCTTGCCACTGCCGGCCCCCGCGAGCACCAGGAGGGGAGCCCCCCTTTGAACGACTGCCTCGGCTTGCCTGGGATTTAGCTGTGCAGTGATAGAATCGAACATTTGTTCGACAGTGTACACAGAGCGGCAGGCTTTCCACGGGAGGGAGCCCAGGAGCCCCCTGCTATCGTTCGGGCCCCGATGCCGCGACGTCTTCACATAGCCTGGGTCGCTTTTCTAGCGCTGTTGCTCGCACTCACTGGGCCCGTCGGGCCGCCCCCCTCGTATGGAAAGACGAACCTCTGGGTGTCGGGAGACTTCATCTACCGGTACAGCGACGAGCTTCTGCGCCGTTATCCGTCACGGTACGGAGGCATCATCGAGGACTCCCCGTACAAGACCGCCCACGACGAGTTCGGGAAAGAGGTCGTGAGGAGGCTAGAGACGGTTCTCGCGCCAATGAAGAGCTCGGGTGCCTACGTCGAGACGCGGCCGTTCATCGACGAGAGCCAGACCGGCTTCTTCAACATCATCGGAGTGGTACCGGGGGCCGATCCTGTTCTAAGAAACGAGTTTGTTCTGGTGGGCGCGCATTGGGACTGCGTTCCCTGGACGTACGACGGAGCCATCGACTGCGGCATGCAGGTGGCCCTCACAACGGGGGTCGCAAAGGCATTTGTCGACTACTGGACGGCAAATGGAATCAGACCTCGACGCAGCATGATGATCACTTTCTTCGACGCCGAGGAACAAGGCCTACTGGGCTCGGCCGGCTTCACGACCGTCGACGCCTATCAAGGGATGAAGCATCTGGAGTTGCCACCGCAGGCCAGCGCGGTCGCGTATCACGACACCGACATGATCGGCGCCAACTATCCTGGAAGGTGGCTCGGCCGGTCCGACCTGGACTTCATGCCGCTGAACATCAACTCCGCTCCTACATACATGGAGGGGCACACCCCCCAGGCCGCTGTAGAGCGCGCGTTCGCCGCCTATGCCGCAACGTCACCCGCGTTCACGCCCAAGTTCATCCTGTATCGCCAGGACATGAAAGCCGCCAGGGACCGCATGTTCGAAGACATGCGCTCGAAGTTCGGACACTCCCAGTTCACTTACCGCGACGGTCAGACCCGCCCTTTGTTCACCGACTCGCAAAAGAAGTACATCAACATCCAGGACGATCCGGCCGACAGGTCGGACCACACGGTGCTGATCCTGCAAGGAATACCTTCAGATCTCAGCATCGGAATATGGGATCCCAACGCCGCAGTTCCCGGTCTTCTCTCGTACCACAACGCCGCAGAGACGCTCGAGTTCCTCAACTACATGTACTCGGGGCAGCAACGGCGGTCAGAGGAGGCCGTGCTCGGCATGGAGACGGCCGGCATGTTCGTCGCTTACATGATGGGCGCGAACCACCCCGAGGCCGGAAATTTCCAACTGGGAGAGATGAATGCCCCCTAAGAGGGCCGTCATTCATCAGGTAAGGCAAACGGTAGCGACGGCATGTCTCATCTCCGGAGTCCTGCTGCTCGCTTCTGCAGCGCCTGCTGCCGGCCAGACCGGCGTCTGGCAAAAGGTAGGCGCTGACGCCGCCAACATCCGCGCGATCGCGATCGATCCCACCGACTCGAGGCGGGTGTATGCAGCCGCCCGCAACGACGGAGTTTGGAAATCGAACGACGCTGGGGCCTCGTGGTCTCAGTCGAACCGGGGCCTCGACTTCATAGCGGTGTGGGGCGTCTCGGTCGACCCCTCAGATCCGGCGACAGTCTGGGCCGCCACGGAAGTGGGAGGCGCGTACGTTTCCAGAGACTTCGGAAGGAGCTGGCAGAGCACTCAGGAAGGCAGGACCGACACTCTCGAGGACTACTCGATCGCCAATCCCTCGACTTCGAACTTCTCGATGCTCTCGACCAACTGGAGCAACCGGGCTCCCGACAAAGTCAACCGCGGGGGTGTGTGGGGGTATCCGGTAGATCAGTGCCTCTCCGCTCAAAAGCAGAGCAACGCTCCCGGCCAGTGCGCAGAGAGGGCGGACTGGCCGGTCGGTGGTTACGACTACCGGGACCCCGACATTGACGCAGCGGCGCCCGGAAATCAGCCGGCCCCGAGTCCATACGGCAGACACCTGCTGCACTTCCAGTTCACATCCGACGTTCTGGCCCTGCCGGGAGGAGCATGGATCACTGCATTTCGTGGGTCCAACAACTCACTTGGGGGCGGAGCATTCCTTACATCGGACGGGGGTCAGACCTGGGACATGATGCTTCGCCAGGGAAATCAGGCGCGCACACGGCTTACTCTGGGAACCGCCGGGAACCTCTACAAGATTCGGATCGCTCCCTCTGATCCGGCCCGCGTTTACCTGGCCTCGACGACCGGGGTTTGGTTGTCGACGGACGGGGGGCGAACCTGGGTGGATGGACGGCCTAGACCCACGGGCCAGACCGCACCGAGCAGTCCGGAAAGAGTGGAGAGTTTCTTCGGCGGCAACCCCACCGCGGAAGTTCGGGGCCTCGCCGTCGACATCAAAGACGCCGACATCGTTTACTCCGGCACCTGGGGGGCCGGAGTAACCAAGTCGACGGACGGTGGAAGGAACTGGGCCGCGTCCGCGAAAGGACTGCCGGCTGGGGCAGGCGTTTGGGAGATCGCTGTGAATCCAAAGGACCCGAACAATCTATTCGCCGCCTTGTACTGGCATGGCGTTTACCAGTCCAACGACGCGGGGGCTTCTTGGCAGCCTTACAACGAAGGCTTCTCCGGCGACATCACCAGGCAGGTGTACTCCCTGGCCATGGACTCTGAGACCCAACAAATCTATGCGGGGACCATCGACGGTGTTTGGATGCGGCCCCTTACGCGCTCCGGCCCCCGGCTTGCCGAGACCGGCAAGCCCAACCGAATCGCTTTGGTGGCAGCGGTGCTGTTGATCCTAGCGTCGCTTGCACTGCGAACACGTCTACGCGCGATCGCGTAGGGAGTTAGTGGCGGGCCGCGCCAACTTGGTCACGTCGTGTCGATCTCGCGCTTCGGGAAGAGCGGTGGCCCGCCTTCGAGTTTCGTCCCGGCCGGATAGCGGCCCCAACCGAACTCCGCGAAAGGTGCCGCAGCTGGAGCTACGCCGATCCGCTCGAGGATTCGGGTCGACGACTCCGGTATGAACGCGTGACTCCAGCCCGCCGCGAGCCGTAGGAGCTCGACGAGGTTGTAGAGGCAGCTTGCGATCCGCGCCTCGACGTTCGGATCGCTCCGCTCCTTGGCAAGCTTCCACGGCTCTATGGTGACGATGTACCGATTCGCCTCGGCGATCAGCTCCCACACCGCTGCCGCCGCGTTGTGCAGCTGAAAGTTGTCGAGAGCCGCTCGCACCTGCGCGGGGACCTGCTCGGCCTTCGCGATGAGGGCGGTGTCGATGGCTTCGGGGGCCCCGGCAGCCGGCACGATCCCGTCGTAGTACTTCCCGACCAGCGCTTCGACTCGGCTCAACAAGTTCCCCAGCTGATCGGCGAGCTCGGAGTTGTGGGTTCGGATTAGGCCGCTCCTGGTGAAGTCGCCGTCGTCGGCCGCGGGAAAGCGGCGCAGCAGGTAGTAGCGCAGCGAATCGCTTCCGAACTCCTCAGCAAGGGCGATCGGATCAATGACGTTGCCGAGAGACTTCGAGATCTTCTGCCCCGCGATCGTGAGATATCCATGGACGAAGATCTCGGTGGGCAGGGGGACGCCCGCCGATAGCAGCATCGCCGGCCAGTA
>DATLOJ010000022.1:0-37398 GCA_035536315.1 Actinomycetota bacterium | reverse complement strand
TTTAGTTCGGACACCAAACGCATGAGGCGTCTTGGTGTATCGGCTGACCACGCAGCGCACGTCCACCTCCGGCTCGGGCAGCAAAGAGCGAAGAGCCTCCTCAGCGACGCGCACGACTTGTGAATCCACGCCCTTTTGTTCGAAGGTGACCCTGCTTGCCGCGCGGACACCAAGAAAATTGCGTACTTCATCCGGCAAGCTAGCGGCAATCAGTGCCCGGCGCGCGTGCTCCGCGTACCTGGTCAATCCGATACTTGCCATGTGTTGCATGTTCGCCTGAATTTGCGCCGCCGTTACCCTCGATGCAGGGGCCTTGAACAGAGCAAGAAGGACTTTTTGGTTCGACCAGTCCAGTCGGTCGAGTTCGCAGACCTGGATGCAGTTCGGCTCCCTGCCACCAAGGACACCCAGAACCCGTTCCGTCTCCAAATCATGATCGACCGGTTGCAGGGACTTCCCGTCCCAGCGGACACGATGAACTTCGTCGCCGCAGGCGACTTCGAACTCGGTTAGGTCTATCAGCCCGGCCTTCTGCCGAGGAGTGCCCTGACCCTCAGCTCCTCACGGCCCCTCACCACCGTGACTGCAATCTCCTCCCCCGGCTTGTGAGCCTCGATTGCTTTACGTGCGTCCGATGAATCATTGATTGCCGTTCCGTCCATCTCAATGACCACGTCGAACGCTCGAAGGCCGGCCTCCGCGGCACCGCTTCCTGGAGTGACCTCGAGAATCAAGGCCCCCTTCTCCACAGATAGGTCGTACTGGCGAGCGACCGTCGCATCAACGTCTTCCATGGCAACTCCAAGGATGGGTCGGACAATCCTGCCCTCTTTGACGAGCTGGTCGATGATCGGCCGTGCCGGAGAGATGGCGATGGCAAACCCGATGTTCTGGGCCAAGCTCGCAATTACGGTGTTAACCCCAACTACATTTCCCGCGCCGTCGAGCAAAGGCCCTCCTGAGTTCCCTGGGTTGATAGCTGCATCGGTCTGGATCAGGTTCTCGAGCAAAGCGCCATTCGGCTCTCTTACTTTTCGATTCAGGGCGGAGACGATCCCCTCTGTCACCGTGGGGCCCCCGGGCAGAGCAAGGGCATGACCAACTGCAATCACGTGATCTCCAACGCGAAGGTTGCCTGAGTCTCCGATTGATGCGGGACGGAGGTCCGGCGCGTCGATCTTCACGACGGCGAGGTCGGTGAGCTCGTCCTGGCCCACGATCTGCGCGGGAAACTGCGTCCCCGTCGAAAGAACCACCTCGATCGACTGCGCCTGCGTCACAACATGCGCGTTCGTAAGGATGTAACCCTGCGCATCGATGATGATCCCCGTACCCGCGCCCTCTGGGGCCTCCGGGTCGAGGGGAAACCCGGACGACGCAGTGGTCCGCACCGAGACGATCGAGGGCCGAACCTGCTCGACGATGGCCGCTATTGACCCCTCCACGGGTGCGGGTGGCGCGGACTTGTCCGAGGGGGCCGGAAGTATGGACGATCCCGGATCTCTGCCCTGAAGGTTGTCGACGAGTCCGTAACCGAGGACTCCGAGCATCGCACCGATTATTGCAACGACGACGAGCCACATTTTTCGACGGGGGGCCGAGTGCGTCGCGAGGAACTCAGGCCCTACGGAGGCCCCAGCCGGGCCCTGGTCAGTGGGTCCCTCATCTTGCGGAGGACTTTGAGGAATCTCTTCGGTCAGCAGACTTCCCTGGTTTGCCCAAGGGTCTTTCGGTTGGGGGGTTTCCTCAGTCTCATCGCCCGGCAACTGTCAGCTCCTGTCTTTCGATCCAGGACATGCGGCCAAAGCCGCCCACATAACGAGCCCTTTGGACCTCGAGCCGGTAGAAGTCGAAATCCTTGAAGCCTGCATACATCTTCGACTCTGGATGTGCACTGGCGTACAGCTCCTCAACGTCCTCGCGAACCGCGGATGTCATTAAACCGACAAGCGTCACTCGTTCGAGAGCTAAAGGGTCGGCCCCTTCGCGAAGAGCATCGGCCACAAGTAGAGATGCCCGCGGATCCGCCTTCACATTTGACGTGTGCTCGGCCAGCGCGCTCAATAGAAGGATGGGATCGCCACTCTCGTCGACGGCAAAGGGAGTGAGGGATGCAAACGGGAATCCGGGAGCTTCCACGGACATAGTGGCCAACGCGCCCACGCCTGACCGCGATAGGAGACGGTGAGACATCTGCGCATCGGACAAGTCGTCGGTGGGGCTCATTCAGTAACGGATATTAGTCGTCCATTGAATTAATCGAGTACCGCTCCTTCACAGTCCCAGGTGCTTGCGGAGCCACCTGATGTCGTCGCCGATGCCGGTCCATGGAGTTTCGAGAATCACAACCTCCGACTTGGCCGTCTTGACCATGTGCAGCATGGCTTCGCTGTCCATTTTCCCCTCGGCAAAGTTGGCATGTCGATCGGCTCCCGTCCCAGGGGGATCTCTCGAATCGTTGCAGTGCACAACGTCGATCGATCCAACGACGGCAAGAGTTCGCTCGACAACGTCTGCAAGTTCCTCACCGGCAGCGTGCGCGTGGCATGTGTCGAAGCAGTAACCGACATTGAAATCCTGGAGTCTCTCCCAAAGTCTCGCCAGCTGGTCGACGTAACGGGCGACGGCATTGGTCCCCCCGGCTGTGTTCTCGATCAAGACCCGTATCGGAAACGTCCTTTCCTCGAACACCTTCCACCAACGTGTCGGGCCCTCCATGGGGTCGTCCTCAGCATGGCCCCCGTGAACGATCACGGCCGTCGCACCGATGTCTGCCGCGGCATCGACCGTCTGCGCGAGCGTCTTGCGGGAAGGGACTCTGATTCGGGGGTTCGGGTGACAGATATTCAGCCGGTAGGGCGCGTGAACGTAAATGGGAATGCCGCTGTCCTTCAGCTGGGACACGTCGTCTCGGGGTTCCGGCTTCGAAAAGCTTTGCGGGTCACCCAGAAACATCTGAATTGCTTCCGCCCCTATGCTGGCGGCGTCGCCAAGAGGATCCTCCTGTCCCACGTGCGCCCCAATCAGCATCCCGGCATCGTACTGAAGTCCGCAGTGTCACACCCCATCCCTATCCTCATCTCGACGGCCCTGCTCGCTTCACTTGGGGCCGAGCCCAAAAGGAAAGGGGGGAACACAAATGGCTAAGTGCAAGACCTGCGGGAAGACGATCAGAGTGCCTAAAGGATGGCCAATCGGCCCGGCCGTTCGCCGTCACTACTGGGCGAAGCACCCGGAACGCATGGAGCGCAAGCGCATCGATCAGAAGGCGACCGCATCGATTCCCGCGAAAGTCCGGGCTCGCTAGTCACACCGCATTACAGGTCCAGCCGCCGGCCCCCGAGCCCCCGGCAAGGCTGACCTCCCGAGGTCTACCTCTTCCTCGTCCGAGAAACTCGTCCGGGTGACCTCCTTCTGATCACTTTGATCTGCAAGTCTTCGATTTCGACCCGTGCCCATTCTGTGTCGGCGGTCATCACCGGTAGCCCTAAACGCGTCGCGGCTGCTAGACACAGCCTGTCTCCGAGCGAGAGCGGAGCCTCCGTGGTCCAAATCAAGGCCGCGGTTTCTCCATCTTCCTGGGTGACGTCGATGATCTCGATGCCAAGAGAACGGAGCAGCAAGCCGACCTCCTGAGGATCTGCACCATGTTGGCGAGCTTTCTGGAGGACCTCCGCCCAGTTGGCTGCGGTCACAAGGCCCTTTTCGAGAGCTGAGCCCACCAGATCACTCCCCGGTTCTTGCTGCAGCCACGCGAGCACCGCCGACGAGTCAAGGACGTGAGGCAATGTCAGATCTCAGCTTGCGCCTCGGCGCGACGATCACGGACGAGCTCGTCGGCCATGCTGGCGCGCACGCCCTTGAAGATCGAATGGAGCCGTTTCTCCACGGCCGCTCGCGGAACGAGCACTACGGCTTCACCATCTACCAGGACCGCCAGGCGTGTTCCTTGCTCGATCCCGAGCTGTTTTCTTATGGCCGCCGGTATAACCACTCTGCCCTTTGGTCCCACCTCAACAACATCAGTGTCACTCATAGAGAAAGTGTGACACATGGTGAAAGGCATGTCGACAGTGGGAGAGGGATAGGTCCTGGGCCAAGAGAGGTTTGTCTTCAGTTGGTGCTTTGCTTGAACTGGCGGAGGGCCTCCTGGGTAGACAAAGTACGCGAGGTCATTTCTCCGCTCGCCAGATAGAAATAAGTAAGGGTTATCTCCCCCGCCGGCACTCCGAGAAGAGACAACGCGGCTGCATAGAGTGCCAGCTGATCGAACTCGGGCACCTCGAGCTCTATCCCCGTCTTCCAGTCGACAATCTCCAATCCACCGTCGTCTTTGTCATAAACCGCGTCGATCCGCCCGCGAACGACGTCTTCGCCGGATCGAATGCTGAATGGCAGCTCGAGCATCAGCTCACCCGAAGGAAGGCGGGCCGGAACCCTGTCGCCGAACTTCGACTTCCAGGTTTCGATCGCGGCCGCGGTCGCGGCAACGATGTCTTCCGGATCTGAGGGCTCGTCGAGCTCTTCTTCGTCCGGATACGTCGAGGCTCCCATCGTCACTCCGTCCCTGCTTCGGGCCTGCTCCTCGATGAGACGATGAATTTGAGTTCCCAGCATCCTCTTCGCGTTGGGCCGCTCGGGAAGGGGACGCTGCAACGTGGAGTACGACAGATCACCGCTCCTCAGCTTCACGAGGTTGGTCGCCGACAGGACGGAGGGCCGACTGGATGCCTCAGGGCTCTCTTTACTTGCGTTCACAAGCAGCTCCAGCTCGAGAGCGAGCTCACCAGCGCGCACCTGCGCCCTCGCGCGCTCGTCGGCAGGCAGCCTGTCCATCAAGTCATGGACCTGCAAACGCCCCGCCACCACCTCCTCAGCCGCGACTCCCCAGCCTTCCGGTAAAAGTGGGTCGTCGACTCCTGTCCGCGGAACGGGAGGCCACATTGTTTGAAGACCGAGGGCGGCGACTATTGGATTCTCTTCGGGGGCCTCGCTTTGGGAAACGACCTCCACCAGCCCGTCGCCCAACTCGCACAGCTCATCGAGAAAAAGAGACGGTCCTTTTGGTGCCTTCTCACGCCCGTACCAATGGGCAGCCGTCACCGCGAGCCTTTGCTTGGCCCTCGTCAGGGCCACATAGAACAGACGGCGTTCGTCTTCGAGAACTCTGTCGCGCACGTCCAGCTTGAACGCAGCCAGCTTCCCGGTCCAACGGGGCAAAAACGAAGAGTCGTGCCTGACCTCGTACGGCAAATCCGTGTAAGTGGTCAGCGGGTTGGTGGTTCTCGTGTTCGGAAAGATCGAGTACACGTAAGAGTTCTTGTCTATTCCCTTCGGGGGAGCTTCCCCGTCCCTCAGTCTCTTCTTCCCGGCTGCGACCGACGGAAGGAACACGCACTCGAACTCGAGACCCTTGGCCTGGTGGATTGTCATCAGCTTTACCGAGTCCTGCTCAGCCGGCTGCGCCGACTCGAGAGTCTCCTCCGCTTCGTCGGCGGCATCGAGGTAGGCGAGAAAAGTTTGAAGGTTCGCCTCGCCCTCGACCGGGGAGAATGCTGCCACCTGGTCGAAGAAGTTGGTCAGGTTCTGCCGAGCTGCCGCAGCTGCGCGTGAGGCTGACGAGGAAAGCGCATCGAAGATCCCCGCGCTGCGCGTCACCTCTTGAACGATTTCTAGCAGCGAGAGACTCTTCTTTTGACGAAGATCGTTCACACGCCCATAGAAAAGGCTGAGCCTTCTTTTTGCTTCTTCGCCGAGGCCCTCGATCTCATCCAGGTGATCGAGGGTCTCGATCAGTGAATAGCCAACATCCCCGGGAGCCAGATCCCTTGCGATTTCCTCATCGCCGCCGGCCAGCCGGAGCCTGAATTCGATGTTCCGCCCCGCAGCCCACCGCGCGCACAGAGCGAGATCACGGTAGTTGATCCGCCAGCGCGGGCCCATCAAGACTCTGGCAAGCCATCTGTTAGCGCCGGGGCGAGTCTCGAGACATCGCAGCCACGCGACGACTTCGGTCACCTCGGGTGTCTTGAGCAGGCCCCCAAGTCCCACAACCTCGAGAGGGATATCTCGATTTGCAAACGCATCGACAAGCGCTGCCATTGCGGCCTTTCGTCTGACGAGAATGGCGATGTCCTTCCACTTCACCGACTCCCGCCCTTCGGCAGTGGCCCGGCCGTGAAGCTCCTCGCACTGCCCGGCTATCCAGTCCGCCTCTACCCGCTCATCACTGAAGACCCCGGCGAGCACGCGCCCCTCGCCGTTGCCGGGGTGAGAACGCAAAGGTGCGCCTGGTCTGCGTTCGGGGTCGATCCCTGCAACAACCGAGTTCGCCACCTCGAGGATCTTGGAACCGGAACGGAAATTCTCAGACAGCGAGACCGCGGGATAAGCATCCGCCGAGCCGGGCCGCGGAAAGTCATTCGGGAATCCGATGAGGTTGTACATGGTCGCTCCGCGAAACGCGTATATGGCCTGCCGTGCGTCCCCCACAGCGGTGACTGCCCCGCCCTCCGGAACGAGTGCCTGTATCAACCTTCTCTGCGCGACGTTTGTGTCCTGGTACTCATCGAGAAGCACTATGGGAAACCTCTCGCGGTAGAGGTCCCGCACGTCCTTGTGGCGTTCGAGAATCGTCACGGCACGGGTTACCTGATCTCCAAAGTCGATGCGCTGCCTACTGGCCTTCGCCGCCTGGTACGCGTCGACCGCCCGGCAGAGCTCCTTGCGTTTCTGTGCGGTGGTAACGATGTCGTCGTCGATCAGTTCGCGCGTGGCGAGTATTCGATCTGCCGCCGCCTCGACGTCCGACGTACCCACGATGTGGTCGGCGAGCCGGGACGAGAGCTCGAGCGTCGCACGAACAATCCCCATGCCGGAGCGAAGCTCGATTGCTTCGAATGCAGGGAGGTCGTCGATGCATGAGAGCACGAGCTGCCATTGCTGCGCTTCCGACAAGAGGCTCGCATCCGGCTCGACTCCTTCGAGAAGACCGTGCTCCCGAACTATCCGGGCCGCGAACGCGTGATAAGTCTGAACGGTTATCTCCTCGTCGCCGGCGCGATCCATGGCAACGAGGGCGCCCTGCACCCTCTGCTCGAGCTCCTCGGCTGCTTTGTTCGTGAACGTCAGCCCAAGGACCTGTGAGGGGGAGTAACCGCAGGTCTCGATGATCCATGCGATACGCGCCGCCATTACAGCCGTCTTGCCTGATCCGGCCCCCGCGATCAGGTGAATGGGCTCGAGAGGATGAGTGATGGCAGTCCACTGCTCGGCGGTGGGCGCGTTTCCACGAAGCCCCGCAAGAACGGCCGGAGAAGCAACAGACGTCATGGCGACAGCTCCTTGCCCTCGGGCCAAAGCGGGCAGAGCGGTTTGAACCGGCACCATTTGCAGTCCGCTTCCGGGTTCGGACGAAAGTCCTCCGAAAGGACACCTTCGATCAAGGCTGGAAGACGTTCAAGAGCTTCCTTGGCCTGGTCGACCGTCTGCGTTCTGCGCGATGGCTTGCCGTAGGACATGTGGCCGGGGTAGATGAACTGCATCGAGATTGGCGCACCATGCTTCACGATTTCGGGATCCGACACAGCGGCCTGGTAGTAGATCGCCAACTGAAGAGATTCCTGAGCCTCGTTCATGAAAATGGGGTTGCGTGAGGTCTTGTAGTCCGAGACCACAATGTTCTGTGCTTTACGGTCGACCCTGTCGATTCGTCCGGTGATGAGGTGCCCACGGAAGTCGAGCTCGAACTTGTGCTCGGCCAGCACCGCTTCGCTCGGCTTCAGGAATCTCACATATCTGTCGAGCATCGCAAGGCCGTCCTTGTGGAACTGCCGAGCAATCGCTTTGTTGGGAAAGACCGACCCGTCGAACAGCTCCTCGAACCGATCGATGACCATTTGCGTGTTGGTCAGCCAGCGCCTGCCGGTGGCCTTCTGCTCATCGCTGGGCTCCTTTTCGCAGTCCTCGAATATCTGATGGATCCACGTCCCGAACGCCATGTTGTGTGAGGTTTCAGGATCGAGCCCGAGGACGACCGAGCACAGGTACTGCAATCCGCAGTTGTCGTAGTTCGATATCCGCGAATAGCTGGTACGCAGCTTGTCGGCGGGGACTTTGTCTGTAGGGTCCTGAAGACGAAGAGACACCGCTCCCTCGGTCCAATCCCACCGCCACCACCACTCCTCGGGATGTGCGCCGATGCACTCGGGCGACACCTTGCAGATCTCCGCAATTGCCGAAAGGGCAGCCACTCGTTCAGCCGGACTCTCTTCTACTGAGCCCAGGCTCCGGCGATAGCGGGCCGCGGCCTCCGAGAATGTAAGAGGCGGCAGTTCGACGATCTCTTGAGCTTCGAGTTCGCCTCCCGCGAGTTCCTCCAGAAACCGGCTCGGCCTGCTGCGTCTGCTCGGACCAGGCGAGGCGGTGACAATGCAACGCTCCGTGGCCCGCGTGATTCCAAGAAAGAAGACCCTTCGATCCTCCATCTCGTTCTTCTTTGCACGGCCTACCGCGCTTGGCTCTTCAGGAAAGTAAGGGTCGAACATCCCTTGAGCGCGCCTGCCTTTCGGAAGGGCCCCCTCGAAGCAACCGGTAACCGCGACGATTTTCCATTCACGGCCCTTCGCCGCATGAAACGAAAGGATCTGAACTCCGCGGCCGCGTCTTTCCGGAGGGAGCCACGGGTCCGCGCCGAAGTCGGCACGCCCAATGGCCTCCAGATATTCCGAGATCGTGCCGGAGCCCCGGCGCCTCTCGACAAATCTCCCAAGCGCCCTGGCGAATACCACAAGGGCGTCGAGGTCTCGGTTCGCAGAGCTGGCGAGGTGCTCGCTGAATGCAAGACCGGTCAGCTCCCGGTAGTACCGAGCCTGTTCCCATACCGCCCAAAAGGCAACATCGGCCCGCGCGTCCTTGTTTGCAACCACGATGTCGCGCAGCCTGCGAAGCTCCTCGAGGCTTTCTCTTGTAACGGCAGAAAGATCGGATGGAGGAGCGACGACGGCCTCCTTCAGGCTGATCCCCTCGAAACGCGCTGCCCGTTCGAGCTCGCGACTTTGCTGTTCTGCCATCCCGACCAGCGGGGCACGCAATAGCTCTGGTAGCAGCTCTGCTTCCCCATCCAGCGCAAACCGAGCCAGGTTCGTAAAGGCCCTGACCGCCGGCTCTCTGTCGAGCGGCCTGTCCGGTACCGATACCGAGTAAGGAATCTCGAGATAACCCAAAGCGCGTTCGAGTGGAGGGAGCATGGGTCCCGGGGTCGTCAAGAGGATTGCCATGTCCTCATACGCGGCCCCGTCCCTCAGGTGCGCCAGGCGCAGCTCGCGGGCGACTCCGTCGAGCTCCGACGCCATGCTTACGTATCTTCGAATGTCCAGGGCGCTCCCCCCGGAGAAGTGCTTCGTCCGGAACTCCTCTTCCGCCGAGTCCGAGATGAAGGCAACTGCTCGGGTTCCCAGATCCGGCCCAAGCCGGTATGAGGTTTCCAGGACGACTCGCTCATGCGGCCCGAAATCCTTCGAGAATGAATCGATCCAGGTGGGGTCCGCGCCCCTGAAGGTCTCGACAGTCGAGTCAGGATCGGCGGCGACGACCAGCGACCGTTCTGCAGGGCCGCCATCCAGGAATCCGGAGACGAAGCGAAGAAACCTTTGCTGGACGAGTGCAAGCTCCTGAGCATCGTCGACCAGGATGTGCAGAAATCTCTGGTGGAGGCTCTCTCTGATTTCGTCATGCGTTGCGATGAGCCAGGTGGCGTCCTCCAAAAGTGTTGGGTAGTCGACACGCGATCCCTGTCTGAGACGGTTGCGATGTTTCAGATAAAAATTTGCAATTTCGCTGTACTCGGGGCGTGATGCAACAAGAGCCATGAGCTGCTCCTCACCCATGAGCTTCTGCCCCGCTCGGATGAAAAAGTCGACGACCTCGTCCACAAAGCCGTGCGTCCTTAGCAAGCCCCCGTAGTTCGGCCAGTTGACCTCCTGCTCCTTGGCAAGGGCGTCGCGAACATCGCCCCACTGTTCGGGGCTGGTCAGCAAAACGGGAGGTTCCGGGTATCCGAGAGCTTCGTAGTGGCGAGTAACCAGATGGTTGGCGAGTCCGTGCCACGTGTAAATGGGCACCTCGACCAGCGCGTCCATGCCGTGATCGAACAACAGCCTGCGGGTGATCCGCTCTTGAAGCGCGATCTTCGTCGATCGGTTGGCCACGAGGTAAAGGACCCTGTCCGGCGAGCAACCTTCCGCCGTCGCAAGGCTCACGAAACGTTCCTCGAGCAAAGTGCTCTTACCGGTTCCGGGCCCCCCGAGCAGTAGGAGGGGGCCGCGGTCTTTGCCGATTACGGACTGTTCCAGCTCACCAAGCTGGAGCCCTCCGCCTTCCCCCCGCGCACTCATGCTCATGAAGTTAGACCGCTTCGCTCTCGAATTCGACCGCGTTCTTCGCGCTCTCATCGGGGGTCGTCAGCCGAACAAGAAGTGACCTTGCCGTGGAAGTCAGAGATCGCATCTCGAACATGGCATTCGTCGCCTGCTTGAGCCCCCTTGCGAGGTGCCCTTCCATCCTGTCGTTCAGCTCGTTCATCACAACGGCAAGCTCGTGCAGGCCCGCGGTAAGGCCCGCGTTCTCGACTTGCGCGGAATACGCCCGTTGAAGATTCCAGATCGACAGAAGGATCGGGACCGCGTTGGAGTAAGACACAACAACGATCCGGTGAGCGCGGGCATCAGCATGTGCCTTGCGACAGCACCCATAGATCGAGTCAGGAACGGCAACGACGGCCATCGGCGCCGTCAAAGCGGGGTCTATGTACTGAGCTGCTTCCTTGATACGAAGCTGAACCACTTTCTCGGCCTGCCTTCTCAGCGTCTCCACCTGGTCGCTGTCACACGTTTCGAGCTTTTCGATCAAAGAGGTGCTGGGCCATTTCGAGTCGATTGGAAGCAGCTTGCCGTCGGCCATTCGAAGCGCGAACTCACACACCCGACCCCCGACTACCAGGTTGCGTTCGATCATCTCGGGAGGAAATTCGTCGAGGGCCGCCGCGAGGAGGTTCTCGCCCATTTTGCCCTTGGAGTACGAGCCGGCGAGAAGACGCTCGATGCGCTCAACCGCTGCGGTGCTCTTTTCCTCGAGCCCTCTTCTTTCCTCGAAGGCACCGCTCAGGGATGAAAGCGATGATGCGGCCTGGTCGAGCCGTGCCTGAACGACCCGGCCCGCTTCGGCCTCTGCCGCAAGCTGGGCCCACATCTGCTTCATCCATGGGTCGGGCCGCGCGGAGGGCCGGCGCGCAATCAGCACGGCCGCCGTGAGTATCGCCAACGCAAGAAAAACCAGAGCTATCTCCACCCCGTCCACCTTCCTGTTTGCATAAGACCACTGTAGAGGGGGGGTATGACACTCCCCGGTGACGGCGCGCTCGCCTACCGGTTGCTTGGGGATAAAAGTGGTCCTGGAGCCCCGTTTCTTCCCACAGCGAAGGGCTTTTTAGATGCCTACCAGGGCCGGGAGCTCTGCCCAGGACCTAATGACCGCGTCGGCCTCCTCCCCGGTCGACTCCTCGATTTCCCAACCGTCATCGTGGACGCCGGCAAACCTGATCGTGGCCATTCCGGCCCCCCGCGCCCCGGCAACATCGGTCCTTCTGAGGTCGCCGATGTGCACCGCCGAGGCAGCCTCGGCACCAGTTGCCTCCAGTGCCGCATCGAAAATGGGGCGAAGGGGCTTTGGGACGCCGAACTCGTCGGAGAAGAAGTAGTGGTCGAGCCTGATCGAGTGGCCCTCGAGAAACTCCCTGACTCTGGCCCCCGGGGTGAAGCCGGTGTCACAGATCAGGGCCGTTGGTATTCCGGCCTGCCGTATTTGCTCCAGGACCTCGGGAGCCCCTGGCACAACGTTCGTGCCAACCTCTGAGGTTGCGCTTCCGATCCCCTCGGCAATCTGGTCCGCAAGCTCGTCGTCTATATGCGCCGGACTGTCGCCGGCCTCGGCTGCGATTTGATCTAACACCCAGCGTGCCGCGGCCTTCGGCCCGTAACCCTCGCCCCGGCGCCAGGCTGCGACGTGCTCACGCCAAGATCCTTCGATCAGCTCCATGGCCTTCTCCGGATCGAGGTGAACCCCGTGACCGGCCGCAATCCTGAGCAGGGCGTCCCTTCTGCCGACGACCGTCGCTCCCCAATCGATGTCGCTTATGAGCGTCGACCAGCAGTCGAAGGTAATCGCTCGGGGCGGACGCGGGATCATCACGGTCCCGAGACTAACGCTAGGACCCCACTTTCGACCTGCAGCCCCAGCGGCCGATAGTCACTTCGAGCTAGTCGTATTGACTCTTTGTGTCGATACATCGAGTAATTCGCGGAACCTACATTTGTACCTATGGGAGTGGGCATTCGTTTGCACGCGCCGCCGGACATCAGGCGACCCCTTCGTCGCTCCATACTGGCGTTGAAGAGCGCATTCGCCCTGGAGACGATCAACGGCGCTCCCCGGCGGCGTCTGACCTTTGGGCTTTACCGCGTTCGCGTACTGGTCGGTATCTGTTCGCTCGCGGGGACCTGGATCCTGCCCGCCACCGCTGCCCAAAAAACCATGTTCCTCCTGCTCGTCGGGCTCTTGTACCTGCCTTACGGAACTCTCCTGGCGTTTCTGGCAAAAGAGAATGAGGGCCTGGGGATGCAGATCGCCGGGGTGATCGGCGACCTGGCCATCGTGTTCATGTTTCACACGGTCGTCCCCGAGACGCGATTCGTTGCGCTGTTCGGATACATTCTCATCGTTACCGTCCACACCTACCTTGGGGGCAGGACCGCCGGGCTCAGCGTTGGGGCGGGAATTGCTCTTCTCACGGTCCTGGCTGAGTGGTTGGCCCCTGCGCGGTACAGCATCGACGCGTACACGCTAGTCATGTTCAACGCGTCTGTGCTTTCGATGGTCCTGCTACTGCACGTCATCACATCTGAGCAGAGGCGCGCGAACCAAAGACTGGTTGAGCTCCACCGATCTCTGAGGATCATGTCGTCCACATCGGGAGTGACGGAAGTGCTCGACGGAGTTGCACAATCGATAAAGCAGTCGCTAAACGCGCTGTTCGCTTTGGTGCTGTTGCGCCAGCCGGACCAGCCCCCGGCCGCCTCCGTACAGGGGATCGGTGTGCAGCAAGGCATGAAAGACCTTGGCAAACAGGACATCGTCACAGAGGATGCCCTGCCGTCAAGCGTGGCGATGTCGACCGGAAAAACAATCGTTGTGGACAACATCGAAACGGACGCCCGGTTCTCCAGGTGGAGTGACGTCGCCCTGAACCTCGGTTTCAAGTCAATGATGTCCGTTCCCCTCCAAGCAGGAACCAGAGTGATAGGCGCTCTCAACGTTTACTTCGCAGACGCCGGAAGAGTTGGCGATGAAGAGAAGGACCTGGCCCAGGCCTATGCGGAGCAAGCGTCCGCCGCGATCATCCGAGCCGAGTCTTACGAGAGGGAAAAGAGTGCAGCCAAAAGATTGCGCGAGGTCGACTCGTTAAAGGACGAGTTCATTTCGATGGTTTCGCATGAGCTCCGCACACCTCTCACGGTGATCGTGGGCTTCTCGGAAACTCTTGCGCGCAACTGGGAAAGGCTGGACGACTCGAGCCGCCTCGACTTTGTTAAGCAGCTGAGCCAGCAGGGGCGCGAAATGAAGCGAATGGTCGAACAGCTTCTCGACTTCTCGAAGTTGTCTGAAGGACGCGAAGAGATCCGTGTGGAAAGACTCGAGCTTCACGACATGATCACCCGAATTGTCGCGACTCTCTCCGGCGCTCTCCTTGGACACCGAGTGGACCTGGAGTTCGAACCCGGAATCTGGGTCAGTGCCGATCGCGATGCGGTCGAACGCATCTTCGTCAATCTCTTGACGAACGCTGTCAAGTTCTCTCCGGGCACGGACAGCATCACGATCCTGGCGACCACGAAGTCGGGTGAGGTTGAGATCGCGGTTCAGGATCACGGCGTGGGAATAGCCGAGTCGGACAAGAAAAAGGTGTTCGAGCGCTACTACCAGGTGCCGGGCCAGACGGCCTCGCGAAAAGGAACCGGAATCGGCCTTTCGATTGCCAAGCACTATGTCGACGTCCACGGCGGCCGCATCTGGATCGAGAGCGTGAAGGGTGTCGGCACCACATTTCGATTCACCCTTCCAGCAGCGGCCTAGCTGATGAGCTTGCACTTATGCTTCGCGTTCTTCTGGCTCCCGGCTTTCGCAAGGAACCTCCGATGGCACAAAGCAAGCATCGTGCGGTAAAGCGTGTGGTTGTTGTGCTGCTTGCGGCCGTGTTGGGCTCCTCATGCGGGGGCAAAAATGACCCGGGGGCGCGTAGTCAGTCGAAATCCGGTAGCCCCTCCCCCGTAACAGATTCTCCCGCCCCAACCGAACCGCGCGCTGCAGAAGCGTCGGCCCGTTGTAATCCTGCCTACTCGCTGACGGCTCTCAAAGAAAAGCAGTTCGCATTCGACGGCCTCGTGACTGAAATCGGCGAGAGGACTGACCCGGCAAACCCGGCAGGCCGGATGGGGACCGCAGTGTTCAGCATCAACGAGTGGTACAAGGGCGGCGGAGCAACGGAGCTGACTTTGCAATCGACTCTGCCGAGAACAGAAGACTCCGTTCCGATCACGGAAGGTCCTGACCTAACCGTGGGATCCCGCTACCTGGTCTCCGGACAGGGAGCCTTTGTGGGGACCTGCGGATTCACCCGAGGTTGGAGCCATGAGGAGGGGGCCGAGTGGGAGAAAGCATTCAAGACCTGAGCGCAGACAAGCCCGGCAAGATCCTCGTGGTCGGCATCACCAATGCGGGCAAGACGACGATGGCGCGCAGGATCAGCTCAATTCTCGGCCTTCCCTACATCGAGCTCGACGAGCTGTTCTGGGGGCCGAACTGGACGCAAAAGACGACCGAACTATTTCGTGACCTGTTTCAGGATGCGGCATCCGACGGCAGATGGGTTGCATGCGGCAACTACTACGGGCGGCTACACGACCTAACGTGGAAGCAGGCGGACATGATCGTATTCCTGGACCTTCCCAAACACACAACGCTGTTTCGACTGTTCCGCAGAACACTTGGCCGAATCATTCGGCGGCACACCTTATGGCACGGGAACAGAGAGACCTTTAGGAGCACTTTCTTCGACAAGGACTCACTCCTGCTCTGGTGGTTGAAGGTGCAGCGCAGCGAACCCGGAAAGACGCTTGCAAGAATCGGCACGGCTCCCCAGGCCCGCGTGGTTCGTCTTCGCTCCACTCGTGAGGTCGAGGCCTTCTTGAAAGAGCTGGCAGGCGAGAAGGTGCGGGGCTAGGAGTCCCGTAGTCCTGCTACCGCGGCGCGCAGGTCGTCGAGATGCGCGGTCACGTGACCGAATGGCATCTTTGGTGCGGCTAGATTTCCACCGACTCGCTGGCCAAGAGTCCGAGGGTCCTCGGCCCCTTCCATCACAGAGTTCCATTCTCCCTCTGGAATCGACGCGACTGCGTCGATCAGTCGCTTGTGAGTGTCCTGGTAGCTGGACCAGTTCTCCTGCCAGCTCCTGGCGCGCTTGGCCTCGACATTTTGCGCGTTGAATTCGTCGATGGCCTGCCACTGCGGGTTGCCGGGATCCTTCGGCCATCTCTCGATGGTCCTTAAGGCCGCCTCTTCCCAGGTTTCGATGTGGCCGACGAGATCACTTACGGACCAGTCGCCGCCAACCACCCCGCGCTGCGTCGCGACGTTCTCCGGGAACTGTTGGACTAGATCCTCGAACTCCTGCGCGTGCTTCTGAATGAGGCCCACGGCTTCGCCGGGGGCCGGAAAGTCGCTCACGTCCCGACTTGATCGCTCGCCCACGCTCTACATGATCGCTCGTTAACGAGCGAAATGATCGCACCAACTCGGCTTTAGAAAGTAAGGTGCCTTTGTGGCGGATATACCCACCCTCGAGGCCCAACAACTTCCTGGCTACGAAGCCGAGATTGGAGCGGCTTTGTGGAGAATGCAAGACTCCCGAAGAAGAACAATTCGTCTTCTTGGAGAGATCCCGTCTGAGTTTGTTGATCGGGCATCCACCGACAACACCATCGGCACGATCCTCTATCACTTGGGTCTCATCGAAGCGGACTGGCTGTTTACAGAGATTTTGGAAGAGCCCTTCTCCGCGGAAATCGGGACGCTGCTTTCACTCCAGGATCGGGACGAAGCCGGAGTACTCACTTCTGTCCAGGGGCGATCCCTTGAAGAACACATCGCTCAGCTGAACGCGATCAGAGATACGTTTCTCGAGAAGCTCAGTGGAATGACTCTCGAGGACTTTCATCGCCCGCGGAGCCTTCCCCGTTACCATGTGTCTCCGGCCTGGGTATTGCACCACCTGTCTCAGCACGAAGCGGAGCACCGGGGAGAGATCGAGTCGGTTGTCTCGTGCCTGACGGCCGGCACCGCAGGAGGCAATACCGGTTCCCAGAGTTGATGCCACTATGGGAAACAACTCCGGAGAGAAGCGAGGTAAGGGTCTAGGCATGGCAGAGCCCGTTTATAGATTCGTGATCGGGGGGTTCCGCGCGCTCGCCGGCGTCAAAGGATGGAAGGTGCAGACGCACGGCGCGGAAAACGTTCCGGCCGAAGGCCCGGCGATTCTGGCCATAAACCACGCCGGCTATCTGGACTTTGTCTTTGCCGCGTGGTCGGCGACTATGAAGAGAGGGCGGCTGGTACGTTACATGGCGAAGAAGGAGGTCTTCGATCACAAGGTCTCCGGCCCCCTGATGCGCGGGATGAAGCACATACCGGTGGACAGAACGCACGACCCAGCCAGGTCGCTGGACCTTTCTATAAAAGCCCTAGAGCGCGGCGAGGTCGTCGGCACATTCCCCGAGGCCACGATCAACCGGTCGTTCGTACCCGGCCCCGGGAAGACCGGCACCGTACGAATGGGCCAGGCCACGGGGGCTCCGATCATCCCCGTCGCCGTTTGGGGGGCTCATCGGCTGATGACAAAGGGAAGACCCCGGAACTTTCAGCGCAACGTGGCCATCCTCGTGAACATCGGTGAGCGGGTGAACGTCTCGCCTGCTGAAGATCCCCGCGCTGCAACAAACAGGCTCATGGATTCGATCCGAGCGCTCCTTGCCGACGCTCAGGCCAAATATCCTCAGCAACCTGCCGGAGATTCAGACCTCTGGTGGCTGCCCGCACATCTCGGCGGGACGGCTCCTCTGCCGGAAGAGGTGAAGCCAAGGGAGCAAGGGGCGGGCCTGGAATAGCCCTGGGTTCAGTCCTTTAGGCGTCGAGCCAGCGAAGACTCGCTCCCGATTTTCGAGCAACCAAAAGGGCGTCGCCAACTACCGGTGTGGATTTATCCCCGATCTCCTTGCGTTGATGTTCCCATCTTGCCGCGGTCACCCTCTTGTACACGCTTTGGCCTTCCTCTATATCGAGAATGAAACAGCCGTCGACGAGGGCCAGTCCCCGCGCCGAAACTCGCCTCAGCCAGGAAATCGGAAGGCTTGCCGCGGCGAAACCTCCGTGGGGGCCGAACCAGCCAATCAACGTTGGCTGGTCGCCGGAGTCGATCACCCAGGTCTCGACGGTGATAATCGACCTGGATGGAATTCGTCTCCATGTCCTCATGCACTGTTCTACTTCGGGATTGGCTCGGCTGGCCATAAGGGCTTCAGCGGCAGTTCTCGCTGCTGCCGGCAACGCATCCGTTCTCCAGTTCCTCTCGCAGCGCACCATCATCTCGATCTCGAGCCGCTGCTTTAGGCCTCTTGGCAACGTGACCAAACGAAGATGTTGTTGTGCTCGCTTGATGGTTTCGTGCATTCTGCGCACTGAAGGGTGACTGGCAGGGACCTGCGCCAGCATGTTGGAAACCGTTTGCTCCAGGTTTGAAAGGTTTCGCACAAGCACACTTCTCCTGGGGATTTCGAGATCTTCGATGAGAGCCGCGATAGCTTCGGAGTCCTCTCGGCCCGCTCTCCAAGCGTCGAGAATCTGGATGCAGTCAGGGAGCTCCCCACCGAGAGAAGCGAGGGCCTTCTCGGCATCAACATCGTGATCGAGGGCAGTTAGCGATCCTCGTCGCCACGTGATGCGGTGAAAGGCGCCGCCACATTCGACTACATCGGTGACTGAAGGAATCCCTCGGTACCAGTTCAACGGGAGGCCTTACTCACTGTGTTGGTGGCGTTAGCCCCGCGGCTTTGACCCGTATTGCCCGTTTGGTGACGAGATCATTTGGGTGATCTGCGGGCCCCGGTTTGACTGGTAGGGCTCATTACTTGCGGCTTGCACGGGTCCTTCATGGGCGGCGGACCACAAAGACGTACTCCCCGTTTTCATCGGAAAGCGGCTCACCCGCGAAACCTCCGTGCAGTGCCTCTAACTCGAAGCCTGCGACATCGATTAGTCCCAGCCATTCGTTCTTCGTCGCCCACCAAAGGGAGCTCTTTTCCCCTCCTTCGAGAGCGATGTCTATCCGGTTGTCGACCACAGAGTGACGGATCGTGTGCGACACCGGCTTTTCCTGTTGCCGGCCCTCTAGCCGGGCGGCGACATTGTGGTCGAAGGCAAAAGCGTTCCACGCGAACTTTCCACCCGGCGGCAGTGAGGCGGCAACACTCTCGAAGCACCGACGGCGGTCTGCCCATGTCGGCAGGTGAAGTAACGCCCGGGCGGGGCAGTAGATGAGAGCCGCTGGCTCATCCAGACTGAAGTCGGCCATGTCTCCAAGCCGCAGGTCCAGCTCGACACCGGCTTCAGCGGCATTAGAACGGGCTTGTTCGAGCATCGCCGGAGAAGAGTCGATGCCGATGATGCGCTTCCCGGTCGCCTGTGCCACGGGGATGGCCACCCGGCCGTTGCCTATTGCAAGCTCGACCAGAGTTCCTTCCGCTTGACGCGCAAGGTCGATATAGAACGGAATGTCCTCGGTCATGTGGGCCGACCACTCTTCGTACCGAACTGCGAAGGCCTCGTCCCAGCTCATCGACTCATGCTAATCGCACTCGCCGTCGGCGTGAGCGATGTACCCCCGTGGGAAAGACATGCTCTACAAGAGCTGACCAATCAGTCGCGTTTCCGTCCGGATCGGCGATCGCGCCTCAGACGCTGCTCACACAGGGCAGCAAGACGAAACTTTCCGCGGGCATGGGCCGGCTGAAGTGGTAGCCCTGTCCCTGATCACATCGGTGATCCTGCAAGAACTTGAGTTGCGCCGTGGTCTCAACACCTTCCGCAACCACATTGAGTCCCAGTCCGTGCGCAACGCTGATGACCGCAGTCACGATGGTGGATTGCTCCTTGTCGGTGATCTGTCCCACGAACGACTGGTCGATCTTCAAGGTGTCGACGGGGAACTGCCGAAGATACCGAAGACTCGAATACCCGGTGCCGAAGTCGTCGATGGCGATGCTGACGCCCATGTCCTTGATCGAAGCCAGCATGGCCACAGTCTCAGAAGTTGTTCCGATCAGGGCGCTCTCAGTCAATTCGATCTCCAAACGCTCCGGGTCGAGGCCCGTGTCTTGAAGGATCGTCCTCAAGCCGTCCAGGAATCCGTCGTTTTGCAGTTCTAGCGCAGAGACGTTAACGGCCAGGGTGCCGACAGCCAACCCCTCCGAAATCCACCTCTGCCACTGCGTGCACGCCGCGCGCAATACCCACCGCCCAATCGGAACGATTAAGCCGCTGTCCTCTGCTACGGGAATGAATGTGGCGGGAGAGACCGGGTCGCCGGACGGCCCGTTCCACCGAACCAATGCCTCTGCGCCCGTGATGAGACCGCTGGCCAAATGCATCTTGGGTTGATAGTGGATTGCGAACTCATCATTACCCAAAGCACCGTGAAGCCCTGCCTCTATGGTGTGCCGCTCGACGGCCCGAACGCTCATCACAGGCTTGAAGTGCTGGAAACTCTGACGTCCTTTGCCTTTTGCGTAGTACATCGCGGCATCTGCGTTCATGATCAGAGTCTCGGCGTCCGTCTCTTCGTCCTCGAAAACCCGAATTCCGATGCTCGTCGTTATATGCAGATTGGTTCCGTCGATCGAGTGTGGCTCCGCGATGGCAGCCAGGACCCGCGTTGCTGTGGCTGCCGCTCCGTTCCAGGTTCCGCCGTCGGCCAACAAGATCACAAACTCGTCACCGCCTTGACGACTCACCGTGTCGGAAGGTCGAACAGTCGCGGTAAGTCGAGCTGCCACCGACTGTAGGAGCTTGTCCCCGGTGAGGTGGCCGAGGGAGTCGTTGATGTGCTTGAACCCGTCGAGATCGAGAAACAGGATCGCCATGTTCCGGCCGCTACGTGAGGCGGAAGCAATCGCCTGCGTTATGCGGTCGTTGAGCAGAAAACGGTTGGGAAGTCCTGTCAGCAGGTCGTGCTGCGTGGAGTGAAGCATCTGCATGTTCATCCAGCGCGCAGCACTAACGTCTCGAAAGACCAGAACCGATCCGTTTTGAAGTCCTTCGTCGTCGTGGATAGGCGCCAATGACTCCTCGATGGGCACTTCTATCCCGTCGCGGCGGACCAATACAGAAGTGGACTCCAGGCTCTCTTCTCGTCCATCCGACCCGTCCCACCCGGTCGAGCGCGGCTCCCCTGCCCGCGGTTGATTGCGCAGGCTGATCACCTCTGCAGCGAGCCTGCCGATCGCTTCTTGCAGGGACCATCCCGTGAGCGTCTCGGCGGCTCTATTGAGAAACGTGATCCTTCCGGAGCTGTCCGTGCATGCAACGGCATCTCCGATGGAGTTGAGAGTCACTTGCGCGCGCTCATTCGTTTCAAATAGCTCGGTCTGCAGCGCTTTGCGCTCCACCGCATAACGCAGTGCCCGCATCAGACCACGCGGTTCGATTTCTCCCTTAAACAGATAGTCCTGCGCGCCCTCGTGCATCGCTTCGGCCAGCGAGTCGTCATCCTGCTCCGCTAGAACCACCAGCGGCACGCGAGGGGCCGCAGCGTGTGCACGCCGGACCGCTTCCAGGCCACGCGCGTCGGGAAGGCTCAGATCCAGCAGGATGATGTCCACTTCGTTCTCGCTGAGGTACGTCTCAGCCTCACGCATGCACCCGATGTTCATCATCTGGATGGGGTCTACTCCGTCTGCCTTGAACATGTCTCGCAAGAGAGCGGCGAAGGCAGGATCGTCTTCGATGAGAAGGAGGCGATTGATCGAGGAGTTGTTCACCCAACCCTCTGCTGGCAAGTTCGCCCGAAGGGGTCCAGGATCACTCAAAGGCCTGCTCGGGCCGCCGATATCGTTGGTTGAGGCAGAGGGAGGGGGGGCATGACGCTTTCCTCTCGAACAGTGGAGAGGCGACGTCGTTCCTGGTACGGGGACGATCGGCGACCGTCCTCCCACCTACACGTTAATGAACCTCTTGGTTCCAACTTTAAGTGTACGGCGAGAAGCCTAAACGTGCTGATCGAACAGGATCGTGTTCCCGTCCGGGCCGACGATCGTGAAGCTGGCTGGCCCAGTAGAGCCGTAGGCGGTCGGTTCCTGCCGCCAGTTAGGCGGGCTGAGGGAGATTCCTCCTCTCAATTGACTGTTTAACTAGTGTTTAGACACAGCACTACTGGCCACTACCGATCTCGGTAGGAACAATCGCTTTGGCCGGATCTCCCTCCAGCAGCTCGCGGAGGCGTAATGAGAAAGGCGGCTGCGGAGGTGCTCCTGCGGTTCCGGGGGCAGGGTTCCGCTCCAGATAACGGATTGGGATCTCCTGGGAAGGGAAAACCGCATGGAGCTTAAGTACGCCATCGCCAAGGTTGCGCGTCCCATGAGGCGTCCCAGCAGGAACAAACACTACGGTTCCGGAACTCACACTCTTCAGATCGTTGCCTACCGTGACTTCACCCTGGCCTTCGTCGATGACGATAACCTCATCGATCGAGTGAGTGTGGAGAGGGATCCGGTCACCGGGCGCCATTCGTTCGAACAACAAGGCGAGGCTCTCGACAAAACCGGCAGCGTCGTTACGGGGATCAATGACCAGAGCCCACTGCGAGTTGGGCCGATAGTCGTCTGGATCGGACTCGTCAGCTAGCGGCTGATAATCAAGATCTTTGATGATGCTCATGACTTGGATCCTGTCTGCACGTGTTGATCGAACAGGATCGTGTTCCCGTCCGGGTCGACAATCGTGAAGCTGGCCGGCCCAGCGGAGCTTTCGTCCGCCTCGGAGGTCAGCTCTACGCCCCGGTCTTTCAGCTGACGCTGCAACTCACGAACATCCGTGAATTCACCGACTTGTTTGGCATCCTGATTCCAGCCGGGGTTGAAAGTGAGGATGTTCTCTTCGAACATGCCCTGAAACAGACCAATAACATGGTCACCATTCTTCAGAATCAGCCAGTTGCGGGATTGCTCTCCCCCGAAAACCGTGAAACCCAGCTTCTCGTAGAACTGCTTAGACGCCTCGAGATCTTTCACAGCCAGGCTGATCGAAAATGCCCCTAGCTCCATGCCGCTAATTACTTGGCGTAGAGCTTTTCGATTATCGAGCCGTATTTTTCGTTGATCGTCTTACGCTTGACCTTCATGGTCGGCGTGATCTCTTCGGCCTCCTGAGTGAAGTCCCGTGGCAGAACAGTCCACTTCTTGATCTGCTCGACCTGAGCCAGGTTCTGGTTCACGCTGTCGACGATCCCCTGCAATGCCTCCAGCACCTTCGGCTCCTCCGCCAGCTCGGTGACGTCGTTGAACTCGATGCCCTGGTCCTTCGCCCACTTCGGCGCGACCTCTGGGTCGAGTGTCAACAGCGCGGTCAGGAACGGCCTGCGATCTCCAATGACCACCGCTTGCGAAACCAGTGGCGCGAACTTGAGACGGCCCTCGATCTCCTGAGGAGCGATGTTCTTTCCACCGGCAGTGATGATCAGGTCTTTCTTGCGGTCGGTGATCTTCAGGTAACCGGCCTCATCGAACTCGCCGACGTCGCCCGTCCGAAGGAAGCCGTCCTCGGTCATCGTCTCTCTCGTGGCCTTTTCGTCCTTCCAGTAGCCCATGAACACGTTCGGCCCCCGAACGAGAATCTCGCCGTCCTCGTCGAACTTGACCTCCTCACCGGGAAGCGGCGGGCCGACGGTTCCGATGCGGGCCTTGCCCTTTGGATTGACCGAAGTTGGAGCGTTGTCCTCCGTCTGCCCATACCCCTCGAGAAGATCGATGCCGATTGCGTGCATGAACTTGATGATCTCCGGGTTGATCGGGGCCGCTCCAGTAACCGCGAATCGCAGATGGTCCATGCCAAGACCGTGGCGCAGCTTGGAGAGCGCCAGCTTGTCGAGCAGAGCGAACTTGAGCTTCAGACCAATCGGCAGCGACTTGCCGGCCTGCTCGTGCTCGACCTTTTCCATGCCGGCGTGAATTGCCTTCTCGATGATGTTCTTCTTGGGGTGGGCCGCAATCACCTGCTTCAAGCCCAGGTAGAACTTCTCGTAGACGCGCGGGACGCCGATGAAGAACGTCGGACGGCATTCGGTCAGGTTGTCCTTCAGCTTTTCGATCGACTCCGCGAACCAGATGTCGATTCCGTTGTAAGCGCAACCCCATCCGGATGTCAGGCGTTCGAAGATGTGTGACAGCGGGAGGTAGCAAAGGGCCCGGTCGGTTCCGTCGTTGAATGGGAGAGGCTGCGTAACCGCCTGAAGAGTCCACGCAAAGTTTCCGTGGGAAAGCATGGCCCCCTTGGGCGGACCCGTCGTTCCCGATGTGTAAACGATCGTTGCGAGGTCCTCGGGCTTGACCGAGCTGATCCTTTGGTCGAGCTCACCAGAGTTGGCCTTCTCGTAATCTCGGCCCATGCGCTTCAGCTGCTCGAAGGAGATGACGAAGTCGTTCTCGTCCGCTCCCTCGCCGGTGAACACGACAACCTTCTCGAGCTTTGGAATCTCGTTCTTGGTCTTGAGGACCTTGTCCAGCTGATCCTGGTTTTCGACGAACGCAACCTTCGAGTCGGAATGGCCGACCACGTAGGCCACCTGCGAGGGGGAGTTCGTGACGTAAACGGGGACGCTCGCGGCGCCCGTTAGGAGAATCCCGGCGTCGGTGATCAGCCACTCCGGCCTGTCGTTCGAGAGCAAAGCAACGTTCTCGCCTTTTTGGACTCCCAGCGAGAGCAGCCCGTTCGCGACTTCCCTTGCCTGCTGGCCGTAATCACGGAAGGTCGTTACTTTCCACTGACCATCGATCTTGGCTCTGAGGGCCGGAAGATCGGGAGTCTTTGCGACGCGATTTTGAAAAATCTCTACAAGAGTGTTTCCCGGAACCGCCATTGGTGGGTTCCCCTTTCGTTGTCGTCACTTACGCGAATGGACCGCCCTGAGGGGCGAAGTCCCTTGATTATCCCGCCGTCCGGCGAACATGGGCAAACGGCGGACATTTCGGGCTAGTCGCAGGCTAGAGAACTGCGGAGAGGCGGTTCGAAGAAACGAACGAATCGGTCATGAAGAAAGCTTCTCTGGTCAAGGCCCTGGTCTTGCGACTGAAGATGACTGAAAGCTCCCTGCGCCCGTCCGGATAGTGCAGGAAGACCTTGATCGTGCTCGCGTCTATCTCGAACTCATTCCAGGACGACGGCGTCAGCCCCCGAAGCCTCTTTGTCGCGCAGGTTCCGGAGTTGGCGACCAGAACCCCGTTGATTCCCCAGAAGAACGGCACGTGCTTGTGGCCGGAGAGGATGAGGTCGATGTCCAATGTGCTGAGGTGCGCAAGCAAGTCCCCCGCATCGTGAACGATGTTCCGCTCCCGGCCCGTCCCGGGGATCGGCACCAGGTGATGGTGAATCGCGAAGATCTTTATGTCGCCTGGGTCATCGAACTGAGAGACGATCCAGGGATACCGGTCACGGCCCACTCTGCCCTCGTTGACGTCGGGCTCGGATGAGTCGACGCCCACGATCGTGAACCCCGTGGCCCTCAGCCGTTCCGCTCTCTCGGCTTCGAACTCGCACCGGTAGCGTGAATAGCGGTGACCGAAGTAATGCTCGAAGTGGACCCAGCCGACGTTGCGCGCATCGTGGTTGCCGGGGATGACCATCTTAGGCGGCTCGATCTGAGAGACGATCCCGGCCGCCTCGATGTACTCCTCCTCGTATCCAGCGGCCGTCAAGTCGCCGGCTATGACCACGATGTCCGGGTTCATCTTGTTGATGCGCTCGATTATTCGAGCCATCAAGTCGTGCTGAAAACTTGCTTCCCCGGCATGAATGTCGGAGATCTGAGCGATTCTCAGTGGCAAGTTCGTGTAGGTCACGCTTTCCTCCCGATGAATCACCTATCGCATGGTTAGGATATAGGCGATGGAGCCAAAAGCGCCCCACGCTACGCACAGTCTCGTCCAGACAATCCGCAATCAGCCGGACTTCTCCGCACTGGACGACGAAAGTCTTTTGTCCCTGGTAGGCGAAAGCATGAACCTTTTCTGGAAGTCGGGCTCGACTGTTTTCACCGCGGGGTCGTCGGCGGACGCCCTTTATGTTGTCTTGAGTGGCGAGTGCTCGATTCGTGACGGCGACGACGGAGAGGAGGTGGCACACCCCGGCCCCGGTGATTCCTTCGGAGAGATGTCGATTCTTCTGAACACCAAGCACACGCGCTCTGCTTTCGCCGACACCGACTGTGAGCTCCTCGTCCTGCCGAAGGAGGCCTTTACAGAGCTCCTCGGCCAAAACCCCCTGCTGAACGCACACTTTCGTGAGGTCCTGAAGAAGCGCGACCCCGATCGAATTGCCGACGCGGTTGATCAGCTCGACGAACCACGCGTCGCTTCAGCCTAAGAACAAACCTCTACCGCTCCTGATTCTGCAACGTCTGCGCACGTTCGAAGGCTCTCAGCGCCTCTCCCGCCGTTAGCTCCGCCGCTCCGTTCAGCTGAGTAATTTGCTCCTGCACCTGCCTCAAGGGTTCAACGAGCTTTTCGGTCCGAGACGACGCGACCTGAGCAGCCTCCGGCCTGCCTCTGAAGTTGCCTGCGCGCTCCTGCTGCAAAAACTGGTCGAGAGCCGCAAACAGCTCTTCGTAGAGGACGAATCCTTCGTCGATCTTTGCGTTCATTAGCGCGTAGGCCTCATGAGTCTTCTGAAGAAGAACGTAAGCCTGGTCCAGGGCCCTGTACGGGCCGGGCGGTGAGTCGGGCCCGGCCAGATCGAGCAATGCAGTTATCGCTTCATGCTGAAGACGCGACTCTTCGATGATCATGGCCGTCGCAGTATTGAGCCTGATTTTTGAGCGGCGTGCATCCTCGACTTGGCGCGTAATGGTCGGCCATTTGTCCTGAACCGGTTGTATCCCTCCGCCTCCGCGCGCCCTGACTGCGTTCATCGACGCGATCAGATTTTCGAACGCGGTGGCAATTGTTTGCCGGTCGATGTTGGTCTCGTCCTGGGCCGCCCTTATCTCCGAGGACCGGTCGGTGATCGATTGGTTGATCTTCTCGGCTTCGGCCCTGTTGCGGCGGGCATGAGGCGACATCTTGGGAGCGAACAACAAAACTCCGAGGTCGACAATCAGGACCACAGCGACGGTGACCGCCAGGATCAGGCGGAGGCGGGTCAACGGCGGGTGGGGCGCGCTTTACTTTTGGCGGTTGGCTTCCGCCGCGTCCTCGAGCGAGTGACGCTGCGTCTCGGCTTAGACGAAGGTTTGGTTCTTGGGGTTTTTGGCCGCGGCTTTGGTCCATTTTGGGATCGCCACCCAAGATCGAGGGCAACTGTGTTCAGCGCCCTCGCTTCTTTCACTTCCGGGTCGTATGCGAAGCGAGCCTGCTTGCGCTTTCCGCGCGACTGATACGTGAAAGCAACCTGCCAGTAGCCGTCTCGCCTCACCGCGTTCCAGGAATCTTCGTACTGATCCTCGTCAAGCTCCACGCGTTTGTCGCGCAGGTTCGCAGCGATGGCTTCACCGACCGACACCCCCGAGTTCCCAAGGCGCGCCTTGCTTATGGTCGACGCTCTAACGGAGTCGATCACTCCCAGGCGTTCAGCAAGGATCGGACTCTCGAACCTTTTGACCCACTCGATGTTGGTGTCTGCAAGCTTGGCAACCTGCTGGGCAGTCTTGCCCTTCCGCAGAAGAGTCTGAATCTCCTTGGGAGAAAGCTTGGCGTCGCTGCGCGGCTTTGGCTCGGCCTTCTGTTTGCCGGACTTCTTTGGCGCGTTGCCTGCCTCTTCCTCGAGCTTGGCCACCTCTTGCAGAGTGTTGCGCAGGCGCGGGTCAATGCTGACTATGTACCCGCCGCTCTTTGCACCCTTGCGGGTCGCAAAGATCAGGTTTTTTAGATCGGTTGTAAAGCCGATGAGATGCAGCCTGACCATGTCGCTCAGATCTTCGTTTTGTTGGACGGAGGCGATCCCCGCCGAGGGCACAGAATAAAGGATAGGACGAACGCGTCATACAACCCCGTTTTTTGGCTTCAAAGCCGGGCCCCGAAGTCCCATCCGGCTCTTTTTTGAAGACTTTTCGAAAGACGGCGGACCCCAGGCACCGTGGATGTCACTACCCCTCCTTACTGTATTCGCAGGAGGAAACGTGAACGCATTCGACCAGGCACCATCCGAGCAACACGCTGGCTCTCAGGATGAGCTCGAGTCTCTTGGGCTCGCCGGAAAGATCGTCGCCGAATTCGACCCCCGGCTGGCGGAGGTCTGGCTCGCCGTCTTCGAGTCTGGCCTGGACCTGGAACAGGTGGGCGACTCGTTCGGCTGGTTCCTGCGAATGGCTTACCTCAAGGGCTACGAGGACGCGTCTTCCGAGACCGACCCCGGATGCCTCTACTCGAACCTTGGGCTCAAAACACCAAGAAGCTCGTCCGCCAGACAAAGGAGAGGGAAATGATCATCGACTGCAGCGACTGCGAGATGCACAAGACCGAGCACTGCAAAGACTGTTTCGTGATGGCCCTTCTCAACCCAAAAGAGGGACCTTTAGAGATAGACGAGGAGGAACGGGCCGCGATCGAGACTCTTCAGGAGGCGGGTCTGGCCCCCGTGCTCAAGTTCCGCCGGAAGGCGAGTTGAGGTCTAACGGGCCCGCTAGCGGGCTAGTTCATCGAGACGGCTACGCCAAGCCTCTTGAACTCGTTCATTAGCGAGGTTCCATCACTGGCGCCGGCCATTCCTGCCATAGCGTCCATGTCCCTGTTTCGCACAAAGACCAGGCTTTCGCTCGCTCCGCGTTGAACCTGGATGTAGGTGAGGTATTCCACCAGTGGCTGCAGCTGCGGGACGCTCAGGTCCTTCAACCGTGACAGGTCGACTCCCACCTTTTCGGTTAGAGCTGCTGCGGTTACAAGTGCCTTGGGGTCCGGCTCGGCTCTTCGCTCGACAGGGAGGCCTTGACGCCGGGTTTTTGGCTCGCCTTGTTCCTCGGAGCGCGATGTTCTGACCACCCACGACGCTATGGCCCCCGCAGCCACCGATATGACAATCAACCTTAGTGTTTTCACGTCTCTCCCCTTTTACGCCTGTCGGTTGTGCTTTACATGATCCATTCGGACCATTTTTCGGTCGCTCAGAGTATTTCCGGGCCTCGAGCGCTCGAAACCCCGCGTGGGCGAGGTGACCTCAGATGACCTTCGACGCCTCGAGCTCGTCCATTTCCGAGCGGGAGAGGCCAAGTGCTCCGTAAACCTCGGCGTTGTGCTCACCGAGCGCAGGGGCCGGGCGTCTGACCTCTCCAGGACGATTCTTCAGCTTCACCGGAATCCCCAGGCCGGGAGGCTCCGATGCAGGTAAGAACATCTCCCGTTCAGCCAGCTGGGGGTCGGCCTGGGCTTCCTCAAAGTCGTTGACGGGGGTCACACAGACCTCGAGGTCGCCCAGGATGCCCACCCACTCGTCTCTTGTCTTGGAGCGAAAGATCTCTTCGAAGACCCCGTGCAACTCCGACCGCCGGGGTTCGGGGGCCATCTGTTCCTCCGCGAGCTCGGGCTTCCCGAGCGCCGCGCACAGCGTTTCCCAAAATTTCGGCTCTAAAGCTCCCACCGAGATGAACTTTCCATCGCTGCAGCCGTAGATGCGATAGAAGGGAAAACCGCCGTTCAAGTACGCCTGCCCCCGTTTGGGCAAGCCGTCGCCGGCGAGCCACGGCGAGATGTGCAGCGCGGTCCAGGAGAGGGCCGCGTCGGCCATCGAGACATCGATGTACTCACCCCTGCCGGAGGACTGCCTGGATGTGACGGCTGCCAGCACCGAGATGACGGCCATCATCGCTCCGGCAAGGTCGGCTATCTGAACCCCAGGCAGGACGGGCGGTCCCCCGGCTTGGCCGGTTTGATCCAGGACTCCCGTAAGTGCGGCGTAGTTGATGTCGTGTCCGACTCGGTCACGGTAGGGGCCCGTCTGCCCGAACCCGGTAATCGACGCGAAGACAAGCCCGGGGTTGATCGACGAAAGCTTCTCGTATCCGGCCCCCAGCCTCTCGAGAACCCCCGGCCGGAACGACTCGATCATCACATCCGCCCCTTCAACAAGCCTGCACAGAAGCTCTACTCCTCGGGGTTCCTTGAGGTTGAGAGTCACGCTTCGCTTGTTTCTGTTCATCGCGTGGTGCATGGCGCTCGCCCCTTCCACTATCGGCGGCATCCACCTGACGTAGTCACCTCGGCCCGGCTCCTCGACCTTGATCACGTCTGCACCGAGGTCGGCCATCAGCAACGTGGCGTAGTTCCCCGGTTGCAAGCGGGTGAGATCGATGACGCTCATGCCCTCGAGGGGGCCGCTCACGAATGGTCTCCTTCCTGGGCAACTTCCTCGATTGAATCCGCGGATCCGCACCAGCGGCACACGATCTTCTCCACGTGCCTCTCCAGGATCTCCTCCTCCTCGACTGAAAGCTCACCCCCCAGGGAATAGTGGTGAAACTCCCTGACCTTCTTCGTCTGGAACAGATCGAACCGCGTTCGATTTCCGCAGGCGTTGCACCGATACGAGGTGTTTTCCGGCATGCCGGGATTCTAGGCTTGGGCATCCACCCTCCTTGTAATCGAACATATGTTCGTCTAGTCTGATTCGATGCGTCAGGCGACTTTCGAGGACCTAGGGCAGGGCCTTTTCGAGACACAGTTCGTGGTGCTGGATCTCGAAACAACCGGTGGCTCGCCCGCTTCCGACTCGATCACTGAGATCGGCGCGCTGAAAGCAGTCGGTGGAGAGACCGTCGGGACTTTTCAGTGTCTCGTCCGCCCTGATCACAGCATCGCTCCGTATGTCGAGCTGCTCACAGGCATCACCAACGAGATGGTGGCGATGGCTCCGCCGATTCAGGAAGTGCTGCCGAACCTCTGGGAGTTCCTGCGGGACTCGGTAATTGTGTGCCACAACTCCCCCTTCGACACGGGCTTTCTCAAGGCGGCATTTCGTCGCTACGGCTACGAGATTCCGTTCAAGCGTTCGGTGTGCACGCTCCGGCTTGCCCGCTGGCTATTGCGGGGTGAGACCAGAGACATGCGCCTCGAAACCCTCGCCCGCACTTTCAATACTGAAAACAAACCGAACCACAGAGCGTTCACCGACGCAGCCACCACCGTGGAGGTGTTCCATCGTCTTCTCGAGCTGGCCGGGCCTGTGGGTGTCCTTACGGTCGACGACCTCCTGGCGTTTTGCCGGGCCGGCCGAAGGCCGGACCTCACGAAGGCTTCTTTGTGCGCTTCGATTCCACGCTGCAGCGGTGTGTACAAGTTCTTGAACAGGCGCGGCGATGTCATCTACGTCGGAAAAGCCAAGGACCTCCGAACGCGCGTCCGCTCCTATTTCTACGGTGACGACAGGCTGCGCATCGGGGAGCTTGTGCGCGACGTCGCGAAAATCGACGTTGAGAAATGCAGGTCGCCACTCGAGGCGGAGGTGAGAGAGCTGAGACTGATCCACCAGCACCAGCCGCGTTACAACCGAAGAGGCAAAAGTCGGGGAAAGCCGGCTGCGTGGATACGTTTCGAAAAAAGACCGGTCCCTCGGTTCGTAGTTACGCGTGCCATGAAGGAAGACTTCTCATCTGTGATGGGACCCTTTCCACATCAGCGCGCCGCGAAGGAGGTGCTGGAGGTCCTTCGTGATGCAGCTCCTATCGCCCGATGTGCGGATCCGCTGGGTCACCCGTTCGGATGCGCATTCGGTCAAATGGGCAAGTGCGCAGCTCCCTGTCACCCGGGCTCGCGCGACGGGTACGCCTCTTTGATCGCACAGGTGAAGGAGTCCGTCGAGTCGGGTGGAACCTGGCTGCTGTCCGCCCTTGAAGAGAGAATGCATACCTACTCGCAGGGGCTGCGCTTCGAAGAGGCCGGAAGCATGAAGGATCGCATCGCGCTGCTGGCCCGTTACCTCCATCGCCGAATGGTGTTCGAAAGCCTCACTGGAGCTGGGGATCTGATCGTTTCGCTGGACAGGGACGGCGTGACGGAGACGACGTTCATCCGATCCGGCCTTCTCGTGGAAGTTCAGATCGGTTGCTTGCCCGAACCCGAGCGAGTCTTTTCCTTCGCGTCTGTTGCCCCCAGCCGGACGTGGGCGACACTTCCCGAGATGGAGGAAATGATGATCGTGTGGCGTTACCTGGAGAAAGCCAGGGGCCTGGGCGCGGCCGTTACTTACTGCTCGGGCAGATACTCCCTGCCCCTCGACAGGATCGCCTCGTAGTCGACATCTACCCAGTTACCAAGCGGCCTTCATTCGAAGCTTTGAGAAGTGTCGATCAGCCGCTCCAATGACGCGGCGGCTTTCCCAGAGTCGATCGACTCGTATGCGTGCTCGAGAGCGTGCGAGAACTCCTCTGTCATGTCGGCTGCAACCAAAGCCGCCGCGGCATTGAGAGCAACAACGTCCCGCTGCGCGCCGTGCTTGCCGGAAAGGACCGAGTTCGCTACGGCCGCGTTCGCGGCTTTGTCTCCTCCTTGAAGCTCGGCTGCTGTAGTCACTTTGATTCCCAGATCCACGGGGTCCAGAACTCTTTCCGTAATTTCTCCTTCTCTCAGCTCCCACATGCTCGACGGCCCCGTTGTCGTCAACTCGTCCAGACCATCGGAGCCCATGTACATAAGGACGTGGACGCTGCCGAGTCTCTTCAGCACCTCGAGCATCTTGTACGCCATCTGCTCGTCCGCTACGCCAATCGCCTGGTGCAAAGCGCCGGCCGGGTTTGTGAGCGGGCCGAGGAAGTTGAAGACCGTGGCAACACCGATGTCCTTCCGCGGCGATGCAGCGTGCCGCATCGAAGGGTGAAAGACCGGTGCAAAGCAGAAACCGATCCCCGCTTGATCGATGCACTTGGCAACGCCCTCGGGCGGAAGATTGATCCTGACCCCGAGCTCCTCCAGAAGATCCGCAGATCCACAGATGCTGGTTGCAGCGCGATTTCCATGCTTCGCCACCTTAGCGCCGGCCCCCGCAGCAACGAGGGCCGCGATCGTGGAGATGTTGATCGAGCCCGAACGGTCTCCCCCCGTACCGCAGGTGTCGACCACTTGATAAGGAGTCTCGACCTTGAGGGAAAGACCCCTCATTGTCTGGACCAGCCCCAGGATTTCGTCGACCGTCTCGCCTTTAGTGCGAAGCGAAGCCACGAACGCGCCGAACTGGGCTGGAGCGGCCCGGCCATCCATGATCTCGCCCATGGCCCAGGCGGCCTGCTCAGAAGTCAAAGAGTCCCCCTTCGTCAGGGGACCGAGAATCGACGGCCAGGTGATTTCGTTCATTTACTGGGTCTCAAGCAGCGAACCGATGCCTATGGTTTTTGAGCCTTTGCCCATAGGTTCATGCCCAACTCGAACCGGCCAAGCTGCAGATGAGCGTTGCCGAATCGTGACCGAGAGAACAGCTCGCGAAGCGACCTGTGCGTGTGGGTCTGATGATGCTCGTCGATCTCTTCATGGCTGACCAGCCCCAACCGCGCCATGACAGCGAGAATTGGATCTGTCCAGGAGGCAGGAGTCGTCAGGATCACGGTTCCCCCGGGCCGGAGAAGACGGTGGATCTCGTCCAGCAATCCGATCAGTCGCTTCGGATCCAGATGCTCCAGAACGGCGAGCATGGTCACGACTTCGAAAGAACCGTCTTCAAAGGGCAGGGATTGTGGCTTTTCGATGTCGTGGACTGTTGCCCTGACATGCGCGCCTTCGGGCATGTGCACTGGGCGCTTCTCGACACCTGCTTTCTCGGAAAAACGCGTTTTGATCAGGAAGTAAGGCGTGGTTCCGCAGCCCAAGTCGAGAATGCTGCCCGTACGCTGTGACTCATCAATCAGCTTGTCGGCCATGGCGGCGCGCTTCTTGGCCAGGAACACTTCTAGTCGGCCAGAGCCTCGAGTTAATCCTGGAGTGCCCGCAGTGGCGGGACGGGGGCCGAACAATCGGATTCTCAGCAATATCCAGATGGCAGCGAGCCCGTCGGTCCACTGGAGCTTCTTACCCTCTTCGCGCGTGCGGGCCCGGTACTGGATTGGGATCTCGTAGATCCGGTGCTTTCCTTTTAGAAACTTGGCCGTGCATTCGGCTTCGATTCCAAAACCGTTCGATTTCAGTGCGAGCGATCTCCAAACGTCGGTCTTCGCAACCTTGAAGCACGTCTCGATATCCGAGATCCATGTATTGAAAAGGAAGCTTGTGAAGAAACTCAGGAAATGGTTCCCCATAACGAACCAGAAGGAATACGCGCTGTGGGCGCCGAAGGACCTGGTTCCGTAAACCACCTCGGCCTCGCCGTTCAGCAGCGGCATCAGAAGCTCTTTGTAGTCGTCGGGGTCGTACTCCATGTCCGCATCGAAAATTGTGAGGATGTCACCCGAAGCCGCTTGGATGCCCGACCTAACGGCAGCGCCTTTCCCCCTGTTGCGGTCATGGCGCACCAACTTCACACGATCATGCTCGATCAAATCCGAGATCTGAGCCATGCTCGAGTCAACCGAGCCGTCGTCCACAACCAGAATTTCAACCGGCACTGGAAACTCGGCCTTTAAGACGCGCTCGATAGAAGCCCGAATCGTCTTCTCCTCGTTGTAAACGGGAACGACAATGGTCAGCATGCTCTTTGGTTCAGCATCCCCTTTCTTGCGTGGCAGACTCTTAGCCTCCGTGGACTTGCTCGACCGAGCCTAACCGCCCGCGCTACGGAGCGGTCGCGCCGGCCCCCGCGTCAACCTGCGGCAGAGTCACGCTGCTTCCAGAACTCTGGGACACGTGCGGCTATCAAACCTGCCCCCGCGATCGTGATTGCCCCACCGAGAACGACCGAAGCGAAGGGGCTTAGGGCTTCAGCAACAAGCCCGGATTCCAGGTCCCCCAATCGGGGCCCTCCGGCAACCACCAGGATGTGAATTGCGGAAAGCCTTCCCCGCAAATGATCGGGCGTGTTCGCCTGCAGGATCGAGGATCGAAAGATTGCGGAAACCAGATCGGCCGCACCGCCGATCGCCAGAAGGATCATTCCGACGGGAAGACTCCCCGCGAACGCGAAGCCGGTCACGGCGGCCCCCCAAACGACGACGGAAAGGACCACGGCCCTCCCCTGCCGTTTGACGGCGTTCACCCACCCTGCCGTCAAAGCGCCGGCCAGGGAGCCGAAGGCCATCGCCGAAAAGAGCAACCCGACAGTCTCGGCGCTGCCGTTCCCGAACTGATCTTCCGCAAGGATTGGAAAGAGCGCGCGCGGCATTCCAAAAACCATCGCAAACAGATCCAAGCCGAAAGTCGACTGAAGAACTCTTCTTCCCTTGAGAAATCGGAACCCTTCCGTGATTGCTGCAAGCCCCTTCTTCTTCTCCTCCTCCCCGCTGCGGTCCGGAGCCATCGGGCGCAGCATCAGCGTGAAGCCCATCGCGGCCACATAGGAGAGGACATCTAGCCCGTATGCGACGGGCAGACCAAACCTTGCGATTACCAGGCCGCCCACAGCTGGGCCGACCACCGCAGTCAGGTTCCATGCAACCTGCTTCAGTGCCAGCGCGCCTGGAAGTTGCTCCCTCCGGACCAGGTTCGGGGTCATCGATGACCTGACCGGTGAGTCCACACCCTGCACGGCGGCCGTCAGAGCCACGGCCCCGAAGATCAGGAGCAGT
This sequence comes from Actinomycetota bacterium, assembly GCA_035536315.1. Classification (GTDB taxonomy): domain Bacteria; phylum Actinomycetota; class CADDZG01; order JAHWKV01; family JAHWKV01; genus DATLOJ01. The sequence goes on along the minus strand of DATLOJ010000022.1, from coordinate 2,339 downwards.
GGGGGCCGCTCCATCAGCGCAGCAATGACCAGGATCGTGGAGCTCACGGCATAAACCATCTGCGTGACCAGCAGTAGCCGTCTTCTGTCCAACCGGTCGGCAAGCGGCCCGCCCAGGATCGACGATGCAACCAGGGGAACGAACTTCACCAGGCCGATGAGCCCCACCATCGCCGCCGACCGTGTCAACTTGTAAACCTGAAACGTCACCGCAACGAAAGTGATGTGAGTTCCGAACTCCGAAACGATGGTTGAAAACCAAAGGAGCCGGAAGTCACGTGACTCGCGCAGGGGGGCCGGATCGACACGGAGGCCGCTGATAACTGCCAGGGCGCGGCCCCTTCTCGTTTTTAGGGGCGGCTCTTCTGAGGGAGGCTCCTCCAACTTTCCTTCTCTTACGTCCCTGGCCGGTTCATCTCATTCGACACCCAACCTCTCGAGGGCGGGACCAAGATCGTGTCTGATGCTGAGTGCCGGTCGAAACAGATCTCCTACCACTCCAATTCTTTCGACGACGCTTTGGATGGTGAACTGCTCCGGGTAGAACTCGTCGTCGAGCTCCTCCCACGATATCGGCGTCGAAACGGTCGCTCCCGGATAGGGCCTTACCGAATACGGCGCTACAAGCGTCTTGCTCTTCGCGTTTTGGTTGGCATCGATGAAAACCTTGCCGGCCCTCTTCGGCTTCGACGGTTCCAGGGTCACCTTCTCCGGATAGGCAGCGCGTATGAGGCCGCCGACCGCCGAGCAAAACGCTCTCACCTGCGAATAGGTGTGGCCGGGATTCAGCGGGATGAATACCTGGATGCCGGATCCCCCGGACGTCTTCGCGAAGCTCTTGATGTCGAGCTTCCCCAAGACAACGTTGACAAGCTTGGCGACGGTCCGTACATCTTCGAACTCGATTGGCTCGTGCGGATCAAGGTCGAGCACCGCAAAGTCCGGCTCGTCGAGGGCCGGCCATTTGCTGGTCCAAGCATGGACTTCGACGCTCGCGATCTGGGCCAGCCAAACCAGCGTAGAGACGTCGTCTGCAATGACGAAGTCGATCGTCCTTTTGCCTCCGTCGGACGGTACGGGGACTGTCCGAACCCAGTCTGGGGCTCCCTTCGGACATTGCTTTTCATAGAAGGCCTCGCCGTATATCCCGGATGGAACTCTTTGCATATTGATCGGTCTGTCGCGAAGGAACGGCAGCATCATCGGCGCAACGTTGTAGTAGTAGGTGGCCAGGTCGCCCTTGGTGAGTCCGTCGTCGGGAAAGAGAACCTTGTTTATGTTGGTGATTCGAACTTCGCGCACGCCGTTTTTGAAGATGTGAACCTCGCCGCGAGGTTCAACCGGCAGCTTTCTCACTGCACCGGGGGCGGGGGCCGGAGCAGAGGCGGTGCCAATCAAAGGAGCCTCGATCTGTTTCAGCTCGGCAAGGATGGAGTCGTGAGAACCGTCCTCTTTGTGCTCGGATATGACGGTCAATGCAAGGTTGTGCCGTGCCGCCCCCTCGACCACGTGTCTGATCCGCAAAGTTCCTGCGCCGTAGGGGACGTGTCTTCTTTCCCCCGCGTCGCCAAACTCGTTGTCGGAGAAATGTGTGTGAAGCGGCCACAGATGCTCATGTGAGAAGTTCTCGGTGATGTAGGAGAACAAGGCATCAAGGGCCGCCCCGTCCTTCAGCGAACCGTTCGATAGCGCGTGGATGTGACCGTAGTCGACAACGACAGTCGTGAACGGGTGTCGCTTCACCAGCAGGGCGATGTCGCCGAGTGATCCGAACTGGGACCTGCGTCCGCACGTTTCGAGGCCAAGGCGAACACCACCCAGGTCCGCGATTCGGGGGCCGAGGGCCTCGAGATTGCGGTCGACGCGCTCGACCAGCTCGTCCGGCTCCGCCTCGCCGCGGCTGCCCGGGTGACAGACCACAACGTGAGCGCCCATCTGTGCGGCGAGCTTGCACGAGTGGTGGAGGCCCCCGAGGTGAAGCTTCAGCCGGTCGGGCTCCTTCGTGGTGAGCTGTGCGAAGTAGGGAGCGTGTACCGACAATCGGATTCCCGCATCGCGGGCCATGTCTCCAAACTTCTTCGCTTCCGGCTCTTTAAGCGTGAACTCCTTGACGAACTGCACCTCGCACGCGGCGAACCCGCGCTCCACCAGATTTGCTATCGAGCCTTCAAGGTCCTTCGTGTCGCGAATGCCCGCGATGCCAAAACGCAGCTCCTGCATGGATGGGCATCATAGGAGCGCGCGGCGAGGGGCCGCTTATCATCGCCGGCATGCGAGCCGCCGTTCTGAAGGCCTACGACGCGCCACTAACTATCGAAGACGTTGTCCTCGATTCACCCA